>NZ_CP099997.1:3000000-3300000 GCF_024138145.1 Natronosalvus halobius | reverse complement strand
AGGACCGGTGTTACCACTGTCGAACGATGCGCCTGGGGAAGATGCTCGAGAAGGCCCGCGAACTCGGTATCGAGACGGTCTGTGACGGGACCAACGCGGACGACCCCGGCGCCGGCCACCGACCTGGCCTGCGCGCCGTCGAGGAACTCGAGGTCCACTCACCGCTGCTCGCCCACGACCTCTCGAAGTCGGAAGTCAGGGAACTGGCCGACGCCTACGGTCTCTCCGTGGCGGACAAGCCGTCGATGGCCTGTCTCTCCTCGCGAATTCCGACGGGGCTGTCGGTCACCGAGGACCGCCTCTCGCGGATCGAGCGCGCCGAGGCGCTGGTCCACCAGTGGGGATTCGAGGGCTTTCGCGTGCGCGACCACGACGGCCTCGCTCGCATCGAAATCGATCCGGACGAACTCGAGGACGCCCTCGACTCGGCGTTCGTCGAGTCGATCCGCGACCCCCTGCTCGAACTCGGATTCGATCACGTCACCCTCGACCTCCACGGCTATCGGACGGGGAGTGTGAGTCCTGCCGCGGACAGCCCGGCGGAACCCGACGCCGCGGCGAACGCCGCCGACGGCGAACCGCTGGTGGAGGACGTGTTCGCGGCGGAGTATCCGCGGGCGAACGACCGATAGTCCAAATCGACTCGTTACTCCCGGACATACGTACACAAATTTCCCCTTCTACGCCAGTAGCACCAGACATGCGTCGGAAGGTAGGACGTTAGTCCGGTAATATTGCTCGAGTCGATACGGACGTGGTAGTTCCCGTCGTTTCAGTGGACGATGACCGAAGAGGAACTCGAGGACCCGCCAGTGGGCTGGCGCGTCGAGACCCACAGACGGTACACGGCAGCGACGAGCGACCACGAGATGGCCTACGTCACGTACCGCCACGAATCGGAGGACCTGCGCGCGCGGGTCGCTCCCGCCTCCATCGACGGCGACGACCAGCCGGGGTACACGATCACCACGACGACCTATCCCGAACTCGCGTCGTCCGATGGTCCCGCCGGTGAGGGCCTCGAGTCCACATCGCGGACGATTCGCTCCGTCTTTCGCTTCCCCAGGTGCGACGAACTTGCCCGTCGGTTCATGTCGCTCTTCGAGGCGGCGTACGACGGCCCGGCGACCTTCGAACGCGCGCTCGCGTACGCCAGCGATCGGGTGCGGGCGTCCGAGGCCCACGACGCGCCCGTCGACACGGGCGGTAAATCGACTCGAAACTGACTCGACAGGAAATGGATAACCAGGTTGGAGGCGATAGATCGCACTCCGGTGATCTCGAGTCTCGGCCCCTCAGGCGTTCAGCCGCCAGATACCGTAGTTCAGAGCGGCGGCAAACGTCACCCAGGCGAGGTACGGAACCAGCAACGCGGCTGCACGCCGGTCGACCCGTCGAAACGCCTCGATGGTCACGACGAGGAGAACCCAGAGGATGACGATGACGGCGAGCGCCGCCGCGACCTCCTCGAGCTGGAAGAACACCGGCGTCCAGGAAACGTTGAACGCCATCTGAACGGCGAACAGTCCGAGAGCCAGCCGTCGGCCGTCCCTCGAGGACCGCCACACCAGCCACAGAGCGAGCCCCATCAGGGTGAAGAGGAGGGTCCAGACGACCGGGAACGCGAGTTCGGGCGGGTAATAAGTGGGTTTCTCGAGGCTCTCGAACCAGGCGCTGTCGGGGCCGCCGAGCACCGCGGGGAGCCCGCCGACGACGTTGACGCCAATTACGAACGCCAGGGCCTCGAGGACGTCGCCTCGCGAGAGCGATCGGAGGGAGATTCCGCCGCGATGGGTGCCGTCCATCGTTCCCGTTTCATCCATACCTGATCACACGCCCGCCAGGCAGTTAGAAGAGGTGCGTCGATAAAGAGCGAGTCAGGAACCTCCTCGTTCACTTTCACCGCGGTACGAGAACCCTTAACCGATCCCGCCCCGAATCGGGGGCAATGGCCGCGACGGACGAGGGAACGCCCTCCATCGACCACCCGCTGCTCGAACCGGACTTCCTCGAGCGGCGTCTCTACCAGCTAAAACTCGCCGGCACCGCGGCGAACGACCACACCCTCGTCTGTCTGCCCACCGGACTCGGCAAGACGACGGTGAGCCTGCTCGTGACCGCCCGACGCCTCGACGAGGCCGGTGGCAAGTCCCTGATGCTCGCGCCGACGAAACCCCTCGTCCAGCAACACGCCGACTTCTACCGCGAAGCCCTCCAGATCCCCGACGAGGAGATCGTCGTCTTCACCGGTGACGTCAGTCCCGACGACCGCGCGGCGCTATGGGACGACGCGACCGTGATCATGGCGACGCCGCAGGTGATCGAGAACGACCTCGTGGGCTCTCGCATCTCCCTCGCGGACGTTACTCACTGCACCTTCGACGAGTGCCACCGCGCCACCGGCGACTACGCCTACAACTACATCGCCGAGCGCTACCACGCCGACGCCACGGACCCGCTCGTCACGGGGATGAGCGCCTCCCCAGGCGGCGACGAGGAGGCCATCCTGGAGGTGTGCTCGAATCTCGGACTGCGAGAGGTCGAGGTGATGACCGAGGACGACGCCGACGTCGCGGAGTTTACCCACGACACCGACGTCGAGTGGGAACGCATTCAGCTTCCCGACGACGTCATCGAAATCAGGGACGCCCTGAACGAGGTGATCACGGAACGTCTCGAGAAGCTCAAAGAACTGGGGGTCGCCAGGTCGACCCAGCCCGACCAGTCCCAGAAGGACCTCAACCGAATGCGCGCGGAGTTACAGAAACTGATCAACAACGACCAGTCGGAGGGGTTCAAGGGAATGTCCGTCCACGCGGAGGTGATGAAACTTCGTCAGGCCGTCACCCTCGTGGAGACCCAGAGCGTCGAGGCGCTGCGGCGGTACTTCGAGCGCCAGCGCAACCAGGCCCGCAGCTCCGGCGCCTCGAAGGCGAGCCAGCGGCTGGTGAGCGATCCCCGGGTGCGAGAGGCGATGCGACGAGCCGAGTCCTACGACGAACTCCACCCCAAGTATCGCAAGACGCGGATGCTGCTCGCGGAGACGCTGGGGCTTGAAGGCGGCGAGCGCGTCATCATCTTCACCGAATCCAGGGACACGGCCGAGGCGCTGACCGAGTTCCTGGACACGAGTTTCGACGCGAAGCGCTTCGTCGGCCAGGGCGACCGCGAGGGCAGCGACGGGATGACCCAGAAGCAACAACAGGAGGTCCTGGACGACTTCCGAGCCGGCGAGTTCGAGGTCCTGGTTTCGACGTCGGTCGCCGAGGAGGGGCTGGACGTCCCCGAGGTCGACCTCGTGCTCTTTTACGAACCCGTCCCGACCGCGATCCGGTCGATCCAGCGCAAGGGTCGGACCGGCCGCCAGGCGGAGGGACGCGTCGTCGTCCTGATGGCCGAAGACACCCGTGACGAGGCCTACTTCTGGATCTCGAGGCGTCGCGAGAAGGAAATGGAGAGCGAACTTCGGGAACTCAAGGGGATGGCGAACGACCTCGAGTCCGAACTCGACGACGCTCAGCAGTCCCTCGAGGCGTTCGACACCGGGGCGTCCGCGGGCTCGCGCGGGGAAAAATCTGCACCGAAGAGCGACACCTCGAGTGGGAGTCAGGAAGTGAGCAGCCAACCTGGACTGCAGGATTTCGTTGGCGAGGCGACCGACTCGAGTGACGGGAGCGATGAAGGCGACGAGGGCGACAAGGGCGACAAGGGCGAAGCGGTGGACGGGGACGCCACCGGCGAGACTGACGCAGTCGACGAAGAAGCCGCGACGGTCGAAACTCACGAACCCAGCGCCGAGGGCGACGCGGTCGAAATCGTCGCCGACCAGCGCGAGATGGACGCCAACATCGCCCGCGAACTTTCGAGGCGCGAGGAAATCGAAATCCGTCTGGAGACGCTCGACGTCGGCGACTACGTCTGCTCGGACCGCGTGGTGGTCGAGCGAAAGTCGGTGGCTGACTTCGTCGACTCGCTCGTCGGGGGCGACCGTTCGGTGTTCGAGCAGGTGGGCGCGATGGCCCGTCACTACTCCCGCCCGGTCGTCATCGTCGAGGGCGAGGGCCTGTACGAACAGCGCGACGTCCACCCGAACGCGATTCGAGGAGCGCTCTCCAGTCTGGCGGTCGACTTCGGGGCGAGCATACTCCGGAGCGAGAGCGAGGACGATACGACGGAGTTGCTCGCGACGATCGCCAAGCGAGAACAACAGCTCTCGAACCGCGAGGTGTCCGTCCACGGGGAGAAGGGCGCAAAGACCCTGAGCGAGCAACAGGAGTACGTCGTCTCCTCGATCGCCGACGTCGGTCCGGTGACTGCTCGCTCGCTGCTCGAGACCTTCGGGACCGTCGAGGCGGTGATGATCGCGAGCGAGGACGAGTTGCGGGAGGCAGACGGCGTCGGCGAAGTAACCGCCGAACGTTTGCGCGAGGTAATCGGGAGCGACTATACGGGAACCGGAAGTGCAGCGAGTTCGAGCGCCAACGAGTGACGGCCGTCGACGCTCGAGTCCGAGTGGCCGATCGCAGCCCGCAGGAACCGTGGCGAGTAGAACCGTTTTAGGGGCTCCCCGCGGTACGAACCTGTAATGGACGCCAAACGGCCCCGCGAATCGTCAGCCTCGACGACCGTCCGGCGAGCGCCACGCGCCCTCGAGGTGACGCGGCGTGGGCTATAGCGTCGACGAGCGCCTCGTCGAGCGCCTGTCGATGTTCCGAATCTACGCCTACGGGCTCTGCATGGGAACGGCGGACGCCCTCCCTGGCGTCTCCGGCGGAACGATCGCCCTCCTCCTCGGGTTCTACGGTCGGTTGATCGCGGCGATCACGTCGATCACCCCAAGTCGTATCTGGACCGTGCTCAACGGCGTTCGTCCGGGAAACCGCAACTCGGCCAGGGAGGCGCTCCTCGAGATGGACGTCGGCTTCCTCCTCCCGCTCGGCATCGGCGCAGTAACTGCCGTCGCGCTCATCGCCAGCGCGGTGGCGTCGCTCGCGGAATCGCATCCCGTCGCCCTCTTTGGTTTCTTCACGGGGCTCATCGGGGCATCCGCGATCGTCCTCTACCGTGAGCTCCGGGTTCGGACGCGGACGGACGTACTCGCGGCCATCGCGGGCGCGTCGCTCGCATTGCTCATCGCAGCGAACGTCCTCGAGTTGCCGGGAAGCGGTGCGATCACCATCGTCTTCGCCGGTGCCCTCGCCATCAGCGCGATGATCCTGCCGGGCGTCTCCGGGTCGCTCATCCTGATTCTGCTCGGCCAGTACGTCTTCCTCTCGGGCGAACTGAGCGCGTTTCTCTCGGGAATCGCCGGTCTCGTCGGTGGGGGTTCGCTCGAGGCCGTCATCGCTCCTGGAACCACGGTGGTTCTATTCGTCGCTGGCGGGCTGGTCGGCCTGCTGAGCGTCGCGCGCATCGTCCGAGCGGCGCTCGACCGACACCGAAACACGACGCTACTGTTTCTGGTGAGCCTCATCGCCGGCTCGACGCCCGCCCCGCTGCACAACATCGGCGAGACGCATACCTGGACGGCCGATACGATCGTGCTGGCCGCCGTCTGGACCCTCGTCGGGGCACTCGCGCTCTTCGCGCTCGACCGACTCGTGGGCGGCTTCGACCCGGAGTAATTCCGCGATAGCTTGCACATCCCGGCACGCGAAGTAACCCGCCTCGAAAGATAGAGAGGGTATGGTACTCAAACGACTCCTCGGCTCGAAAGCGGCTCGATCGCTGACAGTCCTCTCGGTCGCCGCGGAGGCGAAACGGGCGTTCAAGAACGGCCGCCGAATCAGGGCGGCAGGACTGCTCGTCCTCGCCGCACTCGCCTGGAAGTGGACGATGCTCGGGATGCTCGCCCAGGGCGTGCTTAAACTGGTCCGGGGCGGGCGAACCCCGGCCTAGTGCGCCGTCGATCGGATCGGGGCGGTGACCGACGTACGACGAGATCGAATCGGGACGGTATAACCGGCGTGAGACGAAATTGGATCGGGCCCAATCGGTGACGGACTCGCGCCGAGACGTGACGCAATCTCTTTTTATCGACCCGCACAAGCACACGGCATGAGCGACAGCGCGGTCGACCTCGAGGCCGAACAGTACGAGAAGCATCGCGAAGCCGGGGCGATCCTCGCCCAGGTCCGTCAGGAAGCCGCCGACCGCGTCGAAGTCGGCGTGAGCCACCTCGAGGTCGCCGAGTACGCCGAAGACCGTATCAGGGAACTCGGCGGACAGCCAGCCTTCCCCGTCAACATCTCCATCGACGAGGAGGCGGCCCACCGCACGCCGACCATCGACGACGAGTCGACCTTCGGCGAGGAGATGATCAACCTCGACATCGGCGTCCACATCGACGGCTGGCTCGCCGACACCGCCATCACGGTCGACCTCTCCGGGAATCCCGAACTCGCGGAGGCCTCAGAGCAGGCCCTCGAGGCCGCCCTCGACCTCGTCGAACCCGGCGTGAACACCGGCGACATCGGCGCCGAAATCGAGGAAGTCATCGACGGCTACGGCTACAACCCCGTGGTCAACCTCACCGGTCACGGCCTGGGTCACTGGGAACAACACACCAGCCCAAACATCCCCAACCGGGCTGTCTCCCAGGGGACGACCCTCGAGGTGGGTGACGTCGTCGCCATCGAACCGTTCGCGACCGACGGTGGCGGGAAGGTGACCGAGGGCTCGAGCGAGGAGATTTACTCGCTCGAGCGAGAGGCGTCGGTTCGCAATCGACAGGCGCGAGACGCGCTCGCACAGATCACCGAGGAATTCCGAACCCTGCCGTTTGCGACCCGCTGGCTCGAGACCGACCGCCCCGAGATGGCGCTTCGTCGGCTCAAGCGCCAGAACGTGGTCCACGGCTACCCCGTGCTCAAGGAGGACGAGGGCTGTCTGGTCAGTCAGAAAGAACACACCGTCATCGTCACCGAAAACGGGTGTGAAGTCACGACGGCCGATCAGTGAACTGCCTCGGGGTCGAGCCCCGAGACACTCGCCTCGAACCGCCTGTTGACCGACCGGTAAGCGGTCGTACGCAGAACACAACGAGAGGGAAAAGGAAATGGGGACCAGGGGGTCACCGGACGCCAGTGTTTAGGCGTTGTTCATCCGTTGGCTCGAGCGCGTTCCACAGCGCTGGCACTCGGTGACGCGGTAGGGTTCGCGGGAAAACTGCGCGTTCTCTTTTTTGAGGCTCTCGGTGCGGATCTGCACGTTGACTTCGTGTAGCGTGTCCAGGTCGCAGTCCTTGCAGTACTCGGTCAATCCGTTGAATGAGTTGTCAGTCGTTGCCATTGAGAGGTTCTTCCGTTAGATAAGTATTAAAGCCCGGTTTCATTTCGGAATCTGAGTCGAGAAAACCGCAAGCAGGGGATTATACAGACCATAATAAGGGCCGAGACCGTTTTATACAGTTCAAACTCATTGCTTATCGATTATTTCACGAATTCCTGAAATTCGTGACAGAAGTGTAAGTTTGGATTACCGATAGAACCCGTGAGAACGGCCAACACGTCACAATAGCGGAATCGAGCCGTTTGTCCTCGCATTGCTCACCGCTCGCCCCTCCTCTCGACACCTCTTTCAGTTCGTCTCGAGTGGAACCCGTATGGACCGGATCTTTGCGCCGTGGCGAATAGAGTGGATCAGGCGCGAGGAGCAAAATCCGAACGTCGACGAGTGCGTCTTCTGTGAACTTCCCGAGTGGGAAGACGAACGGGAAAACCGCCTCGTCGCCCGGAGCGACCACGCCTTCGTATTGCTGAACAACGCCCCGTACAACCCCGGGCACGTCATGGTGATCCCCCACCGCCACACTGGCGACTATACCGAACTCACGGACGAAGAACTGCTCGACCATGCTCGCCTGAAACAGCGCACGTTCGACGCCCTCGAGAGTGCCCTGGAGCCGGACGGATTCAACGCTGGGCTGAACCTGGGTGAGGGAGCGGGCGGCTCGATCGGCGACCACCTGCACACTCACGTCGTCCCGCGGTGGCAGGGCGACACTAACTTCATGCCCGTCTTGAGCGATACCACGGTCATCGTCGAGGCACTCGAGGAGACGTACGCCCTCGTCCACGAAGCCTTCGCCGTCCAGGAAGGGGCACGTGTCCTGGACGACTCGAGTGCGGTTCGATTTGCGTTCGAATAGCCGCCTCGAGCGATTCCGCAGGCGACGATCACCCGCTCGAGCCCGGACGTAACGCGTCCAGACGCACCTCGATCAGGGTCAGGTCGTCAGAGGGGACCGCTTCCGCGAACGCCCGATCGATCTCGTCCCACGTCTCGGGGCCACGGGCGTCGATCCCGAAGCTCTCGGCGAAAGCGACGAAGTCGGGATTGGAGAGCGTCGTTCCGGTGGACTCTCCTCGATGGTCGACCTGTTGTGCGGAGATGAGTCCGTAATCGTCGTCGGTGAACACGACGATGGTGAACGCACAGCCGAGGCGCGTCGCGGTCTCGATCTCTGCCGCGTTCATCAGAAAGCCGCCGTCGCCAGTCGCGGCGACTACGTTCGCGTCCACGGTGAGATCGGCCGCGAGTGCGCCCGGTACGGCAATACCCATGCTCGCCAGACCGTTGGAGATGACGCAGGTATTGGGCTCGTAGGTCGGGTAATTCTGTGCAATCGCGAGCTTGTGGTTCCCCACGTCCGAGACCAGTACGTCTTCGTCGGCCATCGCCTCGCGAAGCAGGGGAAGTGTACTCCTGACGGTGACGGGGTCGTCCGCCTCCGGCGCCGCGGAAACGTGCTCGATGATCCGGTCGTGTCGGTCGGCACACCACAGCGAGCAGGCGCCCGCAGAAAGGTGCTCGCCGATCGCCTCGAGGGACGCACCGACGTCGGCGACGATCTCCACCTCGGGGTTGTAGTGGCGGTACACCTCGGCTGGTTCGTGATCGACGTGGACGACCGCCGTTTCGAGGTCGGGGTTCCACGCTGCCGGGTCGTGTTCGGCGATGTCGTACCCGACGGCAACGACGCAGTCGGCCAGTTCGATGGCACGGGCAGCCTCCTCGTCCGGGCCGGAGTCGAGCGTCAGGAGCGACGCTGGTTCGCGGTCGGAGATCGCTCCCTTCCCCATGTACGTCGCGACGACTGGAATGTCGAGACGATCGACGAACGCGCGCAGTCGGTCGGACGCACGGGTCCGCACCGCACCGTTACCAGCGAGGAGGATCGGGCGCTCGGCCGCCTCGATCGTCCGGGCCGCTCGTGCCGCCGATTCCGTATCCGGGTCGGGTCGACGAACCTGATCGTGCTGGGGGATCGGACTGGCGTCGATGAATTCGCCGGCGACGTCCTCGGGGAACTCGAGGTGGGTTGCTCCCGGTTTCTCATACTCGGCGAGTTTGAACGCCTTGCGGATAGATTCGGGGACGATCTCCGGGGCAGTCAGCTGAGCGTTCCACTTGACGATCGGCTCGAAGATGTCGACCACCTCGAGCGCCTGATGACTCTCCTTGTGGAGCCGTTCCAGACCGCCCTGGCCAGTGATCGCGACGACCGGACTCTTGTCCAGGTGAGCGTCCGCGACCCCGGTGACGAGGTTGGTCGCGCCTGGCCCGAGTGTCGAGAGGCAGACGCCCGCCTCGCCGGTTAATCGGCCGTGTACGTCGGCCATGAACGCCGCGCCCTGTTCGTGGCGGGTCGGGACGAACGTTATCGACGACTCCCGGAGCGAGAACAGGAGGTCCTCGATTTCTTCACCGGGAAGCCCGAAGACGTGCTCGACGCCCTCTGCCTCGAGACAGGCCACGAGCAGGTCGGATGCGGTGGACACGGGACTCACTCCGTGGGAACCGCATCGTCTTCGTCACCAGGCGACTGGACCCACACGGTCTTTCGATTGACGAACTCGTGGATCCCTTCCTTCCCGAGTTCCCGGCCGTATCCCGACGCTTTCACGCCGCCGAAGGGCACCCGCGGATCGGATTTGACGAGTTCGTTGACAAACACGCAGCCGGCATCGATCTCGCGAGCGAGTCCTTCGCCGCGCTCTAGGTCGTTCGTCCATACCGAGGCGCCGAGTCCGTAGTGGATGTCGTTGGCCATCTCGATCGCGTCGGCCTCGTCCTCGGCGCGGAACACCGCCGCGACCGGGCCGAACACCTCCTCGGTCGCTGCGGGACTGTCCGCGGGCGGTTCCACGAGCACCGTCGGCGGGTAGTACCAGCCCTCGCGGTCCATCGGGTCGCCGCCACACGCGAGGTCGGCACCGGCGTCGACGCTCGCTTCGACCTGCTCTTGGAGGTCCTCCACGAGGTCCTCGCGGGCCTGCGGGCCAACCTGGGTGTCCGAGTCCGTCGGGTCACCCACCTCGAGGGCCTCCATCTCCTGGACGAACCGGTCGAGGAAGTCCTCGAAGACGGCGTCGACGACGATGAACCGCTTGGCGGCGATACAGGACTGACCGGAGTTAATCGTTCGGGCAGCGACGCCGGTTTCGGCCGCCGCGTCGAGGTCGGCGTCATCGCACACGACGAACGGGTCGCTCCCGCCGAGTTCGAGGACGTGCTTTTTCAACTCGCTCCCGGCCTGTTCGGCGACAATGCGTCCCGCGCCCTCGCTCCCCGTGAGCGTCAGTGCGTCGAGACGGTCGTCCCGGATCACGTCCTCCATCTTCTCGGAGTCTACCAGCAGCGTCGAGAAGACGCCCTCCGGGTAACCAGCCTCCCGGAAGACGTCCTCGATCGCCAGCGCGCACCCCGGTACGTTCGAGGCGTGCTTGAGCAGACCGACGTTGCCCGCCGTGAGGTGGGGCGCGGCGAATCGGAACACCTGCCAGAACGGGAAGTTCCAGGGCATCACCGCGAGCACCGCTCCGAGCGGTTCGTAGGAGACGAACGTCCGTGCGTTGGGTTCGCTCCCGATAACCCGATCCGCGAGGAACTCGCCCGCCCGTTCGGCGTAGTACTCACAGACCCAGGCACACTTCTCGACTTCCGCCCGGGACTCCGAGATCGGTTTCCCCATCTCGTGGGTGATCAACTCGGCGTACTGGTCTTCACGATCACGCAGGATCTCGGCTGCACGCTCGAGTAACTGCTGTCGATCGGTGATGGGCGTCTCCGCCCAGGCGTCTATAGCGTCCGCCGACTCCTCGAGGATGGAGTCGACGTCGTCCGCAGTGTGATCATCGTACGTTTCGACCACCTCGCCCGTCGCCGGATTGATGCTGTCCATTGTCGTGTCTCCGACCGCGTCGCACGGTCTGGTACCCTACCAGCCCGAGGACCAAAGAGCCCCACCTGGTGACTGTTCGCTCGAAAAATCCCAAAATCGGTGAAACAATTGATCGCGTCATCGGCTGCCGAAACGGGCACCGCAGCTGTCGAGGCTCTCGAGAAGACGGTTAAGGGTCTCTTGAGAAGACGATTAAGGGGTTGAGTCCCAAACCCGCGCTCAGACCGGCTCGGCGAACGCGTACACGGTGTTCGCGCTCGTCACCTCGAGGTCGACGAACTGCCCGGGCTCGAGGCCGTACTCGCCGGCGTTGCGGACGATGAGCTGGCGGTACGCGGAATCGCGACACTTCACGGAGTCGCCCGTCCCCTCCTCGACGACCAGGACGTCCTCGCGAGTGTCGCCGACCATCCCTTCGTAGGCGGCGCCGACGATCTCGAGTTTGAGTTCGGACATCGTCTTCGAGCGCTCCTTCTTGATCGTGCCGCCGAGGCCCTTCATCTCCGCGGCGTCGGTGCCGGGTCGCTTCGAGAACCGGGTGACGTTGATCTTCTCGGGCTGGGTCTCCCGCAGGAGGGCCATCGACTGCTCGTGATCGTGGTCGGTCTCGGTCGGGAAGCCGACGATGAAGTCCGTCGAGAGCGTCCAGTAGCCGAGCGCCTCCTCGAACGTTTCGACGACCTCGAGGTACTCGCTGACCTGGTGCTGGCGGCGCATGTCCCCGAGGACGTCGTCGCTACCCGACTGTACGGGCGCGTGCAGGAAGTCGTAGAGTTCGTCGTTCGACGCGAAGACGTCGGCGAGTTCCTCGCGAATGCCGTGGACACCCTTCGGGTTGGCCATCCCGACGCGCACGCGAAAGTCTCCGTCGATGGCACAGATTCGCTCGAGGAGTTCGTGCAGTTTGCGTTCGCCGGTGTCCCAGCCGTAGACGCCGGTGTCCTGGCCGGTGATCCGGATCTCTTTCGCCCCCGCGTGGACGAGCGCGCGCGCCTTCTCGACGTTCTCCTCGATCGGCGGCGACTCGATTTTCCCCGTCGCGTGCTTCGTGATGCAGTACGAGCAGTCGGACATACAGCCGCGCGCGATGGGGAGGATACCGATAACGCCGTCAAGGATCGGCTCGGCGTCGGGCGTCGTCGTGGGACACTCGCCGTTGGTGACCGCGGTCGGAACCTCGTCCCAGTGGAGGACCTGCGCATCGAGGGTGGCGAACTCCTCGCCCTGGGCGAGGGCCATACAGCCGGTGACGAACAGGTCGGCGGTCTCCTCGCTCAGTTCCGTGGCTCGCTCGAGCATGTTTCGCTCGGTCTTCTCGACGACGGTACAGGTGTTGAGGATGGCAACGTCGGCCGTCTCCGGGTCGTCGACGCGATAGTGGCCCGCATCACGGAGGCGCCGCTCGATCTCGCGGCTCTCGCCGCGATTGGACGTACAGCCGTAGGTCTCGATGTGATAGCGGGCCACGGGTGTTACTCGCGAATGGGGCGTCAGCGGCCAAAAGCCCGACGAATCATCGTCGGTCTTCGCTGGCAAATATTGTTATCTGCTAACAAGCGGACACAGAAACTATTATGCGTATGAAGTGTCCACCTTACCAGTAGGTATGATGCGCAAGAAACAAATTGGTGCACTAGTGCTGTCGCTCTTTCTCGTTGCGAGTCTGGGAGCGACGGCGATCGCGGCGACGCAGTCTACAGGCGCGTCGACGCAGGAAGAATTCGACGCAAACCCCGACGAAGCAGACGAGGTTTACGTCTCCGAGAACGGCGACGCCGTGCTCGTCTACGAGGAGACCTCGGACGACCCCGACGCGGAGGCCGTCTCTGGCACGTTCGGTATCGAGACCCAGACGGGGCTCATGCACGCCCTCTACGGCGCCGACTTCACCGAGATGGACGAGAACGTCAGCGAGGAACTCGGCATGGTCGGGGACGCGTCGTTCCGAATGTCCCCCGAGTCGGTCACGAGTTCGGCCGACCTCACGTTCCGAGACGTCGACGCCTACGACGAGTTCAGCGCCGACGTCAACCTCGAACAGTCTCGAACCACCTACGCGGCGAACGCCAACCTCGCGATGGTAATCAACGAGAGTAACTACGTCGAAGCGGAGGAATCGGTCGACATCTCCGCACAGACCAGAACCACCGCGACGACGTTCGAGTCCTCGGGGACGATGACCGTCGACAGCGGAACCCCCGCTGGAGAGGGTGACTTCACCATCGACATGACGCTTACCCAGAGCGACGACCAGTACGACCTCTCAGTGAGCGAAACGCGAGCGCTCAGCGACTACGAGCAGGACAACTGGGCCACCGAGGAGGACGCACGCGCCGCCCTCGACCGCCAGTTCCAGTCCGTCGCGATGAACTTCGGCGGGGATTACGACCTCACGCTCGAGTCCTACAGCTACGACGACAACGGCGAGTCGGCGACAGTCGACCTCGAGTATTCGGTTACCTTCACCGGCATCAACGACCAGGTTGCCGACATGATCGCGATGGAACTCCAGAACGATCCCGAACTCGACCTCGACGAAACCGAGGCACGAGCGATCGCCGACCGCCTCGCCGAGTTGCACATCGAGCAACTCCAGTTCTCCGCCGAGCAGGACGGCTCGACGGTCGTCATCGACTGGAATACCGAGATCCACAACTACGACCAGGTCGTCCTGGGCGTCATCGAAATCGCCGAGTCCCTCGACGACGTCGACGACGAACTCGCCGACCAGTTCGACGAGGCCCGGCAGATGATCGAGGCTCAGAAGGAAGCGGACCTCGTACAGACGTCCGAGTTCGAACTCTCGATGACCCAGGCGCCCAACGAGACGAGCATGGAGTTCAGTTCCTCGGCCGACGCCGAGAACTGGGGCGACTACGTCGACGAACTCGAGGAACGCGATGTCGAGCAGTTCATCGCGGAGACCTCGCTTTCCTTCGAGGCCGAGACGGTCGACGGCGACATCAACATCGTCTACGACTACGCTGCCAAAGACGACGCTCTGCTCGAGCGCATCCTCGACGAGTACGAGCAAATGGCAGAACAGGATCCGATGATCGGCGAGGAAGTCACCGCCGCCATCGAGAACTTCCGCGCTGCCGAGTTCGAGACGGCCAGGGCGACGATGTCCATCACCGAGGAGGAGGCCGAGTTCGAGACGGCCACCGCCTTCGGCAACATGACCGAACTCGAGGGCGTCCCCTTCGAGACCGAGGACGGCCTCACGGTCACGGCGGTCCACGGCGAGACCGAGAACGCGACGACGACGATGTACGTCACCGTCGAAGGATTCGTCGGCGAGGACGCCGACGAGGCCGAAGTTCGTGAACAACGCCAGGTCGGCGAGGACACGACCGTCAACCTGCCGGGTGAGTGGGATCGCGAGTTCCCCTCGATCAATGAAGACGAGGTCCGCTCGTTCCTCGAGGAAGGTGAGGACGACGACTCACTGCTCCCGATTTCGACGACCGCTGCCGCCGCAGCAGGCGTCGCCGGCGTCGTCGTCGTCGGTGGTCTGTTCGTGGCCTACCGGCGGTTCTACTGAACAGGGAGTCGATTCTCGTTTTTGCTGGTAATTCAACGTTCACGACCGCTTCGTGTCTCTCGAGCAGGAGCGGGCGACACCGACTAGGCGCTGCGAACGAGTCCCCGTCTTCGACGACAACGCTTCCGAGTGGACTGACGTCTCGGCGCGCAGTTCTCGCGTCAAATAGGCCGGTCCGCCACGTCCCACATCGGTATCGACTGACAAGTTCTCCCACCAGGTACTGTCGACTCAAGGCTCGTGTCCAATTACAAAGAGTAGCATCCAACCGAACCGAGCGAACTCGAGGGTCAGTCGAGGCGGGCGAACGCCAGGTTGCCCGAGATGTTCTTGATGTAGATTTCGACGACGTCGCCCTCGCTCGCGCCAGGAACGAAGATCGTGTACTCGCCTTTCTCGGCGACTCCGTCGCCCTTGCGACCCGTACCGGTGATCTCGACCGTGTAGGTCTGGCCTTCCTCGACGGCCTCGCGCTGGGTCTGTTGCTGGGCGCTCGAGGAGCGCTTCGTGACCGGGCGGAACGCCCCACAGGCGTCACACCGGAGCATCGGGGTACGGTCCTCGCGGACGAGTCGCGTGTCGGGCAGGCCACACTCCGAACAGCGGACGTACTCCTCGACGTAGGCATCGATCGCGGCGCCGAAGTCCTGGCCGGAGAACGAACCGTTGTACCGACCGCGACCATCGGCCAGTTTCCCGTTCGTCCCGAGTTCGCGCTGGACGAATCGGTGCAAGTGGTCGGTCTCCCGCGAGAGGACGTCCGCGATCTCACCGAGGTTGGTAAACCGGGTGAAGGCACCGTCCTTCTGGGTCTGGGCGTCGGGAATCTGCAGTCGGTTGTCGTCCCCGCCGATGTCGGGGACGTTCTCCATCGCGCGCTCGAGGCTCGCTTCGTAATCCATAGTCGAGCCAAGTGGCCCGCGACGTAAATCCGTTCTGCTCTTGCGTTCAGGGCGCTGGCACCGGGTTTTCGTTTCCGGGGTCGGCACTCACGGCCTCGAGTTCGAGGGTGCCGGTCGTCGTCTCGCCGTCGAGTCGCGCTCTGGGGATGGCGACGAGTTCGACTTCCTCGCCGATCGAGAAAGCGTCGACGAGGTCGTGTTCGAGTTCGACGGCGAGCGTCCGGTGGTCGTCGCTGATGGCGATGGTCTGGGCGTCGACGCAGGTAGCCCGATCCGGTTCCAGCGTGAACGGCCCGTTCGCGTTGCAGTGGTGACAGCGCCCCGGACGACGCAGAAACCGTCCCGGTTGGCGAACCGAGACGAGTTCCTCGCAGTGGTCACAGCGGAAGCCGGCAACGGCGACCCGCGGACCGGGTGCGTCCACGTCGGCGACGGTCCCCTCGACGGTCACGAGCCGATTGAGGTGTTCCGTGCCGAGATCCGACAGCGAGTGGCGGACGCTCGTCGGCGCCCCGGTCACCCGTAGGTAGACCCGATCGTCCGGGTAAATCCGTCCCTCCCGTGCCCCGAGTTCCTCGGCGAACTCTCCGAGGGCCGCCCGTCCGGCCTCGAGAGTCCGGTCGGGTTGCTCGAGCAGCGGCGCCGAAAAGCGGTAGTCGGTCCCGCAGCGGTCGAACGGGACGGTGAGTGACCGGCGGTCGGGAAACTGCTCCAGGAGCGCTCTGACCTCGTCGGCTGCGGGTCGAAACACGTACGTTCGCCACTTGTCGACCAGTTCGCGATCCGAGACCATACGCGACCATCACTCTCGCGTGACTTTGGTAGTCGTCGACTACAACCTCCAGGACGGCGAGGAACGAGCGCTCGGGTCGGCGGTGAGAGGTCCGCAAATCGGCTCGCGGGTCACGCCGACCTTCGAGTGAGTGATAGAGTGATACACAGATTCACGGTCCCCCGGAACCAAGCCCGACCGATGACCGTCAGTCGTACCGTCGAACTCGAGGGGCACATCATCGACTCCGGGACGATGGCCCGGTGTTTCGGGGCCGTGATGGACCTCGGCGGCGAGTTCGACGTCGAGGCGTTCGAAGTTGGGCGACACAAACACGCGGAGTCCTATTGCCGGATGGCCGTCAGCGCCGAAAGCGAGGCGGATCTCCGGGCGATCCTCCACGAACTCAACCAGAACGGCGCGACCGTCGCCGATCCGCGCGACGCGACGCTCGAGGCGGCGCCCGCCGACCAGGTGGTGCCGATCGACTTCTACTCGACGACGAACCACCCGACCGAGGTCCGCGTCGACGGCGAGTGGATCTCCGTCGAGAACGTCGAGATGGATTGCGCGTTGGTCGTCTCCCGCGCCGAGGACGAGGCCGACGAGGTGCGCGTGCGGACGCGCGTCCTCAACGCCATCGAGGAAAGCGACCTCGTCGTCACGGGGGAAACCGGCATTCGCGTCGAACCGCCCGAACGGCCCCGCGGGAAGGGGAGCGCGTTCGGCTTCATGCAGGGTGGCGTCTCGAGCGAGCGGCCCTCGAAGTCGCTGATCGAGGAAATCGCCGACGAGATGCGCGACGTGGCCGAGAGCGACGGCACCGTCCTGGTCGTCTGTGGACCCGCCATCGTCCACGCCGGGGGGCGGGAGGCCCTCGCCGACCTGGTCCGCGAGGGATACGTCGACGCGCTGAGCGCGGGCAACGGATTCGCGGTCCACGACCTGGAGCGCGACCTGTACGGAACCTCTCTCGGCGTCGACACGGAGACACTCGAGCACCCACGGAAGGGCCACAAGCACCACATCTACACGATCAGCGAGATTGGCCGCGCCGGGGGGATCGAGGCGGCCGTCGACGCAGGTATCGTCGACAGCGGCGTCATGTACGAGTGCGTGACTAACGACGTCCCCTACGTGCTCGCGGGGTCGATCCGGGACGACGGCCCGCTCCCGGACACGATTACGGACTCAATCGAGGCCCAGGACGCGATCCGCGAGCAGGCCCAGCAGGCCGACCTCGTCCTGATGCTCTCGACGCTGTTGCACTCGGTAGCCGTTGGCAACTGCCTGCCGTCGACGACGAAGACCGTCTGTGTCGACATCAACCCCGCGACCGTCACCCAGTTGCTCGACCGTGGGAGCGCCCAGGCGATCGGGATGGTCACCGACATCGGGACGTTCTTGCCGATGCTGGCCGAGGAGTTGGTCGAGGACGAGGTGTAGACACGCTGGGCGAACGCCAGTCACCAGTGCTATTTGGTGGGCACTTTGCTCGAGCTAGTCGTCAGTACTATTTTCAGGAGCGTCGTCGCCGTTCCCTTCAGCCGGTTCGTCTTCGGCGTCGCCGCGCTCGAGCCTGTCTTCCCGATCGGGAGCCTCCTCTCGCGCCGTCTCGACCCAGTCGGGTTCCTCGAGGTCCGTCTCGTTGATGTCCGTCGTGGTAGTCACTTGCTGGACGGTGATCGTCTGTCCTTCGAGTTCCCCCTCGTCGAGCCGCGCTGCATACGGCATGTCCTCGAAGCGCATCGTTCCCTCGATGGCAGTATAGACGATGACGCCCTCGCTGTCAACGTAGGCCTCGAACTGGAACTCGTCCTCGAGGTAGTTGCTGTCCCGTGGCGTCTCCGAGTGAAGCCGGTAGTAGCGGTCGCCGTCGTCCTGGAGTCGCTCCACGGAGACGTTCTCGGCGAAGCTGATCATGGATTGTTGCGCGCCGTAGTAGCCGATGAATCCGGACCGAATTCGGTGGTAGCGCGTCGACCCGTTCGCGTACTCGAACGCCCCGACCTGTTCGTAATCGGGAGACTGGGTGACCCACTGTTCTGCCGCCGTTAGCCCGTCGAGGGGGAAGGGGAAGTGCGATGGTGGGTACTGCGTCGAGACCTGGCCTTCGAACTGTTCACTGACGTGGAAGGTGCCCGCTACGGGGTCGGCCGCCAGCGAAGCGCGATTGTCGATCAGCGTCGTCCCGTTCTCGAGGGTGAGTACGTTTCGACTGTGCTGGCGATAGGTCGTTCCCCGGGTCGCCTCGGAGTGTGCTCGTAATACCTGTCCGGCGTCGACCCATCCGGACTCGTTGTTCGGGGTTCCAGGCGGGGTCGCCTCGTCGTCGAACTCGGTCTCGGTCTCGATTTCCTCGGGATCCAGCGGCTCGTCGACACCGTAGGCCTCCCGATCGGGACTCGAGTCCTCGAACGGGCTCGCAGCGAAGCCGTTACACCCGGCGAGAGCGATCAGGGCGACCACAAAGATGATCTGGAGGGCGCGTCGCGTCACAGTATCGTCGTTACTGGCCAGCCCACAAATACTTTCTCGAGCGAAACTTAACCTAGTGAGGGATTCCCTTTTTGTACGCTTCTGCCGGACAGTATAGTATCGGATCGGTGTCGAATCGGTCGACGAAGGGGATTCACATGGATCGAGAACACGTACACGCCGGCAAGGAAATTCAGCGACGAACCGGAAAGACGTTCTATCTCGCGACGCGCTTCCTGCCGCGGCGCGTCCGGGAACCGACGCACGTCCTCTACGGCTTCTTCCGGATCGCCGACGAGGTCGTCGACGACGCCTCGGGCGTTCCATCCGAGAAGCAAGCCGCCCGCCTCGAGACCCTTCGGGCACAGGCACTGGGCGAACAGCGCACCGACGACCCGGTCCTCATCGCCTTCAACGACCTTCGAGAACGATACGGGATCAGCGACGCCGAGGTCGACGAGTTCGTCGAGGCGATGAAATCCGACATCCACACCGGTCGGTACGACACCTACGCCGACCTCGAGGCGTACATGCGCGGGTCGGCGGCCGCCGTCGGCGTGATGATGACGGCGATCATGGACCCCGAGGATCCCGAGGCGGCGCTCCCCTACGCGATCAAACTCGGTGAAGCGTTCCAGATGACGAACTTCCTTCGAGACGTCCGCGAGGACGTGCTCGAACGCGACCGCATCTACCTGCCCCTCGAGACGCTCGCGGCCCACGGGGTCACCGAGCAGCAGGTCGAGCGCCTCGAGATGACCGACTCGTTCGCGACGGCGATGGCCGAAGAACTCCGGCGAACGGAGTCGCTGTACCGGGAGGGCGTCACGGGCATCCAGCATCTCCCCGAGGACTGCCAGCTTCCGGTTCTGCTCGCGGCCGTGCTGTACGCCGAACACCACGCACTCATCCGCGCCCGAGGGTACGACGTACTGAACACCGAGCCGTCGCTGTCGACGTCACGAAAACTGTGGTGTGTCCTGAAGACGCGCTGGCACTGGCACTGGAACCGCGACCCGGAAGCCGTCTTCCGGCGGGTGTCGGCCGTCCCCGGACGCGAGACGGGAAAGGCCGGCGAACCGGATCCACGTCCCGAAGACGGAATTCCGACCCGGTGACGTTGCGGGTCAGCGGTCGTCGCTGAGGGTGGCGTTCGGCGTCATTGCCGATGATGGCATCGGTCGTCGCTGAGGGTGGCGTTCGCAATCGTTGCGGGAGACGGCGTTCAGCGGTCGTTCTCGCGATAATCCGACCGTCCGGTGAGCCCCCAGTAGGCCTGCGACAGTATCGTGATAGTGAAGATGATCCCTAGAATTACCGCAACGCCCAACGCGGCCTCCTCGCCAACGAACGTAGAGACTAACACCCAGGCGAGCGTGACGAAGATCACCGACCCAACGACGAGTTCGACGATGTCGCGCGCGGTCGCACGGCTACTCGAGACGTCGAGGTACTCGGTTTCGAACCGGTCGATGATACCCATGGGTCGATTTCGACGTTCACTCAGAAATAGTTGGTCGAACCGTCCTGGATGGATCGGCGTGCACACTTGCGAGGACGGCGACCGACCACCCGTGGCGAGTCGGCGACTCCAGAGAGCGGTCCCCTGACCTGTGTTCACGCGACCCAAACAATTTTGGAAGAACCCACATGTAGCTGTTCGTTGACCACTGTAGTACGCGGGTCACCCTACCCGGGCGTTGACGTTCGTCCGTCGGGTGTCCCGCGAGTCACCCCTCGCCTCCCCCCCCCCCTTTCCAACAAGCCCCTTTCGGGAGTGCCTTTTTGCTCGTCGCGAGCCACTGCTCGCGTATGACGAACGAACGCCCCGACGACGGCATGCGAGCCCACGTCTTCGTTTCCGGGACGGTGCAGGGCGTCTACTATCGAGCGACGACCAGAGAGACGGCTCGAGAGGCAGGCGTCGACGGCTGGGTCACAAACCTCGACGACGGCCGCGTCGAGGCGGTCTTCGAGGGCCCCGAGGTGGCCGTCGAGTCGATGGTCGAGTGGTGTCACGAGGGCAGTCCGGCGGCCGACGTCAGCGACGTCGACGTCGAGTACGAAGAGCCACAGGGCGAGACCGGGTTCGAGATTCGGTACTGACGATCACGCATCCCCGTCGCCCGACTCGAGTTCGGCGAGCCAGGGCGGGCGCTCGGTGTGAGCCCACGTCGCCCAGGGGGCCTTCTCGGCTGCGTAGTACGCCCGGTAGGCGGCGACGGGATCGCCGGGCCGTCTGTACGCTTCGGGCATCGCCTGTGGTCGCGGGGTCGGCTCCGCGCTCGGGAAGTCGATCAGGTCGGGATCGATTCGGTCGACAACGGTCCAGCTGGCGTGGTCCTCATGCTTTTCGTAGCGCTCGCGAAACTCCGCGTTGAGCGCCCGGGCGTGCTCGCGGAGACGACGCCAGTTGGCTGCCGACTCGGTCGCCCACCGCGTGACCGGGTGGTTCGCGTGCGTCGAGGCGTAGAGGAACTCGTCGTCGCCGTCGTAGCCGTTCTCGTGAGCCGCCGTGCACAGTACCTGCGCGGCCTCGAGCAACAGCTTGTTGACGTGCTCGTCGCAGTGATAGCGAGCCGCCAGGCGCGGGTCCTCGTCGAGCCAGAAGACGTTCACGGGAGACGGTAGGGCTCGAGGGACCTAAGCGTCTCGCAGGTCGCGTCACGCCTCCTCCATCGACCCGATGACTCGCCGCTTGAAGCCCATTCCCTCCGGCGACCGGCGGTTCATCAGCCGAACCCCGCTTTCTCCGGCGACCGACGACTCCTCACCCGAACCCCGCAATCTTCAACGGGCAGGCCGGCGAAGGCTCGAGCATGATCACTGGCGAACGGATGGCCGCCGTCGACGAGAACGCCGCCGCGCTGGGCGTCCCACGCCGACAGCTCATGGAATCCAGTGGAAACGCCGTCGCTCGAGCCGTCGAGCGCGTCGCCGACCCCGGCGCACGGGTCGTCGTGGTCGCCGGCCGCGGGAACAACGGCGGGGACGCCCTCGTGTCCGTCCGCTTCCTCGATGACTACGACGTGACGTCCCTGTTGCTCGGCCGCCCGGAGGCCATCGGCACCGACATCGCGCGAGCGAACTGGGAGGCGCTCGAGCGAGGCGAGTACGATATCGAGCCAGTCACCGACTCCCGGTCGTTTTCCCTCCCCGAGTGCGACGTGGTCGTCGACGCGATGCTCGGGACCGGGATCAGCGGCGACCTCCGGGAACCTGCAGCTTCGGCCGCCCGGGCGATCAACACGGCCGACGCGACGGTGGTAAGCGTCGATGTCCCCTCCGGGTTCGACGCCGACGCGGGCGAGCACGCCGACAACGGCGTCGTGGCCGACCACGTCGTCACCTTTCACGACACCAAACCGGGACTCGAAGCCCTCGAGGCGACGCTCCAGGTCGCCAACATCGGCATCCCGAGAGCTGCGGAGCGATTCGCGGGCCCCGGCGACGTCGGCCTCGCTCGACCCGCCGAGCGAACAGGTCGGGCGTTCGTCATCGGCGGCGGCCCCTACACAGGCGCGCCGGCGCTCGCCGCCCAGGCCGCGCTCCGGGCGGGCATGGAACTCGCGTTCGTCGCCGCGCCCGACACGGTCGCCGGAGAGATCCAGGGGTACGCTGAGGACCTGATCGTCCAGCCCTACGAGGGCGAGGTGCTAACGCCCGACCAGGTCGAAGGACTCGTCGAGACGGCCGAGCGCCACGACGACGTGGTCGTCCTGGGGCCCGGCCTGGGCACCGCCGATGAGACTCTCGAGGCCGCACGGCAATTTCTCGAGACCTACACCGGCCCAGCCGTCGTCGACGCGGACGCCCTCGAGGTCGTCCCTGGTCTCGAGACCGAGGCGACGCTGGTCTGTACGCCCAACCGGCGCGAACTCGCGGGGATGGGCGGGCCCGAGGCCGACGACCTCCGGGTGGTCACGGACGAGATCGAGACCTTCGCGGCGGAGTTGGACCACGTCGTCCTTGCGAAGGGGGCGACGGACGTCATCTCCGACGGCGAGACGACCCGCATCAGCCGCGCTGGGACGCCAGCGATGGCCGTCGGCGGGACCGGCGACCTCCTGTCGGGGATCGTCGCGGGGTTGCTCGAACACGCCGACCCCTTCACAGCGGCGACGGCCGCCGCATACGTCAACGGCCGTGCCGGCGAGCACGTCGCGGATCGCCACGACCTCGGCCTGGTCGCGTCGGACCTGCTCGAGGCAATTCCGGCGGCGATATGGGGTGAGGACGATGAGTGAGGATCGATCGAACACCGTGGACGCCGACCAGCACGAATCGACGGCGAGCGACCTCACCCACACGACCGACGACGGCGATGTCCAGATGGTCGACGTGGGAGCCAAACCCGATACCCGACGCCGGGCCGTCGCCGTCGGCGAGATCCGGCTTCGGGAATCGACGCTCGAGGCGATCCGCGCGGACGAGGTGGGCAAGGGCGACGTGCTCGCGACCGCGCGCGTCGGGGCGATTCAGGCCGTCAAACACACCTGGGAGACGATCCCGATGTGTCACCAGATTCCGATCACGAACGTCGACACGGCGTTTCGGTTCCTCCAGGATGGTGCGGACGAGAGCGCGGGATCGCCCGGGGAAGACAGCGTAGACGAGGGAGACGGCCCGACTGACGACGAAACGGTGTCGGGTCGGCTCGAACTCGAGGTCGCCGTCGAGACGACGGGAAAAACCGGCTGCGAGATGGAGGCCCTCGAAGGCGTGACCACGGGGTTGAACGTCGTCTGGGACATGGTCAAGGCCGTCGAAAAGGACGAACACGGCCAGTACCCTGCCACGCGAATCGAGCACGTTCGCGTACTCGAAAAGGAGAAGCGCTCGTCGGACATCGAGTAGGGATTCGGCACGCGACCGGCCGTCGGTAACGGTCGCCTACCCACATTATTGGGCGATTTCGCCGGATAGAGCCTCCGTTCGAGCGGCCGGGTTCGCCACGAAACCGTTCGGAAGTGGTGACCTACGGGGACGCCAACCGGTTCATAACAATCCCCGTCCCCCGTCGTACCCCTTTTCGGCGACAATGAAGCGACGTACCTATCTCGCAACGGCAGGCGCACTGACCCTCGGCGGTTGTATGGGCTTTGGTGAGACCGACGAACCGCGAGGAAACGACAGCAACTCGAGCGACCCGGACGGCAACGGCGACGGGAACGGCGATGGTAACGGCAACGGGAATGGCGACGGCAACGGCGACGACAACGGAGAGGGGAACGGTGACGGCGACGTGCCGACGGAAGCCGAAACCTTCGACGACTTCGAAGACCTCTCCGACTGGCAGGTCGTCTCCGGGTCGGCAAGCCCCTACACCGACTACTCGGTCGTCGGCTCCCAGTCCGTCCTTCTCGAGGCGAGCGAAGAAGAGTCCCAGGTTCGCATCGCGCGCGAACTCGACGAACCCCTCGACGTGACCCAGATCACGCCCGGACTGGCCGTGGCCTCCCACTCGACGGTCAACGTCGGCATCCAGCTCTACGACGAGACCCGCGACAAGGTGGTCTACCGCCAGCGGACCCACGGTATGTCCATTCGTCACGTGAACTTCGGCGTCGAGTACATCAACGGCGACCCCGACCTGAGCGCGATCACTGAGATCCACATCTCGATCTGGGTCGGCGACGGCACGGCCGAGGCCTGGATCGACGACCTCCACTTCGTTCCCAAGCCCGATCCGACCGTCCTCCTCCAGTTCGACGGCGGCTACGAATCTCACCTCACCGAGGCCATGCCCCTCCTCGAGGAGTACGGCTACTCCGCGACGGCGTTCGTCCCCCCATCCCGCCTCCGTGCCTCCGAGGACGACGAGGGCGACCGCCTCACCGCAGATCAGGTCGCCGAACTCGCCGACGCCGGCTGGACCATCGGAAGCTACGGCGCTCACGGCAACGACCTGACGGCCCTCGAGGGCGATCGGACGCCCGCGAGCGAAATAGAAGACGCGGCCGCCTGGCTCGAGGACGAGGGCTACGACGCCGAGTACGTCGCCTACCCGGGCGGGGCGTACAACGACGAGGCAATCGAAGCTGTCGAAGCGAACCACGAACTCGGCTTCACGGGCGGCTACCCCGTCAACGGCTACCTCACGAACGCCGCACTGTGCCCGCGTCTGGTCCACCCCGACGGCGACGAGGCTCGCGAGGCCCTCGAGACGACGGCCGAACTAGGCGGCATCACCGCCATCTCGTTCGTCCGATTCGACGGCGGCGTCGGCGAACTCGAGGCCACCCTGGGACACGTCCAGGAACTCGAAGAAGCCGGCGAGATAGAGGTCGTCACGCCCCAGGACGTCGCCGGCGAGTACGTGCTCTAGGCCGGATTCGGTTGCGTTTCTTTTGTGAAGGGCTCGAGTGTCGAGCGACCGTCGAGCGATGGGTTCGACCGATCGAGCAGCGCTCCGTTCGTTTGGCCGAATCCTCGTCGAATGAGAGCGCCACCCGACGATCGGGGAGAGGAACCAATCCCGCGAGAACTGTCCGACTTTCAGACACATGTCTGCGTACTAGTATATGCTGCTCGGACGCCTACTAGTGGTATGGGAATTCCTATTATCGATACAATGACTGATGGGTTCGAGCGAGCCACGACTCGAAACGGACTACGGTTCGTCGCCGTCTTCGCCATTCTCTCGATCGCGAGCGTCCTTCTATCGCCGATGCGACTCGACACTGGCGAGCCAGTAGCGCCGACCGTCGGGATCGCCGGCGCGTTCGCCGGATTGCTCTCGATCGTCGTCGCTATCGCCACCGTCGTCGCCGCAATCGTCGCCCTGCGCACGTTCGCCGCGGGCGAAACGGAGACGATTCCGGACGCGTTCGTGCGTCGGAACGTCGGCTGGGCGACGCTCAACGTAATCCTCGGCGGGATCGCGTTCGCCCTGATCGTCGCCTTCGGAACCGTCCTGTTCGTCGTTCCAGGACTGTTCTTGCTCGTCAGCCTCTACTACTGGAGCGTCTTCGTCGCCGTCGAGGACCAGAACGCGCTCGAGGGCTTTCGCAGCAGTTGGCAGCTCACCCGCGGCAACCGGCTTCAGCTGTTCGGCCTCGGCGTCGCCGTCTTCGTGACCGGCGCCGTCGTCACGGCGGCGTTCGCCCTTCCGGTCGCCCTTCTTGGCATCGTCGGGGGCATCCTGGCTCAGGTCGTCAGCGCAGCCATCACGGTGTACGTGCTCGCGACGACCGTCAGCGCGTACGAGCAGCTTCGTGACGGCGGGCCTGGCGAGCACCCCGACACTCAGCCGACCGTTCCAGGAACGCCGGCCTGAGCGATTCGTCGACGCTCTCCCTTCAGAAACACTAGTCGTGTTCAGAAGGTGGTAGAGGAATTGAGACGCTAAGCCCCCTTCCTCAGCGAGCGAAGCGAGCAGGGAGGGGATACAGCGTCCCTAGAAATCGAAGATTTCTGGTGTACGAACGAGACGCGAAACGTCTCGTCAACGCCGCTCGTTTTTCATACACTCTACTACGGCAGACCCACAGGCCCACGTTGCGCAAGAGTTATGCGCATAAGTGCACATAATGCGCATATATGAGACGGAAGAACATCACCATTCGAGAGGACCAAGCCGAGTGGGTAGAGAATAACCATCTGAACCTCTCGTCGTTCGTCCGTGGCCAACTCGACGAACTCATTGAGGAACGTGAGACCTGATGTACTACGCCTACAAGTATCGCCTCGAGCCGTCCGACGCCCAATGCGAGGAGTTGGACCGCCACCGCGATATCTGTAGGCAACTGTACAATCATGCGCTTTACCGCTTCGAGCAAATCCCCGAGAGCGCAGGCACACTCAATCAGCGTGTTCGGTCCATCCGTGACGAAATTCCGTCTCTGAAAGACTGGTGGGATGGCCTCTCGGACGTATACTCAACAGTCCTGCAAACAGCGGTCATGCGAATCGAGTAGAACGTCACATCTCTTGGGGGACTCAAGCAGAACGGCTACGGCGTCGGGATGCTCAAGTGGAAGCCACCGCGCGAGTTCCGCAGTTTCACGTACACCCAGTCTGGCTTCAAGCTCGACAAGAAGGGCGGTCAGACTGTGCTGTCACTTTCGAAACTCGCGGACATACCAATCCGGCTCCACCGAGAGATTCCCGACGACGTCGCACTCAAGCAGGTCACGCTCAAAAAGGAGCCGTCAGGCGAGCGGGAGGGTGGGGTAGTTCACAGGAATCGGCCGCGAGGCGCTGCTCAGTTCTGGTTTCGATAGGGGAGTGTCGTCACATCGAACGCATCGTAGTGCTGGTCGTACGTAAGAATGTGATCGACCTCCAGTGCGTCCATGTGTGCTGCAACGACGAAATCAGTGAATGACGCATCTAGATCCGTCCACTCGACGAACGTTGCTTTGGCGGCATCGAAGACGGCCTCGGAGACATCTTCGAACTGGTAGAGCGTACTCTCGTCAAGTGTCGTGAGAAACGAGACCGCGTTCCGCATTGATGACTGCTTTTTCAACCGCGTTGCCGCCTTGTCAACGATGTGGTCGTTAACGATGAGCCGACGATAGGGAAGGTCACCATCGCGAACGAACGCCATGAACGCCCGCGAGACCGGATGCATCCGATCGCGGGGGTTGAACAGTGCATAGAGGAACTTCGGGCCAACGACGGCCTGGTGTCGAACGTGGCCAGGTCGGAAATGCTCGGCCGTGACCGTCCCAATCGGTGTGTCGACTGGCTCTGCCATGTGACGTCAGGATCGCGCGGATGGGTCGTCGGCGAGCGTGAACGATTCCTCGCTACCGTCCCACTTCTCAAGGAGATCATCTTCGTCGCGAGCGTCAGTTTCCGCCGACGTTGGAAGTGAGTCTTCCTCGAGTTCGTCGAGGACGGTGAACGCTCGGTCGTTTGGATCCGCTCGCTGTTGTCGTTCGACCCACTCGATGAGCGCCTCGTGCCCGGCCTCTTTGAGCGACAGCCCGTGTTCTCGAGCGAACTCACGAAACTGTTCGTATTCGTCCCCGGTCAACTCCGTCTGGACGTGCTTAGTGTCGTTGCTGCTCATAGGGATCACAGTTGTTACTCATCTCTACCCGCCCATGGAACAAAAGATGTTTGCATGTCTGGTCTCATGAGACCGGCTACAGATAGAAGGCAAGATAGCGCATTATCCACTAGAAGTTGAAATACGAAGCCAGAGCAGGCCACGAGTCGATCGATGAGTGCTCGATATCTGGGCCTCGAGGTGCTGTGCCTAACTGGGGGAAACGTCACAGTTCCCAGACGAACGCCGCAGCGAGTGCAGTGACGGCAACACAACGGTAACACATTGTAACGAGAACTAGCGGCTACCAGATAAGCGATGGAAACTCCCTGAAAACGTCGTTCCTGTGGCGTGTCGACGATAATCGGCAGATCGCTATCGCAGTCGCAGCGGTTGTGGGAGTTATAGTGAGTTGAGTCGAGGGAGGAACGCAGAAAGCAGTAAACCGAACGCGAGGTGTTGAACCATCGTCGCCTCGAGCGTCGCGCGTACGTGGTCCTCGTTCGAAATCGAGTATTCCTTCGTGCGGACCATTGGGTGCATCTCCAGGAAGGCCTCGTCCTCGAGATCGTGAAGCGCTGGATAGACGATGCCCGGGCTCAACTGGACGTCGAAATAGGTGGCTAGCGTAGAGAGGAGTTCCTTGCCGTTGGCCCCGTCGTGGAGGGTGACGAGCATCAGGAGGACCTCGTCGAGATTTTCTTTGAGAAGCGCGTCCTCGAACCGAACGTCGTCGGCAGGGAGGACGCTAACGACCTGCGCCATCATCTCCTCGAGGTCACGTTCGACCGCGGACTGGTGGCTTTCGTTACGGTCGACAGAGAGGGTGTTCGGTTCTGCCGCGGTATTCATCGATCCCTCGTTCGCCAATTTGCTGAGAATCGCGCCCGTGTGTTTCGTGTGATTACTCATGGGTGATCGCTCCTCGAGACTCGTGACCGGAAATCAAACCGTTGTTCGTTAATTGATTCATGAAATACAAGAATACATATACGTTGTACGCCAAAAGACAGACTAGCTTGCCTTGAAGGTATGCGAAGTGTACTCAATGGCTAGCATAGCAAAATCGAGTTGGCACAGCCACTGTTGGTGACAGACGGTTTGGGGGCGTATTCGCTGTACGGTACGGTGATAGTCAGCAGTGCGGGATACGGTTCTTCCCAGGCCGTTGGAAGGCTGACTCATCTCGAGTACAGAAAAGGACAATCTGACCGGTCGTGAACTACCCAATCCGCCTCAGCCTCGACTTCGGACTTGCGGCTCCGCTGTAGCCAGGGACCCCAGAACAATCTGAATCACTCCTTTTCGACGTACCGACCCCGGCGCTCGATCTCGCGGAGACGCTCGAGGACCGCCTCGTCCCCGGCCTCGCGGTAGCCCACCCGGAGTGCCTCCCTGAGCGGCTCGGGCTCGTCGGCCGTCCCGACCAGGCTCTGGTCGAAGACGTGGAGGTCCATCGCGTAGTCCTCCAGGTGGTCGGAGTGATAGCCCAGCCCGAAGTCGATCAGGTAGGTTCGGTCGGCGTCGACGCGCACGTTTCGCGTCGTCGGATCGCCGTGGACGAACCCCGCCTCGTGGATGGTTGCGAGCGACCGTCCAACGGATTCGACCCGGTCGATCGTCAGCGCTTTCTGTAAATCCTCGTCGCCGACGTACTCGAACTCGAGGGTCGCTTCCTGGTGGTCGACGTCGTGAACCACCGGCGTCGGGACGCCCGCCCGTCGAGCGTGGCTCGTCAGGCGTGCCTCGAGGGTGGTCCGCTCGCGTCGCAGGCGCGCATCGAGATCGGGGTGGCGGTAGCGTTTGGGGCGGCGACGCTTGCGGACGCGACCGGCCTCGGGCTCGAGAGTGACGACGGCTTCGGCGCCGCGAATCGTCGTCTCGCTCGCGGCTTCGTCGTCACTCTCGCTCGCGTCTCTGTATTCACCCTCGCTGTCCTCTTCATCTCTACTCTCGCCGCCATCGACTCCCCCGGCGACGGCCCGATCCGGTTCGTCGCTCCGCCAGGTGACCGGCACCTGGTCGGGTCGGAAGTCGGGATCGACGCGGGAGTCCGGAATCTCCAGGGTGTCGCCCGCGGCGTACATCTTCGCGCCGAGAACGGCGATCATCCCGGCGTTGTCGCCCAGGAATCGGGGCTGGGGGGCGTAGAACTCGGCACCACGGTCGGCACACATCGTCTCGAGCATCTCGCGGAGGCGGGCGTTGTGGCCGACGCCGCCCCCGAGGACGAGTTCGTCGCTGCCGGTGAGCGAGAGCGCGCGTTCGGCGACTTCGGTGAGCATCGCGAAGATGTGCTCCTGGAGGGAGAAACAGACGTCCTCGACGGCGTGGCCCTCGTCGACGGCGGCTTTCGCCGCGGACATGATCCCCGAAAAGGAGAAGTCCATCCCCTTGACGACGTACGGCAGGTCGACGTACTCGCCATCTTTCGCGGCTTCCTCGACCTTCGGGCCGCCGGGGTGAGACCAGCCGACGTGTCTGGTGAACTTGTCGATGGCGTTGCCGACGCCGGTGTCCATCGTCTCGCCCAGGACGCGGTAGCGCCCGTTGCGATAGGCGAGCAGGTGGGCGTTGGCCCCGCTAGCGTTCAGACACACGGGGTCGTCGAAGTCAGCCGCGTGGCGCCCGATTTCGAGGTGGGCGACCATGTGGTTGACGCCGACCAGGGGTACCTCGAGGGTGCCCGCGAGCGCCCGTGCAGCGGTGCCGACGACGCGCAGGCAGGGGCCGAGGCCGGGACCACGAGAGAAGGCGACGGCGTCGATCGGCGGCCGTTCGTCCGTCGTCTCGGCGGCGTGCTCGAGCACCGTCTCGACGACTCGCGGAATCGCGTCGTGCATGTGCTCGGCGGCCTCGCGGGGGTGGATGCCGCCGCTGTCGGGTTCGTAGGCGTCGGTCTCGATCACCACGTCGTCGCCGTCGTACAGGGCTGCACTCGCCGCCCACGCCGTGCCCTCGATGCCGAGGACCCGGGGTGGTCGGTCGTCAGTGAGTCCGGGGTCGGGGTCGGGGACGGAGTTGGTACTGGCGTCAGTGGCCGTCCTGGAGTCAGTGTCCGACTCGCTGGGGGCGTTCTGACTCACAGTCTGTGCTCCTCCCCTGTGAAAAATCGTGGTCGAGTACGGTTCGACACGGCGACGAGAGGCGACGCGAGCCGGCTTACGCCCACTCGGTGTAGCCGCACTTGCCACAGTGCTGGCGGTCGCCGTGGTCGGCGAGGAACGAGTCACCACAGCGCGGGCACTGTTCGCGTTCGACTTCGCCCTCGTCGTTGTAGAGTTCGTAGTGTGCCATCTCAGGCCTCCTCCGCTTCGACGTCGTTCTCGTCGGTGACGATCTTGTTGCGTTCGAGCATGTGATCCTGCTCGACCTCGGTAGCGTGGGCGGAGGTCTCGTAGACCTTCGCGTGGCCGACGGTCTTTCGCATGCCGAACTTGGTGTCGAGTTTGCGGATGACGACCTCGTCGGCGTCCTTGTTCATCTTCGCCGCGAGGCTGTCACGGACCTGCAGACGCGAGGGCGTCGCCTCATCGTGGGTCAGTTCGAACGTGACGTTCGTGCGGTGCAACATGGGATTTTCCTCCTCGGAGATGATGTCGACGTCCATGATATCACTCAGTTACTCTACTATGCCCGGGTAGCGCCTAAAAGGATTTCGAACCCGGGGGCGTGTCGGGCGGGCACACACTCGGCTCGAGCGACTACCCCCGACGAATCCGTTCCCAGACCCCGAAGTATCCCGTCGACTGATTGGATGGGATCGCTGGTCGCTTCGACGTTGATCGGATGAAGTCCCACCAGTTGTCCTCAGGTGATCGCAAAGAATCCTGAAATAGCCAATTTTGAAATAGCCTATTTCAGGATAGGCTAGCCGGAAGTATTGATTACCATCGAGAGTAGGTAGATGTATAGAAGACTTCGTTGGTAGGGAAGCCGAACTCTCACGTTTTCGAGGATGTTACGAGCCCGAAGATGCCGAAATGGTCGTCATCGCTGAGTGGCGCCGGTTGATCTGTAACCAATGCCGTAAGAGCTAGCAATCGCCGTTACGCGACGACAGCCAGCCCGCGCGGCGTTTTGGACTCCTCGCCATCCCAGTCGGTCTCGAGCACCGACCAGGAATCGCCGAAGTCCCGTGAGACGAAGCAGCCGGCGTTGCTGACGGCGTAGATCGACCCCGAACACTCGTCGAAGATCGTCCGAACGACCCCCTTTCCCATCGGGAGACCGCGGTCGTCGAGGCGCTCCCAGTCGGCATCCGGGCCCGGTTTGCGGTAGGCGTAGGCCTTCGCCTGCGAGGCCGTGTGCGCGCTCGAGGCGCCGCTGGCACTCGAGAGGAGCACCCGGTCGGGATCCTCGGGATGGGGGACGACCGACCAGCAGTAGCGATGCTCGAGGCCCGACTGCGGGTGACTCCAGGTCTCGCCGCCGTCGTCGCTCTGGGCGTAGCCGTCGCCCGCCGCGGTGTACACCCGACCCGCCATATCGGGATGGGTCGCGAGGCTGTGATTGTCAATCCGCGAGCCTTCGGGGCGCTCCTGCCAGCTATCCCGGGCTTCGTCGCGGATGACGAACGCCCCCGCTTCGATCCCCACGTAGAGCCGGTCGGAATCGTGGGGGTCGACTTCGAGCCAGCGCACGTGGTGGGTGTGCGGGCGCGGAGGGAAGTACCACTCCTCCTCGGAGGGGAGGTCGACCAGCCCCTCGAGGTGCGTCCAGGTGTCGCCGCCATCGTCGGAGCGATAGACGCGGCTGGGTTCGGTGCCCGCGTAGACGACGTCGGGATCGTGGGGACTGACCGTCGCCGCCATGACCGCGTCGCTAGCGAAGTCCGTCTCGAGTGCGTCGAAGGAGTCCCCGCCGTCGGTCGAGCGAAAGAGGCCGTCCTCGAACGTGCCGACGAAGACCCGGTCCGGGGCGTCGGGCGAGACGGCGACGCATTCGAGATCGTAGCCCTCTAGGCGAGTCGACTGTGCCCACTCGCCATCGCCGCCGTCCTCGCCGTCGTCGTCGCCAGTGCCACCGGAATCGTCTCGAGAGACCAGCAGTCGATTCGGGAGCGCCGTGTAGACGGTCGTCATGTGGTGGAATACGACCTCGAGAGACACAAACGTTCCCGTCGGCGCGCATTCCGTGACCGCCGAAGCGGCCAAGAAGCCGATCCCGTCGCGATACCGGCGAGTTACTCGAGGCGACGACTTTCGCGCTCGTCCTCGCGCTCGTCCGACATCCTGGACGACGAGTCGTCAGCTGACCGTTCGGGTGGTTCCGGCGGCTCGAACGCCGCGCGAAGGAGGGCGGCGGTTCGCGTCGAGCGCAGGTCCTCGAGGGTCGTGGTCGAACGCGTGCCAATGGTCGCGGCGAGGGCGAGCAGTCCGTGCACGACGGCGAGTGGTGCGGTGATCGCGCCGGTCGCCGTCAACAGGAGGAGACTCGAGAGCAACGCTGGAAGGAGACACAGACTCAGGATACGGATCGGACGAGCGCTGAATCGGTTGGTTGTCGAGCGGACACTCGACGCGACACTCGACGTCGGGAGTCCGGCGGTGGCCAGCACAATGACACGGTCGAGGACCACAAAAACGGGCCCGACCGTCCTGGTCTCGCGCAGGTCGATGACGATCACCTCGGGGTCGGGTTCGGCCGTGAGCCAGCGATAGATTCCCGAGGAGGTCGCGTACCCCGCCGAAACGGTTGCCGCGGCCACGACGCGAGCGGAGCGACCAGCGCGAGTGAAAACGCCCTGTATTGCTCGAGCGCGGGACGCGACGACCGACGTCTCGGTGGCCCGGGTGACGGCCGAGCGGGGTTCGTTCGTCGTCACGGGTTCGTTTGCCGTTCGGGGTTCCGCGGCTTCGAGCGACTCGTCGACGCCAGTCGAGGTGTCCGCCGTAGTGTCGCGTTCGTTCTGTCGGCTAACGGGTTCGACGGGGGAGGCCTGTTCGTCTAGACTCGAAGACGACGAACCGAGACGGCCGCCTATCGAGGCGAGCGACGAGTGGGCGAACGCCGTCTCGAGCGTCCGGCGACTCCGCTCGAGGATGGACGCGACGTGCGAACGTTCGCGGGCGGTTCGAAGTGAGTCGAGCATCGGCCTGGGAGAGCGTTATCGATCGAGGTCCGTAACCTCGGCGGTGACGATGACGGTGCCGAAGTCGAGGACGATCGTCTCGCCCTCCCGGAGCGGTTCGCCGTGGAACCGGAGTCCGGATTCGGTTTCCCGTCCCTCGAGGGTGAGTTCGAGCGTGAGATCGAGGTTCCGTGGATGGTCGCGTTCGTAGATGTTGCCGTCCTCGCTCTCGAGGATGACTGACGCGGGTTCGGATCCGACGGCATCGATCGTCGCGACCGTCTCGCCGCGTTCGGTTTCGGTCATGCCAGCCTCGAGGCCGTTGGCGACCTCGGGCCTGACGTTGTCGATCTTTGCCGTGACGCTCACGGTCGTCTCCTCGCCGGACTCGTCGAGTGCCCCTCGTCGCGTGACGTTCCCCGTGATCTCGTAGGCGTCGGTTCGGACGGGGATCGTCGAGCCGAGCACGACCCGCTGACTGCCGAGCGTCGGTCCGGAGCCGGTGTCGATCGTCCTGGCGGTGAGCCCGACGACCACGCGGCGCTGATCGTCGCTCGCGACGTGGGTCTGGACCGTTTCGACGGTCGCAACCGTGTCCCCAGCGACGCGATAGGTGTCGCCTTCGGCGATCTCGTCGGCGGTCGCGGTCGGAACGATCGTCTCCAGGACGAGTTGCGTCTCGTTCACCGGAAGGCTCGTCTCCTCGCCACCCACCGATCGGACCTCGCCCTCGGTCGTGTAGTCGAGCGTGTCGATCGTCACGGTCTGGCCCACGTGCAGGCGCTCACCGTCGAATTGGAAGACGCGGTCGTCCCGCTGGTCGTCCTCGACGAGTTGCCCGTTGAGTTCGGCCCGGATCACGACGGACGCGCCACCGGCGCGGTCCTCGCCGCCACCGGGTGCTGACCGATAGACGTCGGTCACGGTGAGGTTGTCGCTACTCCCTTCGAGGTACATGACGTCGCCCTCCGAGATCTGTTCGGCGACGTGTTCGGATTGAGTACCGAGGTCGATCGTCGCATAGCGGGTTTCCGGTTCGGCATCGCCCGTGAGCACGCCGACAACGGCGAGGCCGGCCACGACGACGGCCAGCAAGACCAGGACGACGAGTGCGTCGACGACGTTGACGCGGCCAAAGAGGTTGCCCTCGTCGTCGATCAACTCCATACGTCAGCCACCACGATCATATTTCTGGCAAGGCCGACGCTGGACTATAGCTGTTGTCATGTAGCGGTCGATGCAGGACGTGGAGAGTGCGTTCTTGACCCAGCGGTCGCGGTAGCGTTTGCTGGCGTCTCGAGGCGAAGGCGAGGAACGTTGATCACTGGCTGCCGGCGACTCGGAACGGGGTCGAGTAGCGCTGCTCTCAGGCGGCTGGCGTCTCGAGGTCGTCTTCCTCGCGAATCCGTTCCTCCGCGGCGTCCCGGTCCTCGGGGTAGCCGATGTCGGCCCGCCAACCGTCCAATCGGATGGCGTCGATGGTCCGTCCGGACTGGATCAGCAGGTCGATGGCCTCGCTAATTTCGTACTCGTCGCGGGCCGAGGGCTGGACGAGGTGACAGGCGTGGAAGATCGCCGGCGTAAACGTATAGAAGCCCGTCATCACGAGGTTCGACGGCGGCTCCTCCGGCTTTTCGATCACGTCGGTGATCTCACCGTACTTGTTGGTGTCACAGACCCCGTAGCGAGAAGCTTTCTCCCAGGGAACTTCCTCGACGAGAAACGCGGCATCGGCACGCTGTTCGCGCTGTCGATTGACGACGTCGCTGAGGTTCGCCCGGAAGATGTTGTCCCCGAGGATCAACATGAAGTCGCCGTCGACGTGTTCCTCGACGGTGAGGAGGGCGTGGGCCAGCCCCTTCTGTTCGCGCTGGTGGGTGTACGTGATCGGGACGTCCTGGAAGTCGTCGCCGTAGTGTTCGATGATCTGCTCTTTCTCGTAGCCGACGACGACGATCAGTTCGTCGGCACCGAGGTCGACGACCTGCTCGAGGCAATGAGTGAGAATCGGTTTGCCAGCGACCTCGACCATACCCTTCGGTTTGTCGTCGGTTAGTGGCCGCAAACGAGTGCCTTTCCCGGCCGCGAGAACGACTGCTTGCATGACATCAATGAATTAGGTCCGGTCACAAATACTTTCTTGCTCGACCTGGCGATGGGCGTGCTGTAGAAGAACGATGCCGATTCCGTGTTTACTCCCTGTTGGCAGTATTTTCGATGCGTTCGTTCGCCGTGTCCCGAAGTTCGGCAGTCATGTGAAGGCCGTGTTCGTCGACACGTTCGACGATTCGTTTGGCCTCGCTTTCGGTCAATCCCTCATCGACCGCGGTGACGACCACGCCGATCGTCCCGAGGGAGATGAGCGTCGTCGCATCGAGATAGATGACGGTCATAACTCCCGTGCACTATCGATGTCGGAAACGAGATCATCTGGTGAAAGGTGTGACGTGAGATTCCGGTCACGAGCGATTTCGAGCCATCGTGCAACGGTCACGCCGGCAACCCTGTCAGCCTGATTCGTCGAGAGTTCTCCGGTCTGGTACTGTTCTACTGCGAGACGAATTCGAATGTCAGAGAGCCCCCTCTCGAAGCGCCTTTCGAATAACGGGGCTCTTGTCCTCGTCGAGAAGTGCCGCCACTTCCTCCAGGTTTTCCTCGTCCTCGTCGGGAATTCGGGCGCTGATCGACGACATCGTATACATAGTACTACGTCGTAGTACAACATTGCTCCGACGGTCTCTCGGGGGCTTTTTCATCGATTTCGCGACGACGGAGACACACGTCAGGCCCGTTCTCAAAACCCGAACGAGCGGTCCATCCACCAGACGGCCGTGGCCACGACGATCGCCGAAAAGAGAACGATCGGCTCCGAGGAGACGTACAGGTTCGGCGACGGATGACGGTACCAGCTGAGCGGATACAGCCAGACCCCCGAGAATCCGTCGGCGTACACTTTCAGCGCGTCGAGAGCGAGGTGAGAGAGCGCCCCCGCGAACAGCATACCGAACGCGCGCCGGTGGTCGTGACGGAAGCAAAGTGTGCCTGCTACAGCGAGGAGGACGACACCACCCAGAGTGTGGATCGCGTCGAACTCGAGGGGGACGCCGAGCGCGGCTTCGGTGGCGGTGTCGGAGACGATCAGTTCGATCCGGTTGAGATCGGGCAAGAGCGAGCCGACGAGGCCGACGGCGAGCCAGCGCCGCGTGAGCCACTCGAGGCGCCACCCCAGGACGGTGAAACACGCGTAGGCGACGAGGACGTGTGCGAGGAGGTCAGCCATCGTCGGTCACCCCCTGGCTCTCGCGGTCGCGATGACGGGGCTCGAAGCCGACGCGAGCGACGTCCACCCGCCAGTGTCGGAGGAAGTAGCCGGCGACGAGGAGACCGCCGAGAAGGGAGACGAGGTGTTTGTACCGCGTCCTGGACGGGTTCGCGTTGACGACGACGACCTCGTCCGGCGTCATCGTTTGATCGGCCTCCAGGACGCCGTAGACCTGGACGACGCCGCCAGGTTCGACGGGGGTAGAGCCGTGGACCGTCAGTTCGAGGACGACGTCGTCGGCGTCGTTGGTCACGTGGACGACGAGCGCGTCGTCCTCGACCGCGTGGACCTCTCCGAAGAGGAGGATCCGCTCACCGGTGTAGTCGTCGACGTTCCCCTCGAGTTGGTCGCCCGTCGGGTGGGGCCAGTTCTCGTCGTACGTCGCCCCGTAGTGGACCGCGAGTCCGACGGCTGCGAGGAGACAGACGGTGAGGAGCCCGAGGCGGACCGCGGTGTGCATCGTCTCGGTCGAGTCGTGGCCGATACTTCGTCGTTTCGCTCCTGGCCGGTGTCCTGCGGGTCACTCGAGTGCCTGCCGTGGAGGCAGCTAGTCGTTCTCGAGCGAGCGGGGATCAGGAAACCACCGGGGGACGCGTTCGCAGTACTCCGCGTAGGCGTCGCCGTGCTTCTCGAGCAGGTGGGGCTCTTCGTACTCGAGGATTCGACGGTGAAAGCCGAGCCAGCAGACGAGCGTCCACCAGAGGACGTGGAGCGATTTGAACCGAACGGCCTGGCCGCCCAGAAGGAGGACCACGCCGACGTACATGGGATTTCGTGTGTACGCGTAGACGCCGCCCGTAACGAGGGTCGCCGGTTCGTCATTCGGTGCGGGCGTTCCGTCACCCTCGGTCGAGAACTGCAGCGCCGTGTAGAGGTACAGGAGCCCTCCGGCGATGAGAGACAGCTTGCCGACGGTTCGGGCGGCCGGCGAGTCGAGCGTCGGGGACTCTCTGTCGTATCGGGCGAGCACTCGGGGTACGAGTTCGACGACCGTTCCGGGGACGACAACGGTGAAGACGGCGGTTTTCAGGAGTGTATACGGTGACGTCATTACCTGGAACTACGGGTGCTTCGGGGAAAACGATGGAGGCAGACGGCGCGAACACTGTGAACAGATGTTGGGAACGATCGAGCAGAGGGTCCGGCTCGGCAGTGCGAGTGGCGACGGATTCCGTGGCGGCCTTCGTTCGTACGCGGAACGAACCGAATCACCCAAATCACTATACACGTCTCGATGGACAGTATCGACCGAGACAACCATGAAAGGGTTAGCCGGGAAGACGGCACTCGTCACCGGAGCGGGATCGGGAATCGGGCGGGCGTCTGCACGGCGTTTCGCCGACGAAGGCGCCAACGTCGTCGTCGCCGATATCGTCGAATCGAGCGCCCGCGAGACCGTCGACCTGATCGAAGCCGCCGGTGGCGACGCGACCTTCGTCGAGGTGGACGTCTCCGACCTCGCGTCGGTCCAGCGGATGGTCGACGTCGCAGTCGACACCTACGGGAGCCTCGACTTCGCGCACAACAACGCGGGGATCCTCACCGGCTTCTCTGGAGCAGCGGAGTTGACCGAGGAGAAATGGGACAAACTGTTAGACATCAACCTGAAGGGGGTCTGGGCGTGTATGCGAGCCGAACTCCCCGTCATGGAAGCACAGGGCCACGGCGCGATCGTCAACACGACCTCCGAGGCGGGCCTGGTCGGGATGGGTGGCCTCGCCAGCTATTCGGCCAGCAAACACGGCGTCGTCGGTCTCACGAAGTCGGTCGCGCTCGAGTACGCCAGCCGCGGCATCCGGGTCAACGCCATCGCCCCCGGGCCGACGAAGACGAACATCCAGTCGGGGATGCTGGGCATCGCCGCCGGTTCGCAGTCGCTGCTGGATCGAGTCCGGATGGCGATCGGGATGGTGCGAATGGCGATCTGGACGCTTCGGGCCGAGTTCGATACCTCGGCGATGCGGGACGTCCCGATGGACCGCATCGCCGAACCCGAGGAGATGGCGGGTGCGGTCGCCTTCCTCTGTTCGTCCGACGCGTCGTACATCACGGGACACACGATCCCCATCGACGGTGGGCAGGCGGCCGACTGATTTCGGGTCACTGGAATGTGGTCGTCCGAACGGAGAATGTGAACTACTCCACCCTACCGCTCGCCTGACGGCTCGCGCTTGAGGGTGGGGCTTCCTGTTTCCACGACGCGCTTTGCAGATACGGGCGTATCCACAGGGAGCGCAGTCTCCACAGGCGTTGGTTCGGAGCGTCCCACTCCTAATTTCTTGATACCGCGAGAAAGGATGTTCCACGCCGCGTTCGCGTCTCTATCCGCCTCGAACCCACACGCCAGACACGAGTGTTCGCGCACCCACAGCGGCTTCTCCGTCGAAACGCCGCAGGACGCACACTCTTTCGTCGTTCCGCGCGGATTCACCGCGACGAAGTGCGTTCCTTCGCGTTCGCACTTGTATTCGAGCATCCGCAGGAACGTCCCCCACGCCGCGCCAGCGCGGTTTCGAGAGTTGCCCGGCAGTTCGACCAACCCAGCGGCGTCCAAGTCCTCCACCGCCACGAGGTCGTACTCCTGAGCGTAGTAGTTCGAGAGTTTATGAAGGAAGTCACGGCGCTTGCGTTTCAGGTCGGCGTGACATTCAGCCACGACGCGGCGCTGTTCCTCCCAATTCGCGGAGCCGTGTTCCTTCCGTGAGAGGTCGCGCTGGGCGCGTTCCAACCGCTCGCGTTCATCGGATAAGTCGAGAGATTCGACGGCGATCCCGTCAGTGTCGTGGGTGTACTTGAGAATCCCCACGTCGATACCGACGCACTTCTCGGGTTTCTCCGGCTTCTCCGGCGGGTCATCCGGTGTCTCGACGCCGAGGATGGCGTACCACTTCCCGATGGGTTCCTGCTTGACCGTGACGGTCTTGATTTCGGCGTCGTCGGGAAGATCACGGTGGAAGGTGAGCGGGATTTCTCCGAGTTTCGAGAGCCACAGTCGGGTCCGACCGCTCGTGGTCTTGAGCTTGAAGCCGGATTGACTGTAGGTGAAACTGCGGTACTCGCCCGGTGCCTTCCAGTTGAGCGTCCCGACGCGGTGGCCGTTCTCTTTCCGTCCGCGAAGCGTCGAGAGGTTGTCGTACAACCGCTGAACGACCTTCTGAAGCACTTTCGAGTGAACGCTTTTCAGGTCGTTCCACCACTTCTTGAGGCTCGGCAAGAGTTTCTGTTCGCTGTATATCGAGGTTTCGTCGGTGCGGTTGAGTCGGTGGAGGAAGTGGTTGTAGACCTGTCTACAGGTATCGACAGTCCACGCTAACTGCGCTTCGAGAGCGTCGGACGGTCGGAGTCGATACCTGTAATTGTAGTTCACGAGCGTTCTTCGATGAGTTCGTCAAGTTTCTCCTGGACGAACGACGAGAGGTTGAGGTGGTTCTCCTCGACCCACTCAGCTTGGTCGTCGCGGAGAGAGATGTTCTTGCGCGTGGCCACACCACAATATACACAAACTACACAAATAAGGGTTGTGATTGCATGGGCCTGTGGGCCGAGCGGTGGACGTGTTTGATACTCGTGCGGCGCTGTATCCCCTCCCTACTCGCTCCCTTCGGTCGCTCCTTGAGGAAGGGGCCTTAGCGCCTCAATTCAGGTAAACGGAACAGAGAATGTAAACGGTCTTGTGTGTCCACTCGAGAGTCAGCCACGACATGGGGGCGTTCGTTGCCGTCGCGGAGTCGGACCTCGAGTTGCTCGTCGCGATTCTCGCCGGGATCGTCCAGGGCGTCGTCGAGTGGCTGCCGGTCTCCAGTCAGGGCAACCTCTCGCTCTTTCTGACCCTCGTCGGCACCGACCCCGGCGTGGCGCTCCAGCTGGCGCTGTTCTTGCAGGTCGGGACGACCCTCTCGGCGGCGACGTACTATCGCGAGGAGATTTGGGTGGCGCTCGAGTCGGTGCCCGGGTGGCGACCCGACCAGGCCTACGAGGGCGAGAACGCGCTCGCCTCCTACATCGTGCTTGCTTCGATGATGACCGGCCTGGTAGGGATTCCGCTGTATATCTTCGCCGTCGATTTTGCGGGCCAGCTGACGGGTGGGGTGTTCATCGGCCTGATCGGCGTCCTCCTGATTCTGACTGGGGTAATTCAGTTGCGCCTCGAGTCCGTCTCGATGGGCACCCGCGAGGAGCCGACGCTGGTGGATTCGATCCTGGTGGGCGCCGTCCAGGGCCTCGCCATCCTGCCCGGGATTTCACGTTCGGGGATGACCACGAGCGCCCTGTTGTTCCGGAGTTACGAGCCGCCTGCGGCGTTTCGGCTGTCGTTTTTGTTGTCGATTCCGGCGAGTCTCGGCGCGGCGGCGCTGACGATGGTCGGCGCTGGTGGGCTGCCCGGGATTGCGCCCGTGCCAGCTGTAGTCGCGCTGGTGGTGAGCGGGATCGTGGGGTACCTGACCATCGACGCCCTCATGCGAGTCGTCGAGCGAGTGCCCTTCTGGGCGGTCTGTTTCGGTCTCGGCGGATTGGCGATTGTCGGCGGGACGGTCGTTTCCGTGATAGTCTAGATACGATCCCGCGATCGCGTGAACGCAGCTGCTCGAGGCCACGGAAAAAGAATTATTTTCTGAGGAAACTATTTGTCCTCCCGAGTCGTACGTGAGACTATGACTGAGGAGACGTGGAACGACCTCAACAAGCACGTCAAAGCGAAGTGGAAGGCCGAGACGACGCCGTTCGAACGCGTCTACGAGGTCGTCGAACAGACCCACGACGGACAGTCAGCGGCCGACATCGCCGAGCGAGCGCTCGTTAGCGAGCCGACGGCGCGTCGCCACTGTAAGGCGCTCGTCAACACTGGCTTTGCCGAAGCCGAGCAGGAGGGGCGATCGACGATCTACAAACGGAACGCCGACCGTGTACTCATGACCCGTATTCGCGAGCTTCGACGCGAAACGACTCGTGAGGAGTTGCTCGACGGCATCAAACGGATGAAACGGGAGATTCGCCGGTACGAAGACCAGTACGACGTCGTTTCGCCCGAGGAACTCGCACGTGAACTCGACGCCGACGATGGGCAGGGATGGGAGGACCTGAGTACGTGGCGCACCACTCGGCAGAACCTCTCTATCGCACAGGCGGCCCTCGCATACAGCGAGGCGAGCCAGCAGCTCACTGCATGACAGGGGCTGATCGCGCCGGCGAGTTCGGTCCGATCTACCTTCCCGCGCTTCGACGGATTCGCGACCTCTGGCGCACGCTCGAGCCGCTCGTCGACGAGACGTCCTACGATGATCCCATCGCTCCGACCGAACTCCACATCGAACTTGGTGACGGGATCGGAGCAGCTGACGGCGCGCGTCTCGATGTCCAGTGGAGCGAGCGCGGAATGTATTCGTTCCACTACGTCGACACCGATGAAGTCAACTGGCGATTCGATCGCCATCCCAATACCCACTCTCCCGAGAAACACTTCCATCCACCTGTTCAGGGTGTGACCGCAGAGCCCTCGTGTATTACCGTCGAGGAGGTGTCACTCGTCACACGGGCAGTCCACGCAATGTGGCGAGCCGCCTACGATCATGGTGACGAAAGTCGATTAAATTCATTTACCAATCCGCCGTGAGCGTAGCAGTGGAATCCGGTTATGGTCTCGATTTGCTCGAGCACCTCGCCGAGAACAGGGATTGGCCAGAAGTACCGATCTACGGGCGAGCACAGAGACGCTTCGAGGAATGAACGACCTTTTTGCTCCTGGCTCTCGACAGTGGTGGCGTGGGACGTTATCTACCAGGCGAACACGAGACGTTCATCAAATGTGATACGCCGAGGTGCGGCGCGAACAACGCGCCTGAAGGCACGCCAGCGTACGATACGGAGTGCTGGCGATGTGGCGAACCCCTCGGTGGAAAGCCCGAACCGGGCGACGAACTAACCGTCGACATCGTCGACGAGAAGCCCGACGGGACGCTCGTGTGCAAGACTGACGGTGGATTCGTTCTCTTTCTCGAGGAAGAAGTGATGGGCATCCAGGCGACCGTCCGCGTGACCGAGGTCGAAGGGACCGCCGGGCAGGCAGAACTCGTCGATCCGGATTCGTAGTTAGGTCGGTGCGTCGCTCGAGCGTCCTGGACAGTCCATTTGGCCGCCTACCCGTGTTACCCCGTCGGTTAGGCAACCCATTCGATTTGCAGAATGTTAAACTCGCCATAATGTGTATGTATACCACCGTTGGGCTGACACGCCATGGGGCGTGCACAGACGGAGGTTCTCGGGGTCGTTCTCCTCTTTGGGATGGTACTGGTGGGAGCAACGGCGATTGCGACGGTGGGAGTCAGCGGGTTAGAGCTAGTGCAAGACGAAGCCGAGACAGAGCGGGATCGCCTCGAGATGCAGACGGTCGCCCACGAGATTGCCTCGCTGGGTGAAGGCGATCGCCAGGCAGTCGGCCTCGAGGAACCGTACGACCGGGTCGAGGGTGGGCGGCTCGTCATCACGGTGGACGGCCAGGAGGCATACAACGAGTCGATGGGGCGACTGGTGACCGACGACCTGGTGTACGAAGGCGGCCTCGTGGTGCAGGATGGTCGAGCAATCGGACAGCCGGCCGTCGAGACGCACGCTCGGTCGACGCAGGTCACGGTGCCGCGACTTGCCGGCGAGCGGTTTTCTGGCGACCTCGAGCGGACGGGGACGACGGCGATTCGGGTCGATGATCCGACCGCCAACGTGACCCTCACCGTTCACAGCGAGTACGCGCCGGCCTGGTACGAGGCGCTCGAAGGGAGCGGTGATGCGCGGCTGGTCGATGCTGAGACCGTCGAGGTGGTCTTCGAAGGGGGGAACGCGCCACGGCCGCCGACCGTTTCCTCGGCGATCGCGTTCGGCGAGACAGGGGGTGTGACGGTCGGCGAGATCGACCGCCTGCAGGTCGACAGCTACGTCTCCTCGGCGGGGGCCTATGGTGGTGGCAATCGCGGGGCCAACGCGACGATTCGCTCGCCGAACGCGCTCGACTTTGCGGCAGGCGGTGGGGGCACAGTCGACCTGCAGATCGAACGTGCCATCTCCAGTGAGTCGATCAATCCCGGCCCCTGGCTCGAGGACGACCAGGTCGTCGAGTACGCCGACAACGTCTCCGTGCCGGTGCCCACGGGCGACGTCATCGCCGCACAGGAGTCGACCCAGGGCGCCCAGCTCGGAACGTCGGACCTGACTCCCCTCGAAGCCGGCGGGTCGTACCACACGAGCGACGACCTCGAGGTTAGGGATGAGACCCTCCGCCTGGCCGATGATACCTCGCTGTTCGTCGCTGGCAATCTCACCCTCGAGAACACGACGATCGTCGCCGAAGAGGATCTCCGGGTGTATGTGACCGGCAATCTCGACCTAGGCGATGACGTCCGGATCGAAACTGCCGGCAACCCCCATCGGGCGTCCGCCGTGCAGGTCTTCGCCGTCGGTGATATCCAGGCGGGCGAAGAACGACGGGGCGAACGCGCCGAGCCCGATACTATCTCACTAACGGGGTACATCCACGCTTCCGAATCGACCCTGTACATGCACGGCGAACTCGAACTGTACGGCGCGCTGGCCATTGGCGACGTCCAGAATACGGGGTCGGCCCAAACGGGCGATCTGATCGTCCACTACGACGAGGAACTCGTCGACACGCACGTGTATGTCCAGGACAGCGCTCCGTCGATGGACGCCGCGTACACCCGTGAGGCCTACTACCTCCGGTTCGTGATCCCCGAGATCGACACGGCGTGAGCACTCCTTTGCAGGTAAATTACTCATGGCTCGATACCCGCCGACGTCATCGCTTTCAGTGGTTACGTGGATTTCAAATCTAACACCCTACATACTAGACATCGTATCCCGTTTACCCCTCTCGTCGGATAGGTACACCACAAGCGACCAGCTTCACGCTGGACATCGTATCCCGTTTACCATGTCCATCGATCAAGCCACCTTCGAGAATGCGAGCGACGGTGAACTCGAGGACGTTTCCACTTCGGATTAGGTTCTTGGGTTTCTTGTGGCACACGAGGACTATGCGTTCAAAGCAAGCGAAATTGCCTCCCAGACTGGCCCTGGAGAAGGCGCAGTCAGTACCGCGCTCTCGCGGTTGAAAGACCGTGTCTTGGTCGAACACAAGGTGACGTACTGGGCGGTTGCCGGCGGCGCCCATCACCTTGACGGTTACACGAGCTACGAATGGGCGACGGCCCTGTTCAACGAGTACTTCGGTGAGGAAGACAGAGACGGCTATCTCAAACACATCCCTAGCGAGCCACATCCGAGCGTGGAGAGCGAGCGGTGATAGCCGAGAGCACCTCCTCTACTCGTCTAGCGGAGTCACATCCGCTTGATTCTACGAGAAGACGCCGATAAATCACTATACATTGCGATTTCAACCATTAGAACGATGCATTTGAAGTGGAGTTTCGAAGGTGGGGAGGGAGGCTACGAGATTGAAAATCAGATGTTAGAGATAGTATCAGTTGAGGGTTTGATATCCCCCTGCGCTGAAGCGCGAGGATCCCGGGTCAAGCGAATCGAAGATTCGCGTCCCTCGCAAATCTCCGATTTGTTCAGTGTTGAGATATTACGGTTTGCAACCGGCCTGTTCGCTCGGTGCGAAATGCCCCGAGGTTTGATTGAACAGGTAGGCTACTGACCGTGCCAACCGACCGTTACCCTATCCTCCGTCGGAGGACTCTGAGTTATCCTGCTTCTGATGTTCACCGCACTGTTTACATCCGCGTTCATTACCACGCCGCACAAATCACAGACGTATAACCTACGCTCTACACGATTCGCATCACGCTTGCGCCCACAACACGAACACGTCTTCGACGTATCTCGCTCCGAAACACAGTCAACGAGGGTGCTGTGTTCCTCGGCCTTGTATTCGAGCAAGTTCGTGAAGCAGTCAAACTCCCACCCGTGGAGTTTCTTGTTTCTACTCCGACCTCAGTTCCGAGACTCGCCATTCTCGTTCTTACGAATCTCGCTCAGGTCGCCAACAGCAATTTTTCGTGGATGCAGAGACAGTGCCATCATCCTCTTGGCCATTCCGAACCGTGCTAGTGGTACTTACCGGCCGAAATGGATTTGATAGTCCCCATAAGAGTGTCTGGCATGACATTTGGTCGAATGGGTGCTCGAGGGATTGCCAATAAGGAGATCTCGCCAGAGTTCATCATGCGTATCAGTAAGGCTACAGCAGCGTATTTAGATACTAACCACATTGCAGTCGGCCGCGATACTCGATTAACAGGAGAGATGCTTGCAGACGCAGCTGTAGTTGGTCTGAGAAGTTCTGGGGTGAACGTCACCCGGCTCGGTGTGGTACCCACCCCTTCTATTCAACGATTTGCCGAAGTGAATACAACCCCGGCGCTACAGATTACGGCATCCCATAATCCGCCAGAGTATAATGGGATAAAACTGATTGGTCCTCGTGGAATGGTTCTTGAACGAAATTCAGTGAAAGCAGTTAGAGAGATGATGGGATCAGATGAGTTATCAGTTCCTGAATGGAATGAGATCGGCCAGGTCTACCGAGTCAAAGATGCAAATACTGAATATATAGAGAGTGTTATTTCAGAAATAGATAGTTCGGTTATAGAGAATCAACGTCCATTAGTGGTCCTTGACGCCGGCCATGGCGCAGGTGCATTAACATCACCAACTCTACTCCAAATGCTGGGTTGTAAGGTTATAACACTCAATACGCACCCTGATGGGAACTTCCCGGGACGGAATCCGGAACCGACCGAAGAGGGCCTTAGTGATTTAATACGAACAGTTCCTGCCATTGGCGCTGACCTGGGAATTGCCCATGATGGTGATGCGGATAGAGTGATTTTCGTGGACGAGAACGGGGATTTCATAGAAGGGGATACGGCACTTGCAGCACTTGCTGACGCTGAGCTCTCTCCAGGTGACACTGTTGTAACTGCATTTAATACCTCACAGAGACTAGCGGATGTCGTCAGGAAGAATGATGCCTCAATTGAATACACACCAATTGGCAATAGCTACATCTTGAGTCGCGTAAAGGCTATTCAAAACGAGGGAGAATCAGTTTCAATAGCAGGTGAAGGGAATGGTGGGATAATTTATCCGAATCACCGTCTGAACCGCGACGGTGGCTATGTGGCGGCAAAATTCCTTCAGTTGATAGCCGGGCGTTCAGCCAGTACGGTCGTTGCTCCGTACGATGGTTATTATCTGCGACGGAAGAACATTCCATACGATACTACAGCAGACCGTGATAAAATTCTTTCACGTGCGTCGACATGGGCAGAAACGGCTGATGGACCGGTTACGACGATGGATGGCTACCGTGTAGACCTCGATGATGGGTGGATTCTTGTTCGGCCAAGTGGTACAGAACCGTTTGTGCGAGTCTATGCTGAAGCAACTTCTGTGAAAGAGGCGTCTGAGCGAGCAGAGCGCGTTCGCACAATAATTGCTACCACCTAGTGGGAGGGGTTAGTCGTCACACCAGACTACGACCGCCATCAACTCTGAGATAACTGCCAGTAACATATTCCGCCGTATCCGACGCTAGAAATGCGACAATATCGGCAACCTCCTCTGGCTTGCCCATCCGGTTCCATGGAGTTTTGGCATTGACCTCTTCGCGTAACTCATCGGATTCCATTATTTCCCTGTTCATTGGAGTTTGGATAGCACCAGGTGCTACTGCGTTCACGTTAATACCGTATTCTGCCAGTTCGAGCGCAATCTCTTGTGTCAACATCCATGCACCGGCTTTTGATGCGTCGTAGTGATTCTTCTCTTTTCTTGGAATATCCTGGTGTATACTAGTGATATTTACAACATTTCCTTCGATACCGTTGTCAATCATCGTAGATGCCACCTGCTGAGTAAGAAGAAACACACCTTTCAAATTGGTATCCAATACCTGATCCCACTCGCTCTCTTTCAGGTCCAAAAATGGTGCAATCGTCTGGACACCAGCATTGTTAACAAGAACATCGATACGGCCGAAAGTGTCAATAACCCTCGATACCAGCTTCTCAACCTCTGACTTAGAAGAGACATCTGCGACTACTGGCATGGTTTCGATAGCGGAGTTGTCGATTCGCTCAGCCACTATTTGTGCTTTATCCGTATCGACATCGTTTACGACTACCGTGTATCCTTCGCTGGAGAGTTTTTCAGCGATTGCCGCACCGATTCCCTGTCCCGCTCCAGTCACAAGTGCTACCTTCTGATCAATCATGCGTGGAGTTCAGCCGTGTTAATTCTATTACCAGACAAAGATTTAACCCAGTTTTCACATCCTTTCTGGTCTACCCATCTACGGAATGCCAATACTGCTTCGCCAGTATATTCTTCATCATTTTCATAGATCTCTTCTAAGGTAGTCGCGTTCTCCCATAAATTGATAAATATTCGGTCAAACAGGTCTTCCATGTATCTGTATTCTTCAGTTTCCTCGGCCGACAATAAAACAGTTGGGTTAGTATGCCCTTTGAGGTGTGTGCCACGTATTTCATCGTACTGATAAGTATACCAGCCACAGTTGATAAGATCGTTATCAAATTTCCTTGCTCGTAAGCCCGCTGGTTGTCTGTAGAATCGAATTTCCATATTTTGATAGCCATTTAAATCAGAATGGAGACTTTTTACCTGGTTGAGTATCTTATCTGGCTGGTTCTTTGGAATCGTGCTATCTGGGTGTTTCAGTAGCAATTTGATTTCTGCGCCTTCGCGGACAGCATCTTCGATGATAGAATCGACCGTTGACGAGCTGTACTCAATCATTTTCACCTCATTTGGTCTGTAAGACGCTATATAATCAGAGAGTGTCCGTTTGAGATTTGATTTGCTCCCCTGGCCCTGGCCAGGAATAATAGAGACGTCGTTTCGAATCTGGTCCGTTGCTCTCGTGAGTTCCGTAGCCATTCCTTCCAAAAACAACAGAATGAAAATACAAATGAGGAGGATGTTCTGCTCAATAGTGAAATTAATATAGGATGCCCTATCTACGAACTGGTAGATAACAAAAAGAAACACCGATCCGAGGACAACCACTAACTCCAATTTTCGGCGGTTTGGCCACAGATACACGCGCGCCCTATCAGCGATCTGTCTCATATTGGGTGCTCTTTCGCGAACATATTAATAATCTTTACCTTTATCAGCGGCAAGACTGTGCAACTTGCCCTCATTATAGCGGGTTGATCATCAATAGATCAAATGTTCCTCGGCAGGGTTATGCCACCCAGCAAACTCAATTTGCGCTCATCAACAGCAGCCACCAGCATCCCGACCAGCTCCCCTCGATGTACGAACTCGAGGCGCTCAACCCCAGCGTCAGCGATGCCACCGTCTATAAGCACATCCAGAAGTTGATCGACTCTGGTATCGTTAAAGAGGTCGTGCTCGACGACGATAAGCGCCCACAGGGCTACCCCTGGAAGTTCTATGGACTCACCGACGAGGGCCGTGAATTCCTCGAGGCCCACAACCTCCTCGCGGCCGAAGAGACGCTCCAACGGATCTACGAATCGATCACCGAAAAGCCCGAGAAAATGGTCAAGTACGAGAACGCGCCGCGTCCGGACGAGCCGTAGTTCTACTCTGCAAACGTACGAACGGTACTATCCGGGTGCATACCCGTTGAGCTAATCAAAGGTTTGTGGCTCCTGTCAGAAGTCCTTGAGTATTGGAGCCGCCGTGAATGACAGGACTCTCTCGCTGCTCAAAGAAAGACAGACGAATACCGCACTGAAGAAGGCGAACCCTTAGGCCGTCGGTGTCTCGAGGTCTTCTTCTATGCGTTCCTCGGCTGCGTCACGATCCTCCGGGTAGCCAATGTCGGCTCGCCAGCCGTCGATAGCGATGGCGTCGATGGTCCGCCCGGACTGGATCAACAGGTCGATGGCCTCGCTGATCTCGTACTCGCCGCGATTGCTGGGCTGGACCAGGTGGCAGGCGTGGAAGATCGCCGGCGTGAACGTGTAGAAGCCGGTCATCACCAGATTGGATGGCGGCTCCTCGGGTTTCTCGACGACGTCGGTGATCTCGCCGTACTTGTTCGTATCACAGACGCCATACCGGGAGGCCTCCTCCCAGGGAACCTCCTCGACGAGGAACGCCGCGTCCGCCCGGTCCTCTCGTTGTCGGTTGATGACATCGCTGAGGTTTGCCTGGAAGATGTTGTCCCCGAGGATCAGCATGAAGTCGTCGTCGATGTGCTCCTCGACGGTGAGTAATGCATGAGCCAGCCCTTTCTGTTCGCGTTGGTGCGTATAGGTGGTCGGGACATCCTGGAAATCATCGCCGTAGTGTTCGATGATCTTCTCTTTCTCGTAGCCGACGACAATGATCAACTCGTCGGCCCCAAGGTCGACGACTTGCTTGAGACAGTGAGTCAAAATTGGCTTTCCGGCGACTTCGACCATCCCCTTCGGTTTGTCGTCAGTCAGTGGTCGCAATCGCGTCCCCTTACCCGCGGCCAGAACAACTGCTTGCATGTCATTTAGGATGAATTTCCAGTCACAAATACTTTCTTGCTCGGGTGTGCAATCGGGACAGGTCCTCAGGCCGTGTCGGATCGACATCTGTTCCGGTAACGGAAAGAAGAATATTGGCGAGTAAGGTATTTTTACTGGTTGTTGACGCGTCTGAGTGAAACGGTAATACTGGTTCCACGGGGGTGGTTATCCGCAATCTCGAGGGTGCCGTCGAAGACGTCGAGCAACGTCGTGACCAGATAGAAACCGACGCCGATCCCCGACCGGATATCGGAGTGTGTGGCCGGATCCACGAGCAGCGCCTTTTGAGCGTCGGCGATACCGATACCATCGTCGGCTATTTCCACGGTCACTCGGTCGGCTGTCGCATCGATGGTTACGGTCACTTGCGGCGTTGTCTGCGGTGAGTGCTCGACAGCGTTCGACAGCAGGTGATCGAAGACCGATTCGAGCATCGGTGAGGCGGAAACGATCAGCGGTGTGTCAGCGAGATAGCGTCGTTCGAAGGTGAGGTCCACGTCGTGCTCGTGCTGCAGGCGTTCAATACTCGTCTCGAGGATCGGGAGGAGGTTACAGGGTTCACGTCCCACCTCAGTTGCCGCGAGAACGTCCATCACCTCCGCTGCTGTGTCGGTGAGGTCGACGGCGTGTTCAGCAGCCTTCAAGAGCGACTCGATCGTCTCTTTTTCCGTCGAATCGACCTGCGTTCGGAGCTGATCACCTAAACCGACGATCATGCTCACGTCGTTTCGGATGTCCTGTCGGACGAGCTGGTTCAACAGCGCGAGTCGGTGGTTTCGATCGACGATTGCGCGCTGGGTGTGCATCCGCTCGATAGCGTATCGTACCGTTCGAACGATGAGTTCTCCCGTCGTCGTCCCCTTAGTCAGGTAATCCTGTGCGCCACGCCGGATAGCCTCGATACCAATCTCGTTCTCATTTTGTCCGGTTAAGACGACTACGGGAATACCTGGTGTGGATTCGACCATCCGTTCGACCGTTTCGATACCCCTGCTATCCGGAAGCATCAGGTCGAGTAAAATAACGTCCGGTGGCTCCGTCTGAACCCGCTCGATTCCTTCGCCGAGCCGATCCACGTGATCGAGCGAACTGATTACGAGCGATTCTTCGCTTTCGCTACCACTGCGCCGCGATTGATACTCGTCGATGAGACGCTCGACGAACCGAGCGTCGTCCAGGTTATCCTCGACGAGCAGCAGGTCGATGTCAGCCTGATCGGGTGAGCGAGCGGTTTCCACACGATCACCTCGGCCTGCGGGCCAGAATTCGAGCTATCCACCCGGTCCGAACGGGCCGAATTCCGGAGATAGCAACGGGTGAACGGCGAAGATAGGCGAGCGATGGCATGGGTGTGCGAACGTCAGTGTCAACTGTGTAGCGAACTGTTATATGGTTTCCGTAGAAACGCACCCCATGAATCGGCACGACGTTGGCGGGTCGGTCGATGGGGAACTCGTGCTCGAGGTCCTTTCGCTGCTCTCGAAAAAGTGGCAACCCGTCGTCCTCGTTCACCTTATTCACCGTGGCCCCATGGGGTTCAACGAACTCCTCGAGGCGATTCCCGAGATCTCCGGAAAAGTTCTGACTGAAACCCTCGGCACACTCCGCGAAACCGGTCTAGTTCGACGAAACGTGTTGAGCGAATCACCGCTTCGAGTCGAGTACGAACTGACGGACACAGGTCACGATATGAAGCCGGTCTTCGAGGCGTTGACTATCTGGGGGAACCGACACCTGAAATCAACGGCACCGGCGGTCGTACTCGCCGGTTCCGATCGACGGATCACGGATATGTACGGCGCATGGCTGAGCGATCAGTACAACGTAATCCAGGCGCACACCGATGCTGATTTGCGCGCCCAGCTCGACAGCGATCCCGATATTCTGCTCGTAGATGAAGGACTGCCCGGTGGCACGTTTCGGCGAATCCACGAGACGGCCGACCCACCGTGTCGGACGGTAGTTCTCGTTGGCGATCGACCCGAGGTCAATTTACTCGACACGAACTGTGACGAGATTCTTCGAAAACCGATCGTCCGTAAGACGATGCTCGAGGTGATTCAGCGCCAACTGGAACGGCGTGACGAACCCCCTCGGGAACGCGAACGGGCCGCGCTGGAAAATCGACTATCGTTCTTTCAGTCACTCTATTCCCACGATCAGTTGGCAACAACTGAGGCGTACACACAGGCCCGAAACCGACTCGACGAACTCGAGGAGTGACGGATCCCGTCTCCTGAGACTCGGCTCAAAATATTGAGGGGTGGCTATCCGGTTTTCAGGTTACCTCGCGGTACCTTACTCACTCACCAGGGCGTTAGCGCGAGTATATACATGATGGGTGAGTGTCTCGTTCATGAATCGAAGAACGTCAAGGAATTGTACACGTTATCGATTATTTGCGATTTTGTGCTCGGTGGTAATGGTCAGTTCGGTGTTCGTCCCGTTCGGTGTCGCGGCGGCCCAGACGACCGATTCGCCGTCTTTGACTGATCTGGATCTCGAGGACTGTACCGTGGTTTCGGAGGAGGACAGTATACAGGATGCGATCGACGAGGCCGCTCCTGGAGAGACGATCTGTATCGAGCCCGGGACGTACAACGAGGAACTGGTGATAACGACCGATGACATCGCCCTCGTCGCAGTCGGAGCCGAAGAAACGGCCGTTTCAGCGCCGTATCAGGCCGACAAGGGAATTCACATCGACGGGGCGACGGGAGTCACGATTCAGAACCTCACCGTCGAATACTTCGACGAGTACGGTGTTCTTCTCGAGAACGCTCATGAAACGCACCTGAAAAACGTCTCCATCGCAGACAACGGCGACGAGGGATTCGCCATTTACGATTCGGATGACGTCCGCCTCTCGGAAAGTGAGATCACTAAACACACCGACTGGAACGGCGAATCGACGCTAACGATCTCGAACGCTTCGAACGTGGAGTTGCTGAACAATACGATCACCGGCAATGGACACGACATCAACGTCTCTCACGCCGATGGACTGCTCGTGACGGGCAACGAGATCAGCGACAATACGAACGGAGACGGAACACGCTTCGTGGTTTCAGATTCGCTCGGCGTTACCATCTCGGACAACGACTTTAGCAATCAACGCGGCGGGATCGTCCTCGAGAACGCAGACGACGCCGTCGTGGTGAACAACCAGATCGCCAACGTCGACGAGTACGGGATCTACGTTCAGTCGACGAATGGCGCGCTCGTCGAGAATAATACCGTTACCGGTAGCGGAGCAGGAATCGACTTCCTCCTCGAGTCGTCAACAAACCTCACGCTCACGGAGAACACGTTCGATTCGGGCGTCGTTTTCGACGGAACCGATCTCGCCCACTTCGATCACTCGGTTACGAACAACGCAGTTGGTGACGGATCGCTCTATTACGTCTCGGGGGCCGCCGATCCGGCTATACCTGAAGATGCCGCTCAGGCCATTATCGTCGACTCGAGCGACGTCTCGATCACGGGCGGCTCGTTCAACGACGTCCCCGTTGGCCTGCAGGTCGCGTTCAGTGACGGGGCGCAGATTACGGACCTCGAGACGACGAATACCCACCATATCGGGCTGTACATCGTCGGCTCTGACGGGGCGCTGGTCGAAAACGTCACGGCGACTGACAGCGCGTCCATAGGGATCCAGATTGCCGAATCGGCGGGAGCAATGCTTACGCGAAACACCGTCTCCAATAATGGAGACGCCGGGATTCACCTCGCACGAGACGATGAGAGCACCGTCGAGAACAATACAGCGACGAACAACGGTGACGGCGTTCGAGTGGTCGATTCAGACGGGACGCTCCTCACGAACACCGACGCGACCGGAAACGATCGACACGGCATCTTCATTTCGAACGGGCTCGACGTGACGGCCTCGACCAATAACGGGGCGAATAACGGGGACGATGGCATCCACGTTTCGGCGTCAAACGGCGTTTCGGTCGTCGAGAACGGACTCAGTGAAAACGGTCATAGCGGTGTCGGTGTATCCGATTCAGTGGGGACCGTCGTCGACAAAAATACCGTATCGAATAACGACGAAACCGGCGTTACGGTCACCAACGCTATCGGCGGGGTGGTGACGAACACCGTCACGACCGGCAGCGAGTACGGCATTCACGTCCTCGGTGCGGATGGGACCAACGTCAGTCACAACGACGTCGCCGACAACACCGAGGGGATCGTCGTCGAGGACTCGAGTTCCGTCGCCGTCGACGGGAACGTGGTGTGGGAGAACGCCGGCGTTCTTTCGGAGGGGACGGGAATCATCGTCCTCGAGTCCGCGGATACGAGGGTAACGAACAACAGCGCGATGAACAACGATTTCGCGGCGATCATCGTCGACCAGTCCGACGGGACGACCGTCGAAAACACCACGGCCTCCGGTCACGAAGCCGATCTGATCCTCAAAGAGTCGACGAACGCGAGCGTGCTCGACAACACACTCGAGACGGGGCTCTTCCTCGATGGCGACGTCCTCGATCACTTTGAACACGAGGTCGATGAAAACTCCGTCGGCGGTAAGGAATTGTTCTACACGAGCGGCGCCGACGCACCAACGGTTCCCGATGGCGTCGGACAGGTGTTTGTCGTCGATTCGACGAACGTCAACGTCTCGGGTCACGAACTCGATGGCGTTGCAACGGGCATCCAGGTTGCGTTCAGCAACGGTGCAGAGATTTCGAACAACACGGTCACCAACAGTACGTTGACCACCCAGCAGAGTGATAGCCAGGCGTATCTGGTGACCCAGCCCGGCGGGGTCACCGTTCGCGGCTCGGATAATGCGTTCCTGCGAGGCAATACGCTCACAGAAAACGCCTACCACGGTATTCGACTCGCCGATTCCAGCGATGTCGAAATCGAATCCAACACCGCATCGGACAATCGACACGGGATCAGCATCGTCGACACCGAACGGGCGCTGCTCGAGACGAACACCGTCCTCGACCACGACGATTCGAACCTGGGTGTCGGTATTTACGTTCGCTCCTCGAGCGCCCCCGAACTGCGTGCTAACGAGCTCCAGGGCAACCGCCACGGTATCGAGCTGTTCGGTACATTTGATGGATTCATCGAGGGGAACAACGCGACAGGGAATAGCGACGGAATCGTCGTCCACGAATCCGATCAGACCCACATCGTTGGGAACGCGGTGACGAATACCGACACCTACGGAATTCGTGTCGGGTCCGACTCCGATGAAGCGGTTATCGAACAAAACGACGTCAACAACAGCGGATGGGGAGGGATTTACCTCTCCGGGACCTCCCACGACGCGATTATCCGGGACAATATCGTCACGAACACCGACGACGGTTCCACTCTCGGTACGGCCGGGATTCAGGTCGGATACCAGGGCGGCTCCTGGAGCGAGCAGCCGCGGCGTGCAATGATCGAGAACAACACCGTGACCCACAGCACGGAACACAACATCTTCGTGATAAATGCACAGGACGTGAGCGTCGCCAACAACACTGTCAGCGGATCGGGTGGTGACGGGATTCGTGTCTCGAGAACCGTACGCATAAATTATCTCCTGGACATCGTCGTCCGGGAGAATACGATCGACGACAGCGGCCAGCACGGCATCTCCGTGACGCGGGCCCCGGAGGTTCTGATCAGCCAAAACGAGATCTCAGGCAGTAAAGACGGCGGTGTTCGCGTCTCGAGATCGGAGTACTCCGGGTTCGACGAAGCCCGGGTGCTCTGGAACGAGATCACGGATACCGACGGGTACGGGATCATCATTTCGGAGCAATCGGTGACTCGAGTCGAGCACAACTACGCCGCCGGAAACCGGGCCGATCTGCTGCTGAACGAGGCACCCAACAGCCGTGTACTATCCAACGAGTTCCAGAGGGGTGTGCTCATCGACGGTGAGGACAGTGAATACTACGCACACAATTTCACCGCCACTACGGTAAACGGAGGGCACATCACGACCGTAGCCGGTGATAACGCGACTATCGACGCCGAGGCGACCCAGCTCATCTTCGTCGAGACTGACGGCCTGGAGGTTACAGGCGACGACGTCAGCGAGAACCTCACGTCGATGCAAGTCGCGCTGGCCGACAACGTCTCGCTAACCGACCTGGAGGTTTCGGACGGGCTTGGCGTTCACGCAACACGCTCGAGTAACGTCACCGTCGACGGCGTCACCGTTTCGAACGCCAGCTACGGTGGAGTCACCTTCGACCAGGCCGATTCGAGCTCGATCGCCAACAGTACGCTCACGGCCAACCGCGATCACGGACTCATTCTCGAGGACTCGGCCAATGCCGTCGTGGACAGGAACACGATTTCGAACAACGCCGGGGCCGGAATCTACGGGCTCATCCACGAGGACGCCGACGAAACCGAGATCACGGCTAACACGGTCGACGCGAATCGCGTCGGGATCGAACTCGAGGGGCTGAAGGACGGGTACGGAATTGCGTACATCCGAGACGTGACCGCTCACGACAACGCCGTCACGAACAACGACGTCGGGATATACGCCCACTACCGGGTCGACAACGTCGACGTTCGGTTCAACGACATTGTGGATAACGCCGAGGGCATTGTCTACGACCTCAGTCACCCCTCCTGGCCGATGGACGCCCGACACACCTGGTGGGGCGAGACGAGCGGACCGAGCGGCGACGTCGAGGATCCGGACACCGGGCGACTAGCGGATGGAACCGGTGACTCGATCGATCAGAACGTCCTGTTCGATCCGTGGAGCGAACTGCCCCCGGGACCGACGTTCGAAGTGGGAATCGAGAGCACGAACGCTCCCGTAATCGCCGGCGAGGTACTGACGGTCACCGTCACCGTCGAAAACCTCGACGACGAAGCGGACACCCAGACGATCGAACTGGTCGACTTCAACGACACCGTCGTAGACGCCGTCGAGGATCTGACCCTCGAGGGTGGGGAGACCGAGTCGGTAAGCCTGTCGTGGCAGACGGCAGCCGACACGATCGGAACCGACGAGATCGCCGTTCGGAGTGCGAGTCACTCGGTTGTGGAGACGGTCGAAATCGAGCAGCCACCCGAAGAAGCGTTCTTCGACGTGTCGATCGATGGGACCAACGCGCCTGTGAACGCGGGCGAGGACCTCGAGGTCACCGTCACGATCGAGAACACGGGCGACGAGGCCGGCACCCAGACGATCGAGCTCGAGGGCTTCGACGGGACGGTCGTCGACTCCCAGGAGCTGACGCTTGGCGGCGGAGAGACTGAAACGGTCGCGCTCACGTGGGCGACCGACGAAGCCGACCACGGCCAGGGCGAGGTGACCGTTCGAAGCGCGGACGACGCGGCCACTGATCGGGTGACGCTGCTCTCTGATCAGGTGATTGAAATAGAGACCTGTACGGTGCTCGACGCCGCCGGAAACTACGTGCTGACCGACGACCTCGCGGGTGGCGCAACTTGCCTCGAGATCACTGCAGACGACGTCGTTCTCGACGGAATGGGGTACGCCATCCAGGGCGGGAGCCTCGACGACGGAACCCAGTACGGGATCGCCGTCACCGGGGCCGACCGCGTCACGGTCCGCAACGTGACGGTCTCCGGTTGGGATGTCGGCCTGTACTACAACGAGGCCACCAACGGGACTGTCACGGACGTCGTCACCGAGCACAACGGCGCTGGGTTCAACCTCCGTTCAGCAAATGACAACGACGTCTCGAACCTTACGATCCGGTACAACGACAATCGTGGACTCCAGGTTGGCTGGGCTGGCGGGCCGAGTCACGGCAACGCGTTCACGGACGTTCACGCCTACGGCAACGAAGACGAACTGAGCGGGTTGTCCAGTCCTGGTGCCGTGAGCGTCCAATCGGGCTCTACCGGGAACTCGTTCGTGGGACTAAATTCCTCAATGAACCAGGCCGGTGTCCTCACGTTCGGGTCGTCGAATACGTTCACCGACGTTGTCGCCAACGACAACACGATGTACGGGCTGAACCTCGAGAGCAACCAGGGCAACGCCTTCGAGAACGTCAGCGTCGCCAGGAACGGCTGGAACGGCATCATCGTCGACGACAGTAACGGTAACCAGCTGACGAACGTTACCGCCGTCGAGAACGATGGCGCTGGGATCCTCCTCATAGGCGACACCCGGTGGAACACGCCGGTAACCGGGAACGTCTTCCACTCGGTGACCGCCGCCGACAACGACGGCAGCGGGGTGCAACTAAGCGTCGCCGACAACAGCGAGTTCCACGGCCTCGAGTTGCACAACAACAGCGGCAGTTCACTCAACCTCGCCAGCCGATCGAGCGAGAACACGTTCACCGACGTCGTGATCACCGACAGCGGCTGGCACGGCTTCGTCGCTGGATCGGACAGTCACAACAACACCGTCACCGACCTCTCGGTGTCGAACAGCGAGGCCGCAGGAATCGCCTTCTCGTGGGGTGCCTCGGGGAATAAGATCATTGATGCAACGGTCACCGAGAGCGCCTCCGGGTTCCAGTCGTTCCAGGGCGCGACGAACAACCCTGTCTCGAACCTCGAACTGGACGGTGTCACCCTCTCGTTCGAGGCACAGGACGTCCAAATTGACGTCGCCGACGAACCGAACACTCTACCGGCGGACGTCTACTCACTCGAGAGATACGTCAACGTCAGCCCGACGGGCGAGGAACCACACGTAGACACCTTGTTCGCCCACTACGACGCGGCCGACCTGACCGGTATCGACGACACGACACTTGACCTCTGGCGGCTGAACGACACCTGGTCGCCACCAGGTGACGAATCGTACGATTCGGGAGTGAACACATCCGAAAAGTACGTCTATGCCACGAATGTCGACGAGTTTGGCACCTTCGGCGTGTTCAGTGAGGAACCGAACGCTATTCCGGACGTGATCGACGCTACGCTAGACACCGACGAACTCGTCGAAGGCGAGTCCACCAAGATCACGGCGACCGTCGAAAACGCGGGGACCGTCGACGGTGATGTCACCGTTGCACTCGAGGTCGACGGCGACGTCGTAGCTACGGAGACGGTCTGGCTCGAGGCGGGCAACACCGACCAGGTCGCGTTCACACACGTGTTCGCCACCGCGGGGACGTTCGACGTGAGCGTGAGCGGGACCCACGCGGGCGACCTAACCGTCCTCGAGGACGCGGACATCGTCGTCTACGGCGGCTCCGTGAGTCATGCCGACGTAGCCATCGACGACGTCGTGACGATTACTGGTGATCTCTACAACACCGGCGACGTCGAGGGCGACGTCACCGTCGTGATGACGATCAGCGGCGACCACGTCGACGAGGAGATGAGCCAGACGGTCACGGTCGAACCCGGTCTCGAACGAGATGGCGTCGAGTTCTCGTGGACGCCGACCGAAGATACGCTTCCCGGGGGTGTCGACAGCGACGAGGTCACGATTATGCTCAACAGTCTCGTCGTCGACACCGTCTCACTCGAGCATCAGTACTCGGACATTCAGGTGATCGCCGCCTCCTCAACGGACGACGAAGTCGTCGGCGGCAAGGCGTTCTCCGTCACTGGAAGCATCTATCAGAACGGCACAATCGAGGGACCCGAAGCGATCACGTTAACCGCCACCCCGACAGATGGCGGCGACTCGATCGAACTCGGGAGCCAGGCGGTGACGCTCCAGCCGGGCTGGTACCACCTCGGCGGGCTCAACATCACCGCCTCGTTCGAACCGGACGACGCCGGTTCCTACGACCTCAAACTCGGCGACAGAAACGCCGGAACGATCGAAGTCGAACCCGCGAAATCGGACATTCAGGTGATCGCTGCCGCCCCCTCCGAGATCGAACTGGTCGAAGGTGAGGTGTTGTACGTCACTGGCAGCATTTACCAGAACGGCACCATCGAGGGGCCTGAAGAGGTTGAACTGACTGCGACGAACACCGAGACCGGCGAGACGACCGTCGTGGGATCTCAGGAGGTAACACTGAATCCAGGCTGGTACCACCTCGGTATGCTCAACGTCACGTACGTCCCCGACGAAGCCGGCACCTTCGACCTCGAACTCGGCGACCACCACGCCGGCACCATCGAGGTTCTTCCCGCCGAATCGGACATCCAGGTCATCGCCGCCGGCGTTTCGGAGGTCGAACTGGTCGAGGGCGAAGACCTCTACGTCACCGGAAGCATCTACCAGAACGGCACTATCGAGGGGCCCCAGGAGATCGAAGTCACCGCCATTGATCAGGAGACCGGCGAGTCTACGGTCCTCGGAACCCAGGTGGAGACACTGAATCCCGGCTGGTACCACCTCGGCGGGCTCAACGTCACGGTCGTCCCAGATCCAGGCACATACGATATCGAACTCGGCGACCACCACGCCGGCACCATCGAGGTTCTTCCCGCAGAATCGGACGTCCAGGTCATCGCCGCCGGCGTTTCGAAGGTCGAACTGGTCGAGGGCGAAGATCTCTACGTCACCGGGAGCATCTACCAGAACGGTACTATCGAGGGGCCTGAAGAGATCGAGGTCACCGCTATTAATCAGGAGACTGGGGAGACGACCATCGTGGGATCCCAGGAGGTGACGCTTCAGCCCGGCTGGTACCACCTCGGCGGGCTCAACGTCACTGTTGTCCCAGATCCGGGCACGTACGAACTCCAACTTGGTGATCGCAACGCCGGAACCATCGAAGTCGAGCCCGGCGAATCAGACATTCAGGTGATTGGCGCTGGCGTCTCAGAGGTGGAGGTCAATGTCGGCGAGGAACTGTCCGTCACTGGCAGCATCTACCAGGCCGGTAATATCGACGGACCACAGGAGATCGAACTGACCGCGACGAACACCGAGACCGGCGAGACGACCGTCGTGGAATCCCAGGAGGTAACCCTCCAGCCCGGTTTCTACCACCTCGGCGCGCTCAACGTTACGTACGTCCCCGACGAAGCCGGTACCTACGACCTCGAACTGGGTGATCGAGAGGTCGCGACCATCGCCGTCAACGAGATCGCCACCGACATTCAGGTGATCGCGTCGTCGCTCTCGGAAGCGGAAGTGATCGAAGGCGAACCAGTCCACGTGACCGGCAGCGTCTACCAGAACGGGAGCGACGAAGCGACGGAAACGATCGAACTCATCGCGATCGACCAGGAAACCGGGGAGGGTGCAGTGGTCGACAGTCAGGAGGTGACGCTCCAGCCCGGTTACTACCACCTCGGCGCGCTCAACCTCACGTACGTCCCCGACGAAGCCGGTACCTACGACCTGGTTCTCGGCGATCGAGACGTCGGGACAGTCGAGGTCGGACCTGCCGTATCGGACGTTCAGGTGATTGCCGCCTCCGCCTCGGAGATCGAACTGGTCGAGGGCGAAGACCTCTACGTCACCGGAAGCGTCTACCAGAACGGCACCATCGAGGGGCCAGAGGAGATCGAACTGACCGCGACGAACACCGAGACCGGCGAAAAGATCGTCGTGGGATCCCAGGAGGTAACACTGAAACCGGGCTGGTACCACCTTGGCGGGTTCAACGTTACGTACATCCCCGACGAACCGGGCGAGTACGACCTCGAACTCGGCGATCGCCACGCCGGCACTATCGAGGTTCTTCCCGCCGAATCGGACATCCAGGTCATCGCTGCCGGCGTTTCGGAGGTCGAACTGGTCGAGGGCGAAGATCTCTACGTCACCGGAAGCGTCTACCAGAACGGCACTATCGAGGGGCCTGAAGAGATTGAACTGACCGCAACGAACACCGAGACCGGCGAAACGGCTGTCGTGGGATCACAGGAAGTGACGCTCCAGCCTGGCTGGTATCACCTTGGCGGACTCAACGTCACGTACGTTCCCGAGGAACCGGGCACGTACGACCTCGAACTCGGCGATCGCCACGCCGGTACCATCGAAGTTCTTCCCGCCGAATCGGACATCCAGGTCATCGCCGCCACCGCCTCCGCGCTCGAGATCGCTGAAGGTCAGGAGTTCTCCGTCACCGGGGGCATCTATCAGAACGGCACCATCGAGGGGCCCGAAACGATCACGTTAACCGCCATCCCGGCCGACGGCGGCGAACCGATCGAACTCGGTAGTCAGGAAGTGACCCTCCAGCCGGGCTGGTACCACCTCGGGGGGCTCAACGTCAGCGCAACCCTCGAGCAGCCGGGAACTTACGACCTCGAGTTGGGTGACCAATCGACTGGCCAACTCGTCGTGACTCAGGCAACCGTCGAACCGACCATCGTCGCCGTTGAAGGTCACTCGAGTGCGAACGACTTCATCTCGGCCGACGACGCCCTCGAGACCGATGGCCCAGTCGTGTACGCGAGCGACGATGCCACTGTCGAGGTGGCCGTCGACGCCGATCATCCGGTCGAGGAGGTGACGGTGCTCATCAGTTCACTCGAGACGACCTACAGCGTCTCGACGGAAGCGAGCCGCCAGGGCGACACCTGGGTTGCGTCGATTCCGTTCGAGCGGCTTCCCGACGATGGCCGCTACGAGCTGTCGGCGTTCGCCGCCGACGACCGCGACAACGGTGGGATGGATCAGGCTGAGAAAACGCTGGTTATCGACCGGCAGTCGCCGTCGCTCGCGGTCAGCATCGAGGACGTCGACCACGAGGATGCAACGATCGTCATCGAGAGCGACGAACCACTTGCGGAGCTACCCACGGTGGACGTCAGCTTCGACGGCACAACGGGGCAGACAACCGCGGCGACCGCTCCGACGGTCACCGATCTCGAGGCGGATCCCTCGAACACCACATTCACAGGTACACTCACGTTCGACGATTCCGGGGAATACGCCGTCGACGTGACGGGCGTCGATCGCGCCGGCAACGAGGGCGACGACAGTGCTTCCGCCGTCGTCCACACCGGGTTCGTCCTGGACGATGGCGTCATCGAAATCGAGGCAACTGGTACGACCATCGCGTTCGAACTCGCCGACGACGCTGATGAGGCCTTACAGACGCAGGAACTGTTCCTCGCGCTCTCGGAAACGGCCGTGAATGCGAATCTCGACGACGACGCTATCGGCGTCACCTTCCTGACAGCCGACCTCGATGACTTCCTCGATTACCACCTCGAGACGGGAACCATCGAGGGCGCAACCATCACGACGCCGATCGACGAATCGACGTTGCCGGCGGGAACCGACGTGACCGACGTCGGCTTGCACTACTACGACGAGGGCAGCCAGACGTGGGATCCGGTCGCCTCGTCCATCGTCTCCGTCGACGATGAGCCACACCTCACGGCCACCGTGGACGGCTTCTCGACGTACGGCGTGTTGATCGTCGACGAGGACGCGCCGACGCTGACGAGCGTAACGCCCGCTGATGGGGGCGAACTCGCGGCAGGCACCGACGAAACGACCGTTCACTTCACCTACGAGGATGCGCTCTCAGGCGTCGACGTCAACTCGATCAGTCTCGAAGTCGACGGCGTCACCGTGACGACCGACGACCGAACGCAGATCACGTCCACGGAGACCACCCTCGACCTCGAGCTCGAGGATGGCGATTCACACACCGTCGTGCTCACGGTTGCCGATGAGGGTGGAAACGCGGCTCCGTTCGAAACCACGTTCGAAGTCGCGACGCCTGCTGACGACTCCGACGACGATGGCTCGAGCGACGGATCGGACGATAGTTCGGATGATGACTCGAGCGACGATGACTCGAGTGATGACGACTCGAGTGACGATAGCTCGGATGACGACGAGTCGGACAGTGACGATTCAGACGACGGTGACAATTGCACGTGTGATGAAGAGTTACCTGAAGACGAATCCGACGACGGCGATTCGAGTGGTGACGATTCAGACGAGGACGCCTCGAACGAAGACGAATCGAACGAAAACGACTCCGGGGAAGACGACTCCACCGACGACAGCACACCCGACGACAGCACATCCGACGACACCGGATCGGACGACGCCGAATCCGACACCAGTGACGGAGACGGCGACGACCGCTCGGTCGGTGAGGACGAACCGTCCGACGACACGGACGACGACTCCATTCCCGGATTCGGTGTCGGACTCACTCTCGTGGCGCTCCTCTTCGTCGGCCTCCTGGGGCGTCGAGTCGACACCAACCGTCGCTGAGCGGGAGTCTCCGGCCTGCGTTCGGCCGCGGGATTCGTTCACTGATTCTCTCTCGAGTTCGTGTCTCTGACGACGGTGAGCGCGTCCTTCTGCTTCCAGCAGTGTCTAATGGGTCTATCTCCACATTGAATTTCACTCCACGCAACATATTTTATCCCGGCCTTCGTGCAGAGGGCATGGTACAGGAATTCACTGCCGTCCACGTGGTCTCACTCGCGGCCGTTGGATTCTTGAATCTCGCCCTCGCCATCATCATCCCTCGTCAGCGACCGAAAGAGGACGTCCTCCCGCTGGCCGTGTTCTTCGCCGGAATCGCCTTCTGGACGCTCCCGCAGAGTCTCCTCCTCGTCGAAACGGACCCCACGATCGGCTTCGTCCTGGCAAAGACCGTTGATTCGGCGGCGATCATCATGTCGACCGGCCTGTTTCATTTCGCCATAGTGTACACCAACCGGACGAGCTGGCTCGAGCCCCGGCGTCTGGGCGCCGTGTACCTCGTGACCGCGGGCTGGGTCGTGTTGACCTGGACGAATCCCGCACACGGATTGATGCACGATCCGGTGCAGTTCACCGAGGTCCTCCTCCCGATTGAAGCCTACCAAAACCCAATCTATTGGCTCTACGTCCTCTACAATTGGGCGCTGTCGGGGGCCGGTATCTACGTCTTCTTTCTCGAGTACCTCGATGCCAGGGGGAGCGGCGTCTATCACAAACAGGCGCGACTCGTCGTGTTGGCTCCATTGATCCCAGGGGTGGCGAACGTCCTCGCCCATAACGGAATCACCGCGATCAACTACTCGGTCTGGGGCTTCGGGGCGACCGGTGTCCTGATCGCCGTCGCCTTATCCCGATATCGCTGGCTCGATCTCGTTCCGATTGCCCGCGACAGCGTCATCGAGGACATGCACGACGGCTATCTCGTCGTCGATACGGAGCGACGAATCGTCGATCTGAACCCGGCTGCTCGAACGCTGCTCGGTCGGGAGCAAGTGGTCGGAAAGCCGATCGAAACCGTCCTGCCGGCGTCTCAGCCGCTTCTCGACGGGACGACACAGGAACTCAACATCACTCGAAACGGGACGATCGTCGAGACGACCGTCTCCCCAGTCCGCGACGAACGCACCGATGGGCTGGTGTTGATGTTCAGAGACATCACCGACCAGCGCCGGGCCGAAAAGCGGTTTCAGGCGCTCATCGAGAACGTTTCCGACGTCGTGACGGTCGTCGATGCCGATGGCAACGTTTCCTACGTCAGCCCCTCTATCCGATCGGCTCTCGGGTACCGTCCGAGCGAACTCGTCGGAAAGCGCCTCCTCGATCTCGTTCACGAAGACGATCTATCGGACGCCACCGGAGAATTCACCGCCTTGCTCGACGACCCGGAGGCGGAAACGCGGTTCGGATACCGCATCCGGCATCGCGACGGGTCCTGGGTGGCCTTCGAGGGAGTCGCCGTGAACCTCCTCTACAACGACATCGTCGGCGGCGTCGTCATCAACTCCCGCAACGTCACCGAACGAAACGCCCGTGAACGAGAACTTGAGCGAACCAACCAGCGCCTCGATGAGTTCGCGGGCGTGATCAGCCACGACCTACAAACCCCGCTCAGACACGCCCAGACCTACACGCGATTTGCCGAGGAGTCCGCACGCCAGGCGGACTTCCAGGCTATCCACGACGCTCACGAGCGCATGGAAACGATGATCACTAACCTCCTGACCATGGCGCGGGCTGGGGCGACTCTCGAGGAGCCAGAACCCGTGGTGATCGAGTCCGTCGCCGAAGACGCCTGGCGGGCCATGCGAACCGATGGGGCCACTCTCGAGTGCGACCTCGAGGCGGGGTGGACGATCAACGGCGACCGGGGGCAACTGCTCCACGTCTTCGAGAACCTGTTTCGCAACGCGATCGAACACAACGATCCTCCGGTCGCCATCCGGGTCGGACACCTGGATTCGGACCCTGCACGCGGGGTCGTCGTCTTCGACGACGGTGACGGAATCGACGCTGCCTATCGAGGGCTGGTGTTCGAGCGCGGGCACACGACGAAGGGTGACGGAACCGGGTTCGGCCTGGCGATCGTGAGCGACGTGATCGAGGCCCACGGCTGGCGCATCGACGTCTGTGAGGGGGTTACCGGTGGCGCCCGATTCGAAATCGATACCGAAGCTCAGATGCACTAGATGGTGACGCCAGATACGGTGCACCCGGGTGCTTTGGAGTCGTTCGAAAAGAGTCCGGTATCTGTGACGACGAGCCACAAAATGGCCCGAGCAACGTGACTTTGAGAGCGATAAAAGGAGGAGAGAGCTATTCGCTTCTACGACTATCCGTCAGTAGCTTGGTCCCCATAGCACCGATTACGCCTATTACACCGGCAACCACACCGAACCCAGGGATCGCCTCACTACTCTTGCTCTCAGATCCAGGTTCGTTACCCTCGCTCTCGGGCTCGGGCTCATCACCCGTGCGTTCAGGATCTGGTTCGGTACTCTCGTTCCCAGATCCCTCTTCTTCGGACGATTGGGTGGCCATTGACAGGGCCGATTCCGCACGCTCAAGTGCGTCAGCGTAGTCTCCGGATTCGAACGCTCGCTTGGCTTCGATGAACGCCTCATCGTTGCGTTCGTCCTCAGGCGTTTCCTGGACCGTCACAATCGCCTCGAGCGCCGATTCGTAGTCGTCGTTCTGGGGCGCGACGACGACAAGAACCACGTCATCGGGAGCTACCTCGATCGATATTTCGGAAGCGGATTTGGCCTCGACGCGCTCATAGTCCCCGTTGCGAACCGCATACGTGATCGACTCCCCCTCCGGAATAGTAAACGGCTGATCGTCGAATGCGAGGTCGACGTGTGCTGTTCGTGGCGTGTCACCGCTGCTGACGTTCGTCAGTATCACGCCCGTTTCACCGGCGTCGGATTCCCAGGCACTCGCCTGGATCGCGTCGGTCGGCCGTTCGAGGCCGCTCTCGGTCGTGAGAACCACCTCGTCGCTGTCGACGATCGGTGGCGGAAGCATCGTGCCACGCGCGAGAAACCGGTTCGCGTAGTAGGCCCGTGCTCGAGCGGCCCGTCTCACGTACTCGAGCGAGGCAGACGGATCGTTGAATCCCGACGTTTCGGGATCGGCTTCCGGATCACCGTGTCGAAACACTGGGAGGGCGCCCCACAACAGCGAACGGGCGGTGTGCAACCACGTGATCGTCGGCCTGTAATCGGGGCCGCCGTGGTTCTGGTTTCTGGAGACCACCACGTCGCCGAAGGCGTATTCGAACAGCGGGATCATCTCGATCCAGCCGGCGTCGTAATCCTGGATGTACGTCTCGCCGAATACGTCCCGTGTGTTGAACACGTCCAGATACGGGAGGTAGAAGTCACAGATGCCCTCACCACTCAAGACGCCATCGTCGAACTGTCTGAGCATGGTCCGTAACTCGCGCGTGTCCTCACGGGCAGCAGTTGCGTACCAGTTGCCACCCTGTCCCGGTGGATGGTCGTGGTTCGAGGCGTGACAGTCGGGCAAGACGTACGGGAATCCGTCGAACTGGATCTCCGTTACCCCACGCTCGAGGAGGTTCTCGATGTAGGATCGAATGTACTGTTGCCATCCGTCCTGGGTGGTTTCTACCAGGTACAACTCTTCCTGGTCGTCGAGCCAATCGCGCTCACCGGATTCGTCGCGAACGACCCAATCTGTTGCGTCGTCGTTCTCTTCGAAGACGGAGAAGTCACGGTTAATAATATTCCCGCCGACGAACGAGTTCGTCCGAATTCCAGCGGATGTCGCCGTTTCTACGGTCTTGCCGAACTCCTCCCAGCCTTCGACGGGTGAATCGTCCGGGCCGTGTTGCCACTGTCCGAACTGGAACTGGAGCGGGACATCGAGATACGACTGCATCTCCTGGACGAGTTCACCGGCTCGCTCGAATTCGATCTTCGTCCCTTCCGGATGGTACGTTTCGATGCGATACGTTGCGCCGAGGTCGCGAAGCCAGTCCGGCTGGTTCTGTTTGTACCCGCTAAGCCACCCCTCGGAATCCATCCACGAGCGGTACCGGTCGGCCGCATCGTACCAGCGGCCGTCCAGTGCACCGAGCGTGACAGTATACGGGACGCTGACGTTTTCACCGGGTAGGTTCGGTGAAAAGTACGCCGCCTCGAATCTGAGTTTTCCCGGATCCTCCCAGCTCTGACCCCACCGCCATCGTTTGACGTGGCCGTCGGTGTCGCGTGCATCGGAGTAGAATCCACCGTTGGGTCCGGTGTAGGCGGTAAACTGCATCGTCCCGAAGCCAGAGGGATAGGTCATGCCCACCTCCTCGCCGAGTTCCTCGAATTTGTGCGTTGGATTCACGAAGCGACGGCCCATCTGGGACGGGAGCGTGATCCCGTCCGTTCCGTCCTCGGCGACGGCCTCGATATCCATGATCTTCGGACACTGGACCGACTTGATCGCTAGCTCGTCGTTGTTCTCGACGTGAATGTCCCAGTAGGACAGCGGATCGTTTTCCTTGATCGTAACGTCGACCGTGACCTCGCCGTCGAATCGAGGGCCCTCCTCTACGGCTGGATACAGACGGGGATTCGCCCACGTCATCGTTACGCCGACCGAATCATCGTCGGCTCGCGTCTCTATCGCGGTCAATTCTGCACCGTACGATGGTGCGGACAGCCTGGGCGTTTCGGCATGGAAAAAGGTGAGTTCCCACGCCATCTCCGGTCCCTTTCCCGATTCACTTCGCAAATCGAGGTCCAGATCGACGGCGCGCACTTGCTCAATGCTCCCTCTCACTTTGTCGAACGTGATTTCGATCAGGCCGTTCCCGAGCTGTACTGTCGAATCGTCCTCGGTAACGAACACGTCGCTCGTCTTCGCTGCCGTATTCGACACCAGGCCGAGAAACGGAAGCGCCGATGCGAGAGTGAGTACTCGTCGACGTGAGAACGGTAAACGACCCAGAGAAGACATACCAACGATATTGAATTACAGGTAAAACAAACTTTCGGCTGTGGTGAATCGCCGACAGGACCCCTAGAAATTCACCGCGGACCGTCGTTCTCGAGTCCTCCTGGACAGTCCACTGGGAGTGAGCCATGCGGTGTTCGCCACTCGAGGCGTCACAGGTACCCGAGGTCGCGGAGGTACTCTTCGACGTCGGTTTCGGGGCCAGCCTCGCGTTCGATGTCCGGCTGTCGCGTCCCCGTGTCCGTCGCGCTCGTCTCCACCCACGGGACCTTCTTGACCACCGGATGGGGGAATCCCTCCGGGTGGCCGTAGGCACCGAACTCGCCGAACGCCTCGCCGTGGTCGGCCGTGATGACGACCTTGTCGGCATCAACGTTCTCGAGTAACTCCGCGACGTCGTCGAGGACCAGTCGAAGGTTGTCCAGGTAGAGGTCCCAGATGGTTTCGAACGAGGCCTTCCCGTCCCGGAGGGCCCGCCACGCTTCGCGTTCGATGTCGCTCGGGTCGCGGTTCTCGGTCACCGGGCCGTGGAGGTACGGCCCGTGGGGTTGCATGTAGTGAACCAGCAGTCGCTCTGGACGCTGGGTTCGCGCGATGTCGATCGCGTAGTCGGTGAGGATTCCGGGTGGGACGCCTTTCAGGTCCTCGTCCCGGTGATGTTTCCACACCTCGATGAGTCGCTCGAGCTGGGACTCCTGGACGACGTCCCAGTTCGTCCAGGTGAACGGCACCGTGATCTTCGAGGGTGGGAACGTTTGCGTCTCGAATATCCGCTTCGTGAAGCCGTTTCCGGTCACGTAGGTCGTATCCGTGATTTCCGCCTCGTACTCGCTCGTGAACGTCTGGGCGATCCACTCGTGGGAGTTGCTGCCGACCGACCAGATTTCGTCGATTCCGTCGATTTCATCGATGAAGTCGTACTCGGGAGCAACTGCCTGGAGGGCATCGACCCGACAGGCATCCAGGACGAGCAAGACGTCCCAGTCCCGCTCGAAGATATTCGTACCCAGTTGATGTCTCGAGGTCAGCGTGTACCACAGACCCTGGTAGACGCGTAACGAGCCCCCTTTGAGGGATTTTACCGGGTCTTCTAGCCCGTGTCGTACGTCCCCGATGGCTGGTAGATTGAGCTGCAATCCCATATGTTCGCTCTCCTCACTTGCTCCCGGATTCCACGAACCAGTATATAGAAAGTGGGACGGGTATCAACGGCGTGGAAACTGACGATACGAGAGATGTCCCGGCCAATACTCGTATCGATGATCACGGTGATCGAGCACAATTGGTAGCTAGCTTAATATATCCAGGGAGAAGTTAATGGTTCCAAGGAGAATAGCGATCTAGTACGACCCATGACGCCTCAGGCGATTGGCCACAATCGTTATATCCGATGGTGTTAGACATTCGTCAATTTCCAAAGACATATATATTCAGGACACAGGAAGTGTTGTAGATGTTGAAGGGATGGCAGTACCGGATCGTGAGCGCTGGCGGGATACTCGCGCTAACGATTACTGCCGTTCTTATCGCGAACCACCCGATCCCACAGCGCCTGTTCACGACGCACGTGCCGCTGTTCGATCGCCTCGAGCCGACGGTCCTTGACGGGGCGTCACTACGCTGGGCGCTAGCGCTGAGCGCGGTGGCCGTAGTCGGGGCACTGTTGCCGCTGTACAAGCCACAGCCCCGGCGAGCGCTCGATACGATCTTCATCGCCGAGAAGCGCGTGATCGTAGCCGGATTGGCGATGGCGACGCTGGGGTACTTCAAGTGGTCTCACCGACTGCCCCGCCAGACGCTCACGATGACCGTCGTAATCCTGGCCGTCACGGTACCGATCTGGTTCTTCCAGGTGCGCCGGCGACCGGCCGGCGAGTCAGGTCGAACGCTGATCGTCGGCGACGACCTCCACCAGATCAAACGGGTCGCGCCATCCATCGATGCACCCGTAATCGGCTACCTGTGTCCGACCCGGCCCACGATGGATGGACACTCCGGTGCGGAAGTCGACGGCGTCTTGACCGACGGAGGGACGGTCGAGGAGGACCGCCTCGCGGATCTCGAAGCGGCCATCGACGAGTACGGCCGCCTGGGGGCGATGACCAGACTCGGCGGACTTTCTCGGCTGGAGGACGTCCTGGTCGAGTACGACGTCGACACGGTTGTTCTAGCGTTCTTCCGGGCCGACCGTGCGGAGTTCTTCGGTGCCCTGGATGCGTGTCACGAACACGGCGTCGCCGCGAAAGTCCACCGGGAGTACGCCTCGAGCGTGCTCGTGAACACCGACGACGTCGGGGAGCTGGTGGACGTGGACCTCGAGCCGTGGGACCCGCTCGATCACGTGTTCAAGCGGCTGTTCGACGTGGTGTTCGCTGCTGTGGGTCTGATCATCTTCGGGCCGTTGATGACGCTGATCGCCGCGGCTGTCAAACTCGACAGCCCGGGACCAGTACTGTACAAACAGCATCGAACCGCCGGCTTCGGCGAAACGTTCCCCGTCTACAAGTTCCGGTCGATGGTCCCCGAAGGGGACTCCGCCGAGCCCGTCGACGACGAGTCGAACGACCGGATCACGCGTGTTGGGCGCGTGTTACGGAAGACGCACCTGGACGAACTTCCACAGCTATGGTCGATCCTCGTCGGGAAGATGAGCGTCGTCGGCCCGCGGGCCGCCTGGACCGAAGAGGAGATCCTGCTCGAGGAAGATACGCCCGCCTGGCGCAAACGCTGGTTCGTGAAGCCAGGGCTGACGGGACTGGCGCAAATTAACGACGCGAAGAGCACCGATCCCGGGATGAAGCTGCGCTACGACCTCGAGTACATCCGGCGGCAGTCTTTCTGGTTCGACGTGAAGATCGTGATTCGGCAGGTGTGGAAGGTCGTCGAGGACGTGTGGGAGACAGTGCGATAGGCGCTACATTGTGAATTATTTTATGCAGGAGGTTAGACCGGAGAGCGTACGTTTTCGGCCCTCATTGTGCTCTATAACTCCTCGATGTTGGCGTATAGTTTGACAATGTTGCGTGGATGTTAGCGAGAGCGATGGACCGCCTCGGGGTCAGGATCGAGGCACTCTCGCTGTATCTCTGTAGATCAACTCTGTCAATACTGCATCTGGCTCAAGAGAGCCTGGCTGACCCCACTTAAATTTCTAGCGGGAGTTAATAAATGGTGGTGGTCAATCGACGATGATCGATTGACCGCGCCGATTAGTCTCCCCTCTCCTCCCAGCCCGCAAGTACAACAAGGAACGCACACACCGCACTCCGACCATCGCATCGATCACAACTACTGGCCGCGGAGACAGGCACCTCTGCACTGGAAAACATGACAACACCAGAAGTCACAGACGACACCCATCATCACGAAGGGGTGTATGAGAGACTGATCAGATATGTCGAGGCCAACAGCGACACCGATATCTCTCACAATGAGCAGACGGTTGAAACGGTCAAGCCGGGGACGATTCTGTACCGAACGGACGGAATCGTCCAGCAGATAGATCTGACATGGACTTCCGCCCCCGACCTGGTGTCGGCACTCACGACGGAAATCGACGATTATGTAGACACCGTCAACGTCTACGTCAACACTCGAGACGAGGCAGCCCAGCTCATCGAAACAGTGTACAGTTCAGACGTGTTCCGCCGAACGGTTGTCCGGATCTACGTCGAAGACCAGGGAACGAACAAGCGGTACATTCCCTTAGACGACGACTTGCCACGAGCGAGCACTACCTCCACGGCAGCACTGCAGCTGTTTATCGACGAGTTCCTCGAAGAGGCGGCCGACGAGACAAATGCCGTCACACGCGATGAGCTCTATGAACAGTTCAGTTGCTGGTGTCGAAACGTCACCGGAACCGCTGGACCGTCCCGACCCGGCTTCGGTCAGCTCTTAGCAGCCAAAGGGATCGAACCCGCCTCACGAGAGGAGGCCGGTAGCGGCTACGTGCTGAATCACACGAGCGACGCCACGGCCGGCTACGAATAGCGACAGTACCAGATGATGACAAACAACATCCGATCAGAACGAATCGAATATCTGCTCCGGAACGGCCACGAGATCGTCGCCGTCGACCAAGACGGCCTCGACGTGGATAACTCGGGTTACGACCCGATGACGCAGTATCTTGACGGGCAGCTAGACCGAGTATCGTGAGTAAGAACGACGGTGTATCTACGTCCACGAAATCGAGTCGAGAACAAGACAAAGCCGGCAACGCTTATTACGAACCTCGCATGGGCCGCCTATCACGGCCACCAGTTACACGTCGTTACTGAGACGCGTGAGGAGGCACAGAGTAAGCTGTGGACGAAACATCCCGAAGCCAAAGCGGCCTGTCAGTATGGCGTTTAAGGATACGGATACGGTGGGAACGATCCTGTACAACCAGCGTAAGCTCGTTCGTCGAGAAGATAGCGATGTCTGGTATCTGCTTCCCCGCGAGCTGTCTGAAGCCACGTGGCGATTGACGCCCGACGATGTGTTGCAGTTGGTCAGCCCTGACGGCTCGATACTCGCTGAAGGTGACGCGAAGCAACCGATTAATGGGTTCGACTTTACGACGCCATGGGTCCGGAAATCGGGTGGTGAATGGGTACTCGAGTCGGCCTCGGGGGAAGTGCTTCGACAACGACGGACAAAAGAGGCGGGCACGAGCGGTTATTCGTTCATCCGAAAGCCACTCGTCCCGACGCAATTTGAGTACCTCGAGAACACGGTCGTCGAATTCCAGTCAGCGGATGGCTTTACGATCTTCGACAAGCCGCCGGTGTGGGAGCGACCTCAGCAAAGCGCCTCGATTCGGTATGAGGAGGCTGCTAAGGTGTTCGTCGAGTTGGTCACAGTTGAATCTGGAGAGGCCGAGATTCCGATCCCACTGTTGCGACGGGGATTCAAGCCGTGGTATACGGAACAGACAGATCTCAAAGAGCCTAACGAAACGTGGTTCGGGCGGGCGCTGAGAGCCTATTTCGAGGTCGATGACTCCGACGATCACAACAAGACACTCGTTGGACGGTGGTTCCGATTCTTGGAAGGGCTGGTGTCGCCGGCGCTGTCGTTTGCTGGGGATGATTAGTGGAGTGGGAGGTAGGGCTTTCTCGAATTCATTGATTCTTATTATTATATAATTCTATGATTTTACCAAATATCAAATATAACCTAGAAAAGGTCACTGTAGATGTGGAGCGGCATTAGATAGACATATTCTTGATGAAGGACTGGAATTATGAGATATGGATATCAGACAAATTTCTCAGCATCTATTCAGGACCGATCAATTTGGACGTATCCGATCTAGTCAATGATTTTGAGATTATTGACAATTTTGTTCTGGGGAACTGCTCTGGGATTAGTTCATACATTCTTTTTATATCCAATATCTCTTAAGTTCTGGACTCTATTCCAAGAGGGAGTTCAATCAAACGAAGGAACAAGTCTTCCGAGCGTTGCGCTAATTATCGCAGCATATAATGAAGAGGACGTCATTGCCGAAAAAATTGAAAACAGTCTTCAATTGGACTACCCATCAGAGTTACTCAATATTATCGTATTTTCTGATGAGTCAGACGACAGAACAGACGAAATAGTTGCAGGATATCAAGAGCAAGGGGTCACTCTGATTCGAATTGAAGGGCGGGTTGGGAAAACGGAATGTCAAAACCGCGTTGCAAATGAGGTTGATGCGGATCTACTCGTCTTTTCAGATGCCAATAGCATCTACGAACCCGACGCAATAGCTGAACTTGTGCAAGGTTTTTCCTCAAATGTGGGTTGTGTCGTTGGCGAATTACGATATCAAGACTCAAGTGCCGTCGAAGGCGAGTCATTCTACTGGAAATACGAGTCCTGGATTAAGCGACTTGAATCGCGAATTCATTCGCCTGTCAGCGGGAACGGCTCAATTTATGCGGTTAGATCAGAATCGTACGTACCTCAATCACCCGCTGCAATAAGTGATTTTACTGAACCACTTTCAATTATCCGAAACGGAGAGTTCGTCAAGTATGCTCCAGATGCCGTCGCCTGGGAAGAAACAAGTGATTCAACCAGAACAGAACTTCAGCGTCGAATACGAATTGTTACTAGAAGTTGGAACAGTATAGCTGATTTTCCCGAATTGTTGAATCCATTTCGAGACATAAAGTTCGCATATCAACTTTGGTCACACAAGATATTACGATGGCTCTCCCCTATACTCTTAGTCATAGTTTTCATCGCAAACATTGGTTTGGCAGCAAGAGATGACTCGGTTATGTATCAATTGCTACTAAGTGGGCAGTTTTTGTTCTATCTGTTTGCTGCATTTGGTTGGCTTGCGGATCGGTTCGATATTGAAAGCCCATTAACTATTCACGTCCCGTACTATTTCCTTCAGGCGAACTATGGTATGCTTCTCGGGTTGATGAATTTCCTACGTGGAAAGAACATTGTCGTCTGGGAAACAGTTGACCGGACCCAGGAGTAAATTGTTTGTGAACTCTAAAGACGTCTTCAGTTTCGAAAAATGAGCTGACAAATAATACTTACCGAATATGGCTACTAACTAATTGTTCGCCCCTGATCCAATTGTGTAGCACCAGAGATTCATATCATCAAGCGTTGCTCGCCCATCAATGACGACAAAAGGTCCATTCTCGCTGGTTTCTAATTCGTTCCATCGAATCAATTCAAATTCATTATGTGGTGTAACGAGTACTACAGCATCGATATCTAGTTGATACATGTCTTCAATCGTAATCGGTTCAACGCTGAATGCCTCAAACGTCTCAAGTACCGGATCAACTCCATAGACATCTGCCCCGAGCTGAGTTAGCTCACGTGAAATTGGAATTGAGGGAGAGGCTCGTATTTCCTCGACACCGGGTCGATATGTCAATCCAAAAATTACTACAGTTGCATTTTCAACATCAATACCCCCTGTTTGTAGTCCCTCGCATACTTTCGAGACGGTGAATTCCGGCATTGAATCGTTCACTGACCGGGCAGTAGAGAGAAGCGGCGAAGGAGCGTCAAACGGCTTGATCAGGAAGTATGGATAATACGGAATGCAATGACCACCCACTCCTGGACCGGGATCGTGGATATTACAGAACGGCTGGGTATTTGCAACCTCAATTGCTTCACGAACATCAATTCCCAGTTCATCGGTGAATTGTGCCAACTCGTTCGCTAAAGCGATGTTGACGTCTCGATATACTCCCTCGAACACTTTTATTGCTTCAGCAGTTGTCGCATCTGAAACCTCGAGTACCCCCTCAGAATTCACTTCGCTATAGATAATTGATGCTGCTCGCGTACTTTCAGCATCAACACCTCCAACAACTTTCGGATACGCACCTCGAATATCCTTCAAGGCTCGACCCGAGGAGGTGCGCTCAGGGCAGAACGCGACCCCAAACTCCCCCTCAGAGAGTGAAGACTCGGATTTTAGCTGTTCAAACACGCGCTCTTCTGTCGTTTTGGGCGGAACGGTACACTCGATTAGCACCAAATCGCCCTCGTCTAGCCCCGTTGCGATATCCGAAACAACGGCGTCTAAGATAGCTAAATCGGGCTCTTTTTCATCAGTGATCGGCGTTGGAACGATAACTACGTGAACTGACGCTGACTGTACGGCCTCACGGGGCTCCTTAGTCGCTCGGAGATCGTTGGATGTAACAAGTTTCTCAACGAGATCTCCAAGACCGGGCTCTCGTTTAATATGACTATTTCCACTCTGTATAGTCGCCACCACCTCTGGATTGATATCTGCGCCGATGACGTTTCCACAGGTTTCAGCGAATACTGAAGCCAGGGGAAGGCCCATTTTCCCTAAACCGTAGACAGCAACCGGGATTTCACCGTTCAAGAATGCCTCTCGTTGAAGCGTTTCATTGCTGTCCGACCCATAGAGTTTCGTGACACCGGCCTGTGACGTGTTGCTCTCACTCATCAAAATTCACCTCCTGTATTTCGGAGTTGGCTATTCCTTCAATCTCTAAAGCTACTGCGAGTGCATCAATTCCATCCTGGACGGTGACTTCTGGTGGTGAGTTAGACCTTGTCGCCTCAATGAACGATTCAAGTTCTTTGCGTAGCGGTTCGTTAGTTTGAATGGTCGGCCGTTCGATGATACTCTCGTGTTTGAACCGAACGTCCCCGTTCTTTTCGATGTATTCTGGGACCGAATTCCGGTGGATCTCTATCGATTGATCGATGTAATCCAGTTCGATGAAACATTCTTCTGCGGTGATTTCGAGTGTCCGGACTTTCTGCTGTGTCTTTCGACTCGCAGTGAGTGATGCCATTCGATCCCCACTAAATCCCAAAAGTGCCGCAGCATGTCGGTTCTCATTGACACCATTTGCTGTGACCGAGGAGGGTCTTTCTCCGAAGAGGGACAGAACGATATCGATATCGTGGATCATTAGATCCAAGACTGCGCTATCCTTTATTTTTCGGTCAGGCGACGGGCCGAGCCGCTGAGCTCGAATACTGACGATTGACAGATCATCAATAATCTCTTTTAGTGCGGTTATCGCTGGATTGAATCGTTCAATATGACCAACCTGTACGGGAACATCTACAGATTTAACCCGTGATCGAAGGTCTTCAGCACGATCGAGATTATCCAAGACAGGTTTTTCCACGAACGTCGCAACATCTGCATCGAGACACGTCGTTACCATATCGTAGTGAAATTGGGTTGGAACGACTACTGAGACAGCATCAACAGTAGCCAAAAGTTCGTCGCTATCCATCACCACTGTATCGTGCTTTTGGGCGACTGTGCTTGCGCGTTCCTCGTTGAGATCAGAGATTCCGACAAGATTTACGTTCGGAATTTCACTATACACCCGCGCATGGTGCTGGCCCATTGATCCAACACCCATAACACCAACGTCGATTTCCTTACGACTCATAGGTAGTGATCACATCAATCATGTGTTTAATATCGTTCGTCGAGACTGCTGGGTGGACGGGTAGTGAGAAAACGGTGTCAGCGGCAGCCTCTGCGTTCGGTGCCGTCGCCTCCAAATTATCATATGCCGGTTGGTTATGGATACACGTTGGATAGTAGATGCCCGAGCCGATATCTTGGCTCGAAAGATACGACTTGAACTCTTCTCGGTCGTTGCTACGGACCGTGTACTGATGGTAAACGTGTTTCATTTGACTCGGTTCAGATGGTGTTTCAAGTGACGTCGATTCGAGTCCGTCAGTTAGCTGTTCCGCGTTCTTCCTGCGCGTTTCGATGAAGCCCGGAAGTTGCTGTAGTTGTGCTCGACCAATTGCAGCTGCGATACTTGTCATACGGAAATTGTGCCCGATCGTTTCGTGTTCATACGACCCCGTCCGGCCGTGGTTAATGAACTGACGAAGTGACGATGCAATATCGTCCCGATCAGTAACGATCATTCCGCCTTCACCTGTCGTCATATTCTTCGTCGGATAGAACGAGAAGCAGGCGACGTCTCCGATCGAGCCAACCCTATCGCCCTGGTACTTTGCTCCATGTGCCTGTGCCGCGTCTTCAATTACTGGAATGTCGAGTTCAGTGGCAAGCTTACAAATGGGTTCCATCTCTGCAGGGAGACCGTAGAGATGAACTGGAACAATCGCGTCGATATCTCGCTCGTATGCGACTTTCCGTACTGAATCTGGGTCAAGATTGTAGGTATCTGGGTCAATGTCTGCAAAAACCGGTTCGGCCCCACTAAAGCGGATTGCATTCGTCGTTGCGATAAACGAAAACGGAGTCGTCAATACGAGATCGCCTTCGCCAATATCGAGCGCTTCAAGAGCGGCGTGTAAGGCAGTCGTTCCGTTTGCAGTGCCCACTGCGTGTTCAACCCCACAGTAATCAGCGAATTCGCGCTCAAATTCTCGGACTTCCGGCCCATCAGCGAGCATTCCACTGTCGAGAACTGCCTGAACACGTTCCTTTGCTTCGTCGCTGATCGTTGGGTTTGCAATCGGGATCAAATGTCGTTTCCTCCTTGGAGATTTTTTGGTAGTGATCGATGTTCTGCTGGGATTCCAACGGCAAGCGTCTGCGGCGGTACATCATCAACGACAACTGAGCCAGCTGCGACGAACGAACCTTCACCAATTGTGACGTTCGGGAGAATTGTTGAGTTCGCCCCAATAGAAACATGGTCCTCAATTGTTGGGCCAGATAGTTCAGTATCTTGTCGAACCGGATACTGGTCATTCGTCAGTACTGCGTGTGGGCCGATGAATACCTGGCTACCAATCGTCGTATTCGAGGGGATGTAGACGCCCGTCTGCAGGCTGACGTTCGAGCCAATAACTGATCGGCCGTCTATGACGGTGTTTGTTCCGATTAGTACATTGTCGCCAATTTCGGTTAGCTCTCGCACGAGAGCATAATGCCCTGTAGAAAAGTGGTCACCAATTACGACGTCATTGTAGATTATCGTTCCTGACCTGATCGTTGAGTCAGACCCAATACGTGGCTCATGTGAGTCCTCCGTATACTCAAATCCAATCGTAGCTTTTTCGTTCATCTCATTCACTTGTTGTTTCTGTCTATTTAGATTGTGGTCAGTGCCTGATAATCTTCCGATTCATATGGATCCCAGTAATCAATGAAGCGGCCACAACAACGGTATCGAATGACATAAGAAAATGCCGTGGTAGGTTTTGTGTACGATTATGAACGTACTTACCGTAGTCGGTGCACGACCACAATTCGTTAAAGCCTTTATTGTCTCTCGAGAACTCCGGCCACAACATAACGAAGTGCTCGTTCATACTGGACAACATTACGATGAGGAGCTTTCGGATATCTTTTTCGACGAACTCGGTATTCCTGAGCCAGATCATAACTTGGGTGTTGGATCTGAGAGCCACGCAAAGCAAACTGCCCAAATGATGGTTGATCTTGAGGAACTCATAAGTGAGTACCAATCGGATCTAGTACTCTGCTATGGAGATACGAACTCAACACTTGCAGCAGCTATAGCCGCCTCAAAGATGGACGTGCAACTTGCACACGTTGAAGCCGGACTCAGAAGTTTTAATCGTAATATGCCAGAAGAGGTAAACCGAGTTCTAACTGACCACGCATCGAATATTCTATTCACGCCGAGTGAACGTGCTCTGGAACAATTAAAGAAAGAAGATATCACAGACAACGTTCGCAATGTAGGTGATGTTATGTATGACTCATTATTGTGGGCACATGAAAAGGCCTCAAAACAATCAACGATTCTTGAAGATCTCAATCTCATAAACACAGATTATCTCCTTGCGACAGTTCATCGACCTCGAAACACGGATAACCGAGACCGACTGGGCGCCATCCTTTCGCCCTTAATAGAAGATCGACGCCCTGTTGTCTTTCCCGCCCACCCAAGGACAAGAGAACAGCTTTCCCACTACGATCTACTGAAGAAAGCCAAAGACGAACTTATACTCGTTGACCCGCTTGGCTATCTTGATTTCGTAAAGCTCCAAGCAAAGGCAAACGTAATTGTGACTGATTCAGGAGGTGTTCAAAAAGAGGCATTTTTCCTCAGCACTCCCTGCATCACACTACGAGAAGAAACTGAATGGCCAGAAACAGTTGAAGCTAGGGGCAATATCTTGGTCGGAGCAAATTCTGAACTGATTAGAGAGGCACTATTAGACCCCCCTTATCCAGAATCAGATGCGCAACCATATGGCGATGGTGCAGCAGCAAGCAAAATCGTCCAAGCCTTAGAGGATTTACAATGAAGTTAATACTTTGCAGTATAATAGGCCTCTTTGATCTTGTAATGTAGTAAGTTTGTTTGAGACCTTGATTTAATGTAGCTCATCATTTTGTCCGTCAATGTCTTATTTGGGTTGATTGGGACTTCCAAACATTCAGGCCAGCAGTTTTGGATTATCCTCCGAGAAGTAGTATACTTCGGTGGACGACGATCCTCTCGAGGCGTCTGCAAAATCGTGTGCAGTAGTTCACGGTTTGCAAATGGAGCAGATAACTCGCTCACCAAATCTAACTCACGACCGGCTCGTGCTCCCCAATTACTGATCTTCTGCTCCCAATAAAATAGATCATATGGGTTAATTCCACTCTCTTTTTCATATCTTTTTGCGCAATCGAGCCAGTTGTTGAGTTCTCTATAGCTATACTCTGTTTGTGGTAAGTGAGCCAAGGTATGACAAAGCTCAGCGGATAGTTCTTTTGTAGGGTGTTCGTAGAAGGTCCGACCTACTTCTGATACAATTCCCGAAATTACAATGCCATTTTCTGATTGGTTATTTCCGGTCCATTCAACATTTGGAAGAGTGTTATCATATCTAGGTGAACAGAAATTGGAATCAATTTTATTTTTGAATGACGCGCTAATAGGTCCGAGGTCAGCTGTCGTAACATCAATGTCTAATTCCACCTGCAATTGTTGGGCAATACTCACATCTGTTTCTTTAACATCATTACGATTAAAGACGATATATTGACATTGGTCTGAAATCGGTTTTGATGCAGCAATAAGCATACGAGAATCCAATCCGCCAGAGATCCACATCTGGGGATTTTCGAATCGTTCAACAATTGCTCTGAGAGTTCCTTCCAAAAGTTCTGAGGAGTACTTTATTGATTTAATAGTTGATGGAGGAGAATAGGGAATCCGAGATTGTGACTGCTTTTCCAGATCAAGAAAATGATTTGCCAGAACACGCGTTAGACGATCATCGTCTGTACCCCTACCCACTCGCCAGCCGATTCGTGGTATGTAGTTTTCCTTTTGTTTATTCATTACCTGTTCCGTATCGAACCACGCGAGAGACAGTTTCGGCGAAGAAGTGATAACTAAATCATCACCTATACGACCATACATAATTGGGCGAAGGGCACCAGCATCTGGAACCAGTAATTGGTTTTCCGGGTGATCAATAATTAATACATATCTCCCACCTAAGTGGTTAATTTCTTCAAATGGGTCACCATCAGCATTGAGATCAGAGGCCAGTTGACTGAGTATCTCAAAATTTGACTTTTTTGGCGAGAGAGGGTCCAAAATATACCCTATAGACGTTATTGTAGTTTGGTTCTTAGAAGCAGAGCGAACCGGTAAATCTGGATGAGAATATAAGATCAAATTCTCATCAATATATTCATCTGGCCAAGCTTCATATTTACCTGGTCTGTCAGCAGACGTCAAAAGATATTGGTTTCGAAATTGGTCAGGGTTCGTCATTATGAAGGTGGTATTGGCAGACGTATATAACGATGGCGTTAATGCAATGTATTGAATCTAGACCAATCTATTATAAAGAGATATAAGAGACTCAGCTTCGGACTCCCAACTATACTTCTCCTCTACAAGTGACCGCATCTCTTGCTTGTCATAGTTAGTCTCAAGTGCCGTCTCTATGGTTTCTGCTGTTGCAACCATATCGCTTTGTGAGACTGTGTGACAATATTTTTCAGGCATGTATTTACCAATTGCGTCAATCGGAGTCACAATAATTGGTAATCCAGCATAAAGGTATTCGAAAAGTTTTGTTGGAACTCCTTTTTGATAATGCTGAACATCTAATAGGGCAAGTCCAACATCTGCTGAATAGAGATATTGAAACATCTCGTCGTGATCTAAATATCCAGGGAATTTAACACGTGAAGTCAATCCATTTTCTTGAATGAAATGTTTTGCTTGTGCTTTGTTTGCGTCAGGTTTCCAAGATCCAATAGCCCATAACTCAATGTCAATATCGCGATCAACTAATATTTTTAGAACACGCAACATACGATGAATGCCTCGAACATCTACCAATCCCCCTACATAACAAAGCACATATTCAGAAGTTCGTTCGATTGATTTATCATGAACGGGTTGTGAACCTACTTTTGGGAAATTATGTGCAATACAGACATTATCATTTATATCAACAAACGGTTCTGCAATCCATTCTGAAACAGTAACTACAGCATCAAATCGAGAAGATGCATATCTCTCTATTTGGGGAACTCCTCTCGAAAGAAATGGGGCCACCATGTTAGGAATCCACTCTCTCATGGATGCAATATGTCCATAGTCCTCATGCACATCATAGATTATAGCAGAGTCCGTCATCTTAGATAAGTACAATCCAACTGGTATCAGCTCCGGATCATGGAAATGATAGATAGATGCATCTAAGTCCTTCGCTTTTCTAGCTGCCTGTAGAACGTTCTTCCAGCGATCAATGCGTGTAGACGGTATCCCCAAGTCATAAAATGAAACTTGGTAATCTTCACCATTTGGGGTATTATGAGCCATAATTCCAATATCAAATCCGTACTCCGCGAGACTTTTTGCCTCTTTATCAAATATACGTGTATCAAGTGGTGTATGTGCAGTTGTCAAGTGGAGTCCATCCATCACATGAAATCTCTGTACGTTCCATATAAAAGCGTTGTCAGAGACACGCTCTGAGCTGCACTCGGAAATATCAATAGCTTTGTAACCCTATCTAATAGATGACAGCGCATGGCAGAGCAACCAAATGTTTTCGTTCTCTCGGTCGACTCACTTTCATATTCTTGGTTCGCAAATAGTAGTCAAGAGTTGGCAGAACTGGTTGGCGGTGTCAATTTTACGAATGCAATTTCTCCAGCGTCATACACCAGTTCAGCGATGCCGGCTATTAACACTGGCAAATATACAGATGAAATAGATGCATGGGGGCTTCCAGAATCAGGTGAGCCAGCCCCGGTCGCGGAGGAATTTGAAAAAGCTGGGTACGATTGCGGTCTTTGGACAGATAATTACTTATTCGGCAGCGAATACAATTATGATAGAGGATTTTCAGCAGGGAATCGTGGACAACCTGGTCGGAAAAAACAGATTGTGAATGCTATCAAAAACACACCACTTAATTCTTTATTCGGTCTTTTTGAGGCAGCGTATTTTAATGTTATAGAACCAGTGTTAGCTCTGGGAGGTGAAGAAAAATCGTTCTACAGAAGTGCAAATTCTCTTAATAAGGAGGCGCTTGACTGGCTTGAAGTTCGAAAATCAAACGCTCCAATTTTTTGTTGGCTTCATTATATGGATACCCACCACCCGTATCAACCCCCAGAAAAGTACCTTAACGCACAATCGTTTCATGAATATCGCTCTCAAAGTAAACTGGGAGAGTTCACTCGAAACGCAATCAAATCTAATGGGGAATCACTTACCGATGAGGAATTGGAAGATCTCAAGGCATCATATCGAGCGTGCTGCGATTATATTCGGGATGAACTAACCAATTTCATCACGACTGTTAAAGACCGAGGGTATTTCAATCCAGGAAAAGATATTGTAGTGATAACTGCTGATCACGGAGAGATCCTAGACCGTGAAAGATATGGAATGCTGGGACATGTCCCACCAGCCTTCTGGGATGATATTGTACGAGTACCATTTATTGTCGGATGCCCCCAATGGCCAAACTCAACGGACGACAATCTAGTCAGTTTAATCGATTTAAAGCACATTCTAACTAATATTTCGGGAATTCGTGGAGAAACATCACTGTGGCCTTCAGATATTTCTCGAGACCATGTTTTCATGGTGTCAGAATGGGAGGAGCCTGAGAACGGGTCAATAACAACGTTCCAAGGAGTTCGGGCAAAAACCGGAGAAAAATGCTTTGGACTGCGTCGATTTGATGAAGATCGAATAGTCTATACTGACATCAATGATCTTGAAGAAAAAGTCATGGAAACTCATGATTTGGATGATTGCATAGAGGAGAGAAATTTAACTAGTATACATACTGACCTCTACTCAGAAATTCGGGAGCGTGGTGACGTTGTGAAGTACCAGTCAGGCAACCGTTCAATTGGCTATAAGGCTAATGAAGATCATCTTCGTGATCTAGGGTATTTAGATTAGCGCCGGTTAGGAATACTAGGAGAAATTGCGTTCTACCTTATGAATTCGACCGCGCTGATTCGAAAACGATGGCAGTACCTTGTTAGGACAGTTAGAGGAACGGGCAGGTCGTGGAGTTAGTTTGGAATGTAACTCCCAGACCTGTTCAGCGAGTGCTACGCGACGGAAGTTGATGAAGTTTGGGAGCGTATGCGACAGGGTGTTCGCTTCCACAGCCACAAATGATTATTCCTTGCTCGGCGTAGAACTCTCTCATCAAGCAATCTGTCACTGGATACATTGGCTGGCTGATAGCGTTCCAGACCCGCCAACAGCGAAGCCGTCGCGGGTCGCCATTGATGAGAATGCTGTCAAGATCAACGGCGAATGATCTAGGGCCTTCATTACTTAGACCTAGACTCACGGCTCAAACGGCAGAAACCGAACCGCTACGTTTCTGCACCAATTGACCGAGAAATACGATCTCTCCAAGACAATGTTTCCATCAATGGCTACAGCTATCTGACAGCACTCCCCGAGGAAAATTGATCGGTCGGTTCGAAACGTCGAGCGAATCTTGACCGAAATGTGATTTCATATCCTCAAAATACAGGTGACCGCTTCCAGAACTCATGGTGGGCAGCCGGACAAACGTCAGACATAGATTAAACCTTTCGGCCGCTACTATATCCACAACGACCACATCCATTACTAATCAATATATTCATTATGATAAGAAAGCTGATATCCAGTGGCTAATAGAAACGAAAAAGCAATTCCCATTGTTAATATAGACGTTGTAAGGCCTGTGTTGACCAAATTGAACATTCCCGTAACAATAATAGCCACTGATAGAGAATTTTCTTCAATGATTAAAAGATCAGAAATATAAAGAAGCAGACCCAAAGCAATGGAGATCAGAAGGATTCCTAGAAGCCCCATTTGTGCGTACGCGTCGCCAAAATAAGCGGCATTCGCGAATGAATCGGTATATTCACTTCCAACAAGTTCTGGGACTGGTGTATTATAAGTATCCTCAAATAAAAAACCAATCTTTGAATTCGAAAACCAAGACTTTTCTCGATGAATAAAATATTCGTAATAATAAAACTGATTACGAGGTTGGGTAAAGAACAGTCGTCCAATTAAGATTGAAGGGAAGATAACAAGGCCGGACACAATCCATGCTAACCAAGAAAGAAGCACTCCAACTGAGATCCCGCGGAGCAATCCTAAAAAGAGCCGATTACGCTCCAGCAGATAAAGGATAAGAACTAGAAGTACAATTGCCATCACAAAAGATTTGTGCGCCATATACAGATACAACACTATTTGGGCAAAGACGGAGAATAGAAACAGTATATAATTGCGATTTAAAATGGATTTTCCGATTAAAAATGGATTTAGAATATTTGCCTGCCATAGAGTGAGATATAAGAATAAAGGATGAAGGAAGGTTGTAGACCCACGGACTTCGTATACAGAATATGGATTAATGGCAGTAATCGAAGGAATTCCGTTTGACACGTACAATGTAGAATAGACAACAATGCTAAATACCAAAATAGATATCCAAAATCCACTTTTAGGTACTGGAATTAAACAAAGTTGACCCCGAGGGAGCGCTCTTATCATTAAAATAGTTAAAATAAAGCCAATAGAGACAGCGTGTATATATATTCTAGGCCCTCCATTAAATGTATATAATATTAGTGTAGGAATAAACAAGAATACAGAAAGCATATTGATTACTGACGAGGATGGCTTTTGGTTATACCCATTTAAAGACATTAAAAAGAAAATTGAGATAATAAATAATTCGAACGCCCTCAATAGATCGTACTCAGCGGAATAGCCAACATGGGCAAGGATCCTTGCGGCAAATAACATATACATCATTGAAAGAACAGTGATAAATAATATATAACTGCGTACTTCTAATACATATCTCTTATTTATATTAATTTCCATGGATTTTATACCTCATATCCCCAAATGCTTAATAATGCACCCTGTGTCAAGCATAAAGTCTGGAGGTTTTTGCTTCGCTGGAAAATCGGAACGGTAGCTAATAATACTGTTGATGGGCGAGGCGGGCGTTGTTCAGATTTAAGATTGAAGGAGCGGCAGTGGAATTCGTGATGGATATGCCCGAACTTGACCGCCTCGGCGGATCTGTTACAGAAATTTAGTCAGGGTTTGTGGAACAAAAAGCGATACCACGTGAGTTGATGCACCTTAGTATCCACCTGCATTTGCACGGGTTATCATTTTCATGTACTCTTGTATACTCGAGAGATCCGGTGTCAAACGGGTTCGATCTCTATTCACAACCGGGTCCAGTAGCAGACTTACAGCCTACAGACGGCACGTCACCGAATCAAGTCGCCGTTAGCGAATCGGTGATCTAACTCACTGACCTGCGTTACTGGCTGTTCACTTCCGTCAATCCCAAAACTAACGAATTCCTTCACTCCCGGTTCTTTCCGCCGCGAAATATCGCTGTCACTTCGAACTTTCTTGCCGGACTTTCCGAGAAACCGACATCAAAGACGCTGTATTTCTCGCTGATTCTGCACAGCGGCTACACGCTTCACTCCACTGCTAAGAGCTCCGATTTCGATACGAGCGCCACGAACATCAAAGATAATGATAAGAGGTTCTACCAATGGCTTTATCAACTCAAAATGCAGAAACCTATATATGGCTAAACCTAATGTTCTCTGGATATCTCTTGAGAGTGTCCGTGCTGACTACACATCCTTGGGGCAGTCGAACGATACACCAACTCCGAATATTAAGCGAATAGCTTCCACAGATGAGGGAAGATACTTTAGCAACTGCTACGCTCATGCTCATTGGACTCCTGCTTCTACAACATCAATTCTCACAGGAACATATCCTTCAAGCCATGGTGTCGGTTACAAATCTGGGAAAAATATAACTAAAGTCCCACGGGATTTGTCTACTGTCCCCCAACTACTAGATGGCCAAGGCTATCAAACAGCTCTCTTTGGGGGCAATACATATGTAAGCTCCGCCACAGGCCTTGATCGTGGATTTGACCAATGTGATACGACTTCTGAAACGGATCTATTTTCTTTAAGAGGTATGAAAGCATTCTACCAGTATATAAAGAATGTGAGATATAATGGTATAGGGCTGAGGACAGATATTCCAACTCATGGAGATAGTTTCAGAGAGTGGCATCAATTCATTGGACTAAGGGACTGGATCAAATCCTGCACAGAGTCTGAAATGCCATATTTTGGCTATGTCCATATTAATAACTCACACCATCCGTATCGACCCCCCAATGCAGTATTGAGACATACGATATCTGACAATGATATAACGATCTCTGAGGTGAGAAAACATTCCAATAAATTTAGTGATGGTATCATGGATTTGATAGCTAATAACTCTACACTGAATGCTAATCAACGAAGGGCTGTATTGGCAGCGTATGAGGCTGAAATTCGATATGACGATTATTTCATTGGAAAGATTTTCAATTACGTCCGGTCTCAAAAAAATACTATTATAGTTATTACCGGCGACCACGGTGAACTCTTTGGTGAAAAAGGTGTGTTTGGACATAATCTTATTTTGCATGATAAACTACTTCATGTCCCTATGGTAGTCTATGGGTTAGACTTGGAGACTGTTTCTGACGATGCACTTATGCAACATATGGATGTCATGCAGACGATCCTCAATACAATTGGTGTAGATACAACCCAATTTCAAGGGTTTGATTTGAATAGTCAGAAGAGGGATTTCGTAATAGCTGAACGTGGTCCGCGGCCCGAGGATATCGATAATTTGAAGAAGATAAATAGCCAAATAGATGATAGAAGATTCCATCGAACTGGGGTTGCTTGTCTTCGGTCAAAAGAATGGAAATATCAGAAAAGCACTGACCGAGAGGAATTATTCCGCTTGCCAGATGAAACAACCGATCTCTCTAGCGAATTTCCAGGAAAAAGAGATGAACTCGAAAAAGCACTTGATGAACGACTCCCTACTGACAAATTTGAATCTTCTGTAAAGGCAGAATTCACGGAACAAATGAAGGATCAACTTCGAGATATGGGATATCTTGACTAAACACGTCTCATAAATACCTTCTTCGCTCTTGCGAACCAGATTGTTCGCCAGGGAGAGCTACCGCTGGAAGGCCTAGTGGTAAGCTATAGAACTTGTCGAGAATCTTATTAATCCGTCATCCCGGCATTGTCTAGTTAAGCGCTTCTGGCGTAGACCGACGCTTCACCGACTGTCGAGGCTCTCCTGCTGAAGGGTAGATATTCACTCATTGTGAGAAGTGTACTGAAGTTGTCGAATGTCCGCTGCTCGTCGGTCGAGTCCCACTTGTGTCAGAGACTATATGGTGGTGTCAGGGGTGTCATTACGTCTTCACCCTCTCCAGGTCTTGCGGTTTCCCCTATCTAGACAGTGCCGTCATCCCCATCAGGATCGGCGAGTTCAATGAATGGGCGATGCTCACGTTGCAAGTGCTTTGAACTAAACTTAAAAAGTCCTACACCCGGCGATTAATCTCCTAGGAAAATGCCAGACATCCCAATGATATTGACCTCACGCAGCCCTCTCACTTTACCGTGCTTCGTGACAGGTTCAAAAACATCGCTATGGAGACTTACTATGCGTTTCTCGGCTGGTTCGTTGCTAAACGTATTGGCAACGTTCTGTCGACTCAACAGGGTTCAACCGATATCAGCCGTCTCGCCATTACACGACTCACGCTCGCAATTGTGCACTCGCTCAAGTTGACGTGAAAACGCTGTACGTCTTCGATGTTCACTGTACAACGATGAAGAAACACGATGTGAAGATTGGACCTAAGGTCACTGGCCGCTGCCAAGACTACGACAGAAAACCGGTTTGAGATGGACTCCTACCGGTGGCATGCGCCCCACTGATCAAGCGCCGGGTCTACTCTTCACTTGATAGAGCACACAACGCTCGGATGAGCATCCGTGGATACCCTATACTGAACGGGCGAAACCGTCTTCTCGTTGATTAGGCGTACCCACGGTTCCAATTTACGTTCGTAAAAATGGAACCTCAAATTCTGGGATTCCGACCCTCTATTCGATATCGAACACGTCCATCAGGTGGCCATATCGATCGAGTGTATCGTACGCGCTGTCACTGACAATCCACTTCGGTTACTGACGGTGAATGCGTTACGGGCGACGCGCATCGCCGTCTTTTCAGGCTTATTTGCTTTCGGTAGACTTTCCTACAATAGGGGTTTGTCCTATTGCTACGGCCGTACAGCCGTAGTACTCTTCAGCAGTTGGTTGTAGCATTTCTACGAATCTTGATTAACGGGCATCGTTCCTACGTCAGTCAAATCAATGCAGTAGGTCAAGTTGAGCAGGCCGCAGCAAGTGGCTTGGTCAACGAGATTGTCGAAGACTCCGTCAATGACGTGTTCAAGATCAATAATGGAGGGATCAACCGTATATCTGGACGGTTGATAATCGAAGCTGAGTTGAGCCAGACAATCAAGTTGTTCAGTTCTTGCGCAACGGAGACTGCTGGAATGCTAGTAGCCAACCAATGTAGATAGCCCGGTGAGACTGTTCAACGCCAAACTACCGAAGTCTTTCAAAGCGAACAACCATTGCGTGGAGGCGAATGGCGAATAAAATACCGTGACGGGCGTTGTTGTCCGTTGGCGCTGCTAACATCCATCAAATCCTGCCACATAGCATTCACTGAGTCGATCAGTGAGCGTGATTTCAAATTAACTTCACAACCCACTTATTCCTAAAACTGGCCTAACTATACGGTTTTCACCTCAGTGCTCACTCTATTCCTTGAAAACTGTTCTATAATATCCTCACCCACCAAACTAATCTGTGAAAATCATAGTCCAGGTAGTACGGATTTTCTCCCATGTTATTATGCCCAATCCTATAGCGATCAGTGTGAACAGGACCCCACCTAAGGGGGGAATTATTATGAGCTTGTGTATTGGGCTTGTTATATTATACTGAACAACAAATAGTACAATTCCAGTTAGAATTCCTGTGATAATTACACGGACCGGTTGTGTACCAGAAAACGGATTATACCCAATGGATCGTGCAGAGAGCAATTGGGTTATCAATAACGAGCTGTAACCCAGAGTTGTAGCAACAGCGGCACCTACCATTCCATAGGGCGGAATTAATAGCATATTTAATATTATATTGATTCCAGCAGCAATACCTGTTCCAGTGATCAATAGTCTCATATCACCTTTTGCATGAGTAATAGCAAGAGATGGTCTGATGACTGCGAAACAAATTGTTCCAGGCAATAGTATCAGAAGTGGTGTTGTCGCTGGGGAGTAACTATCACCGAAATAAAACGGCATAAACGCCTCAGCGAGTACCATTAGTCCGACAGCTAACAATATAGTGATTAAGGACACATATTTTGTTATTTTAGATGATAATTCGTTGATTTTATAGATGGAACCCAATCTCCAATATTCGGAGACAGACTGAATCAATACTGATTGAATCGAACGAGGTATTACCCAGAGCAATTCAACAATAACAAGTGCAGCCTTGTAATATCCTACAGTTTCCTCACCTGTAAATATCTGCAACAAAATTACATCAACATGATAGAGCGAATATAGTAGGAAGGCAAAAAGCACAGAACTATAGTTGAATTTCCATAGCTCTCGTTTCGGAAACTCCTTCGGAATGGGATCCGTGATTTTTGACAAATCAATTTGGTTGTGGACAATTACTGAACAGATTAATAAGGCAAGCCCAACTGAAATGATATGACCTATAATCACCCCAGGTACGCCAAATCCAATTGCCGTTAGGGTAATGGCTACGATCCCGAATGTTGCTTTCTCAAATATTTTGATTGGCTCCGAATATTTTTCAAGTTGTAGACCCATAAGCGCACTGACTAACAAGTTTCGGAATTGGGTGATTAACGCAAGGATTGAAAGCAAGTAGAATAATAAAATGTAAGATTCACCAAATGTAATGGCGATAATTCCACTTGCAGATAGAGTTGCTAATCCAAAGGCAAACAAACTGCCAAATATTATTGATATGTGCAGATAGGTGGATAAAACATGATTTTTCCAGTTTGGTATCGAGCGTTCCTCTGACAAATATTTCTTTGTTCCGCTTCGGATTCCAGACACCATAAGTATTTTTACCAATAGAAATATCGAAAGTATTGTAGCATATTGGCCATATGATGATGGACCTAACAATCGTGTTAGTAGGGGAGTGATAAGTGCACCAACGACAATAATAAAAATCCTGGCACTAAATACAGCACTAATAGCAAACGAAAGCGACCGGTTCATAGCATTCGATCTATTGATATCTTCACACGCCCGGTCGTTCCATAGATATTAGTTTCAGTCCAAGAAAGTAACTTATTTAGTTCAGTATTATCCATATCATCACGGTAATTAGGAATGTATCTGCTAAGTAACCATATATCGTGCGAATAGCTTCTCAATGCAATTCTCCTTGTAAATAGTTCAAAGATGTCGTTCCTGTTCAAAGCGCCGATTTCTCTCGTTTATTACCCCCTGAGAGATTCTGTCTGTTTCAGTGGTAGAGATGTCAAATAGAATGTGGACATGATTAAGATCAGGCAGTATCTGGTTAAGCGGTTCTAAGGACGAGCAGTCCGTGGAATGGACTGGGAACGAGGATCGCAAACTTGCTCAGCAAGTTTACGTAGCAGAATTTGATGACTGTTGAGAATGTGAGCGGCAGCGACAATCGATAAGGTGTTCGCCGTCCGCCTTTGTTCAATCGGTATTCCGCTTCAAGATTCTCGGTTGAATCTTGATGTCGCAGTCTTCGGACAACGAGTACCGATCCAGGCACTGCGTTTCTGCACCGATTGACCGAGAAACACGATCTCTCCGAGACGGTGATTCTCGTCGATGGCCGCAGCTATTTGACTGCCCTCCCTCAATTGAAACTGAGCGTTCGGTTCGATTACGTCGAGCGAGCTTCAGAAACTAATTGAACAGTTCGTACACGCCTACAACACAGAACGACTGCACCAGTCATTAACGGATAGACGACAGCGGAGATGCTAAACTAGACAGTGCCACCAGAGCTATCAACTTTGATCTTTAACCCGTTTTCTACATGTTCCTCAGAAATTTCAACAGTACTGTCGCCGATCGAGTACTTGCCAGGGTATGGTACCGTCACCTTAAATTGGCCGCCCTCTCCAACGGTTACTTCGCGCTCGTATGTGAAGGACGCCCCGTCGACGGACACATCTGTACTTACGTTCACAGTCTCGTTCGCTTTGCCGACACCTTCAATCGTTGCACCCGGTACCAAGGCGAATGCTGCAACAGTCCGTTCGTTATTAATGGTCAAAAGTCGGTAGTGGTCTAGCGGCTTGGTAGTATTATTCCCTGTTCCAAATTCCTCCATTAATTGTACTTGCGCAGTGTCTGCCGGCAAATTACCTTCAACATCAGTCATGATAACATATCCAACTCGGTTTCCAAACTGGTCGTAGTAGTCGTCAGGATCGTCGCCAAAGCGGAAGTCATTGAAATATGTTCTCGCGTACCGATAGCTTTCCGATTCTCCGCTCACGAAGTAGTTGTACATCCGATTATTGCCCCATTCACTTATCACATAATTTTCAGAATATCCGCGATCAGTTTCCGCTGAGTGCTCATTAATCGCCATCGCAGCGTCGAACTCTGCATCGCTATACGAGATTTGTCCGGACAGCCCGGGAATATAGAGAAAGCTGAAGCTGCAGATAAGCAATCCGATCCCAAGAATGTATGCGGCTTTTCGCCGATCGGGAAACGTAATCAACTGTTCACCACTCCCACTATCGGGTACCTCTGACTGGAATTGGTTGCTACCGCTCTGCAACGGCAGAGGGCATCGTACGAGGTCAATTGCTGACAGAACGTACACGAAGCCAACACCGCCAAGAAAGGATAACGAAACAACAAGTTGCGCAGCGAACCGAACCTGTATTCCCGCCAACACCATGAAGTATGACGTGTAGACCGCAAGCAACAGCCACGCGGGTTCATATCGTTTATTGACTATCCAGATAGTCCAAATAAGTACTGCAACACCAAGATAAAACCCCACTCCAATCTGGGTCAATGGTCCAAAGATCACCCCATAGTCGAAGGTGAACAACGAAGATGTCTCAGTGGCGCCCTCCCTGAAGAACAGACTGTCGACTCGTCCTTGAATGTCAGTCCAATCATTTGGCCGAACTAACCAAAGCACGTACAGCCCTAATCCGGCGACGCCGACCTCAACCGCCACCAGTCTACTATTGTGCCATTGAAATCGTTGCCAGAGTTCCCCTAAGAGAAGAACGGGGACAGTCACTACGAGCACCATCCCAGGCGTGTAGGCAACGAATGGCTCTCGCCAGCCCCAGTTGATGTGGACCCAAGCCGAGAGTGTGCTACTTAACGCGAGACCGACCACTAACGGAAAATTCGCCAGCATTGGTGGAATGCCCTCGCGAGCATCAAGAATCGCTCGCAGTCCAATGTACACCGCTAAGGGAACAAACATCAATGGTGACCCACCCCAGAGGTGGACCGAAATCCCGAGCGCGAGACCTAATATAACCGCAAAAATCCACGTCACGGGCGACAAGAGGTGTTCTCGAACAGCTGCCCGCTGATTCTCAGACTCGAATCGCTGACGTAGATCGACCGCAAGCCACGCCAACACCAGCAGCGTCACGCCAAGCCAAAAGTATTGATGTAGTCGGTGCTCGAGAAAGCCCACCTGCGTATAGACGACATGAACGGGTGCAACACCGAAAAGTATGACCGAAGCGAGTCCAATGCGGATATCCCTCGTCACTACTATTGCTAGCGCGTAGATGACGATACCTAGTGCGAGCGTCGCAACGATAGGGAGCCAAGTTGCGACTATGTCGGCGGCCCACTGGTCGCCCCCTAACAGCGTTGCGAACCACCAGTTCAGCGCGTGGGTTAGCGGGCGCATAGTGTTTGCACTTTCTGGCATCTCCGAAAGTAGCCCAATATCTGTCGGCCTTGAGGACTCGGCCAGTAATGCCTCCATCCAGTACCGATAGTAGTACGGGTCGTTTCCCGGCGAGACGACGTGGTCGCCGCGGAACACCGCTCTGTACTGAGTAATTCGCATCGTGAAGACCAACAACAGTGCGCCGACCAGTCCGCCGAGCGCCCGTCGGTCACCCCAGATACCCAGATCGAACTCAAGCAAAGACTGCCACGACTTCTTGGACGACGAATCCGCGACGACATCCTTGCCCGCCACCACGGCCTTGATGGCCGTACGATCGGTGATCCGATACTCCTCATCTACCTTCTCGACAATCCCTCTAGAGACCAACTCACCGAATGTACCCGAATCGAGGTCAATATCATCGAAGGTCCACGTTTCGAGTTGCGAATCTACCTCAAGGACGGCCTTGAGTGCATCTTCGCCCTTAGGTTGTTCCTCAAGGAACTGGGTTGTAGCCTCGTATACAGCGACGCGGTCTGCCGCAGCCATTGCACCGATAGTGAGTATCGCGTTCCATTACCCTTTCGTTCCAGGACACAACCGCAATTCCCCAACGCAACACCAAGACCGATAGCTCGAAAGGCGGCAGCCACGCTCGGCCCGTCTCAAGTCCTCGACAATCTCGAGCCCTACTACGACCTCGGGATCAAGGAGCACAATATCGACGCGGCGAAGGCAGCGGCCGAAAACGCTGATTCGAACTACGAGTTCGTCGAGGGCTCGATCACCGACCAGTCCCTCCTCGACGACCTCGTCGCCGACGCCGACGTGGTCTACCACTAGGCGGCCCAGGCCGGCGTCCGAAAGAGCGTCGAGGAGCCGGCGAAGGTCAACGCCTTCAACGTCGACGGGACGATCAATCTGCTCGAACCGCTCGCGCCCACGACCTCGAGCGCGTCGTCGCCTCCCCCTCCTCTGTCTACGGCAAACCGGAGTATCTCCCCTACGACGAGAATCATCCGACGTATCCAGTGTCGCCCTACGGCGTCTCCAAACTCGCGACCGAGCAGTATGCACGGGTCTACAACGAAATCTACAGCCTGCCAACGGTCTCATTCCGATATTTCACCGTCTACGGGCCCCGAATGCGCCCGAACATGGCGATGACAAATTTCGTCTCACGGTGTCTCCACGGCGAATCCTCGGTGATCTACGGCGACGGCTCAAAGACGCGCGGTTTCACCTATATCGACGACGTCGTCGGCGTCAACGAACAGCTACTCACCGACGACAGTGCCGACGGCGAGATCCTGAACGTCGGCTCAACGGACAACATCGACGGCCTCACCCTCGCAGAGGCCATCCGCAACGAAATCGATCCGACTCTCGAAATCGAGTTTGGGGAGCCTCGAGAGGGTGACGCAGAGCATACCCACGCAGATATCGCGAAGGCTAACGACCTGCTCGGCTACGAATCGAGTGTGGATATTCGACAGGGTATTTCGAAATTTATCGAGTGGGATCGTGCTAACCAGGATTGGTACGATCCGCTTGTCCGTTCATCATAGAGTAATTCCAGAATACCGCTGGCAGCAGATGGAACCGTTCTTTATAAGATTGTCCAGACGAATAAGCAACTAATCAGATTTTGATATACAAATGCAGGTAGACCCCTCCACCTTCGAAGACTTCGAACTCAACCACTCCCTCTTCGACCTCCGGATCGACGACGTTGCGATCTGGGAACGGATCCGATTTCGGGCGTTCAGAGAAATCCAGAAGCAAAATGGAATGGGCCAGGCCCACACCGGAATCGAAAAGAACTGGCGAGACTACACTCGTGGATTCTGGCTCTTCCTTCGGAATCTCGTGATCAAGAATCCGTATTTCGGGGGCAAACACGACATCCTTTACGTTGGCCACCATCGACGAAAGAAGCGTGAAGACGGCTACTGGTGGGACATCTACTGCGACCCTATCCACGAGGCCTGCGGTCAAAGCTACCTTCATGTAGAGTCGCCACACCGACTGGAGCACCACACCCCTGCAAAGACATCGAACCTTCGATATCTCGATCTCGCACAGTATGCGGGGACGATTCAGCAAATGCTAGGCGTGAATGAGCCGACTATTCCAGCCATAAAACGACGTAAGCTCAAAGACGCTCAACAGGCGATACGCAGAGAGTTTGATACTGATGTAGACCTCCTCTCAAGGGCCAAAGAACAACTCCACGTTCGGCGAACGACGCTTCCCTTTTACGAGTACTTCCTCAAACGAGTTGACCCGGAACTAGTGGTGATGATTGTTTCCTACATCCGCGAAACACTAGTCGAAGCCTGTGATAATCTAGGTATTCCAGTTGTTGAACTCCAACACGGCGTCATCTACGAACATCATTTCGGCTACTCGTATCCTGATCCACGGACGAAGGAGACCTTTCCCGATTATCTTCTTACATTCGGTGATTTCTGGAAAGATGCTGTGAAGTTTCCAATTCCTGATGAGCGTGTGATTTCCGTCGGCTATCCCTATCTCGAGCAGTCAATCGGCGAGTACAAAGACGTCAAATCGAAGGAACAGTTGCTTTTCATCTCCCAGGGGACGATCGGCAGGCAGCTCTCCAAGTTTGCCATGGAGGCCGAACGACATCCAGACATTAATCACGAGATCGTGTACAAACTTCATCCCGGCGAATACAACCGGTGGGAAGCGGAATACCCATGGCTTCTAGAAGCCGACTTCGAAATTGTCGATGATTCGGATCGGCAGCTCTACCAACTGTTTGCGGAGTCAAGTGCACAGATCGGTGTCGGTTCGACAGCTGTTTACGAGGGATTAGCATTCGGACTTGAGACGTTCGTCTACGAATGTCCGGGATCGTCAGTATTACAGCCATTGGTTGACGAGGATACAGCTAATCTTGTATCATCGGCAAACGACCTTGCCTCATTGCTCGGGCACAGGAAGGTTTCATTTGATCGTGAATACTACTTTACGCCTGGAGCAACTGAGCAAGCTTGTACTGTGATCGAACGGTTGGCCGACGAAGGGACGGTGTATAGGCGGTCTGTTATTGAGAACTAGTGCCATTTGAGGGTTTTATTCACCAGTGTAATAAGGAAACAATAGTACGGATTCCAATACTCTTAATAGTGGAGAAGAAACTTCGAGATATTTGAATATCCCGATTCGTCCGTGGCAAAAGAGTAATAATGTTTGAAAATCAATTAATATCTGTATGACTATTGACGTTATCTACTCAACTACTCCTTCCAATGATTGGCCAGCTGTCGCAGAAAAGTTATACAGAAAACACGGATTGCGGCCAAGATACTGGATAAGTCACGATTTAAAGGACGATATCAGCGAAAGATTCAGAAATACAACTGTACACGATTCTATCGACGCTATACAGGGACGATTTCCCGACGAATACGATCACAGTTCATTTCACTCATTGCTCGATTCTGAAGTTTTAAACCGATTTCAGGAGTATGAGTCGATCGTTCTAAAGATGATGGATCGGATGGATGCTGGTAATGTTACAGGAGGTGATTTTACGCATTCTGATCGTGTAAGGCATTATCACCGGCAACTCTCTTACTGGATTCATGTAGTTGATAATATCAGTCCAGATGTTGTCATCTTTGGAGCTGCACCACATTCCATCTATGATTATTTGCTCTATGCAATCTGTGAGCAACGTGATATAGAAACAGTGATTTTCACCCACACTAGTCTTCCAGATCGTTTTTGTGTCCGAAAAGGGATTCACGAAAGTCCCACGCAATTCGAGAAAACTGATATTGATGATTCCAAACTCTCCCCCGACCTTGAGGAACACGTGCAGAAATTACGAGGGAAGTATTCGCAAGCAGAACCTGAGTATATGCAGGAAGACGCAAGACGAACGGATTTGAGTAGATTAATCACCTACGGACTAGAAATCGAAAAAGCCATAAATAAGTTGTTGAAATTGCCACTCTTGTTGCGTGAGAAGCCGAAGGCATATATTAAAAAATCGGGGAAGCCTATCGAAAAATCTCGGGTGAGATTTTGGGAATGGGAACTCTACCGTGTTAGGGCAAGATACTACAGGCGAAGGTTGCGCCTTCAGTACCAAAAGTATACAATAGAACCAGATTATTCAACTAAATACATTTATTTTCCTCTCCATTATCAGCCTGAAAGGACTACCTCTCCCGAAGGTGGGCAGTATGTCCACCAATATCTCGCTGTTGAACTGCTTGCCGGATCCTTGCCAGATGGAATATCCGTTTACGTCAAGGAGCACCCATCGCAGTTCAGTTCGAGGTTAAAAGGTGAGCAAGGACGACAATCCCACTATTACGAAGATTTGAACACTATTTCTAGTGTGGAACTAATTTCTCTCAATTCAGAACCATTTGAACTAATTGACAACGCTATGGGTGTCGCCACCGTTACTGGGACAGCAGGTTGGGAAGCCCTCGTTCGTGGTACACCAGCAATCACATTCGGAAGTGCTTGGTACCGTGATGCACCCGGTTGTCATCACGTTAAAACTCGTGATCAAATAAGCAATGCAGTTGAAGATATCCTTAGGAAGGACACTATCACAAATAGAGCTATCGATAATTTTGTCTCAAATATTGAATCGTACGTATATCATGGATCCCTTAATACAAGCAACGAGGAAAATGTATATACATTGTATAATGCTACTTGCGATAATTGTGAATTTGTAGAGATTAATGGCCAAAAGTCAACCTCTTCTACGAGTTAGTGCTTTCTGAGGTTTTCGTTCAGTGACATTGTATTGTTCCGTACCTCATCGAGTTGCGTCTTTCCATCGAGAGTTTAGTGCGGTCATTGACGGTTATCGTATTTAATTAAGTGAGTTCCACCAGACGGCGAAGGCTTGCAACCACGTTTCGGCGGGCATACATATACGAGACATTATATAGTCCGTTTTGCTGGTATCTCGTTTCGAATTACATCTTGAATCTTCTCGTAGGTTTCATCAATAATTGGTGCAATAGTCGAAATACGTCTGAAATCAGACCGGTATTCTTCGTCGATATAATGACGGAGATTGGATACCAAATTCTTATTATGAGTTTCTAGGTGCTTATCGAATAGCGATGAGACCCGGTAGAACGCGCTATTTGAGGAAAACGCGCCATGTGCAACGCGACGGCTAAATGCCTGGAAACAGGTATGACCGAGTGAGTTCGAGAATCCAACACCGCGACCATCCTCTGAGATGAGAATAGATGGACGCCGTTTACGGAGATGAGCGACGTGACCGTGGACGCGGTACCCGACGTGTAGATCCGACTCTTTGTAAAAATCAATTGCTGAAATGTTGTTAGCAGCGTTCACCACCTTACCGCCACGACGTTGGCAGTGATCCGCGATACGCTGTTCATGTGAGGTTGGCTTACTGTGCAATGTACAGGTAACATCTGCAGATGGGAATACTTCAAAAAGCATATCAGCAACGTCAATCGCCTGCGATTCGTAATGGCCCGAATGTGGGGTAGTAAGTACCACACTATCGATCGACTTGGGGCGATGCATCGGCTCACCAAGGTAGTCAGTATCGTACCAAGCACAATCGCCAGTCATGACTGTGTTAGCAACGCCATTTTCACGGAACGCCCGGTCAGTCATGTAATCTCGAGTAGAAAGTAATGATACGCCCGAACTAACTTTTGAGAGAAAGTCCTTCGTATCGCTGTTATATTCGGTCATTTCTGCATCAAGACGATCACCTGGATAACTTTTCCATCCCGATCCGAGTGGCACGGCCGGGACAGATACCTTGTCGAAAACCTCCGCAATAGCATAGGTACTCGAGATAGGCTCTCGAACTGCAAATCCAGGAAGCAACACAGTATCAAACGAATTCACGTAATCGAGGCGATCAGTGAGATCTTTACCACGAAATATTTGTTCGAATTCAATCTCCCCGAGTTCATGCTGGAGAAAGTCTTTCGCACTCTCTGTGATGAGTTTATCTCCAACATTCCCCGTGCCACCTTTCGGCCAAGTGGTTAAAACAAGGAAACGATAGTCTGGGCTCATAATACTCTATTTTGAGGTTTTTTCATAGCATTATTACTCTTTTGACTATCGGCATACTTGGCATATTGGTAGGTGAAAACACATGAGCCTACAATGATGAAATTCAAAGGTTGTGGAGCAAAACTTGGTTGGTGTTGAATTGGAGATTCAGAGTAATACTGCCTATTCTCACAAAGTAAACCCACCTAAAAACACTCTTGACCTCCATAGGACCAATAAGTGTAAGGATAAAGAAGCCAAATCACAACCAATGAAAAAGGTAACCGCTACAATTCAGGCTCGAGTCGGATCAAGTCGTCTTCCTGGAAAAGTGATGTATCCTTTGAACGGAGAGCCAGCAATCGGTCACGTTACCAGGCGAGTACAGGCTGCGGAGCAAGTCACAAATGTGGTCGTTGCAACGTCGACAGAACCACAGGACGAAGTCATATATCGATCTGCCCCACTATGCGATGCTGATGTTCTTCGAGGATCAGAATCAGACGTTCTGAGTCGATTTGTGCAAATCGTAGAGCAGCACGACCCAGATATTGTCGTTCGAATTACTGGCGATTGTCCACTCATTGATCCCCGGACTATTGATGCTGTAACCACCAGACTGGTAGAGACGGGAAGTGACTATGCAACAAATGTTCTCAAACGTACTTTTCCGAGAGGATTGGACGTAGAGGCCTTCACAAAGAACAGTTTTGAGAAAATTCAAATCGATGCAACTGAGCAGCACCATCGAGAACATGTCACGCCTTACTACCACGAGAACCAAGACCAATTTAGACTCGAGAACGTCACATCTGACGAAGTCTTCAATCAGGAATGGATGCATAATCGAACGGATCTCCGATTGACCCTCGATGAAGGACCAGATTACGAAGTTCTTCGTCAAGTATACGATAATGTAGCATACGATGAAATCCTCCCAATCCAGGATGCAGTTCGTTATGTAGATGAGCAGGATTTAATGGATGTCAATAAACATGTAAATCAAAAAGAAATATGATGAGGATTACGATCCGGGCAGACGGAAATGCAGAGATTGGTTTTGGACATCTTTTTCGTACCAGTGCAGTAGCGGAAGAATTGCTGAGGCGTGGGCATCAAGTAACCTATGCAACGACGACTCCCAGAAATGTTGCCTCAGTAACCCCCTCATCGGTCGAAATCATCGAACTCAAATCGAGAGATAAACCCAGGTCGTTTACTCAGGTTCTCCCTGACCAAACCGACGTAGTCTTGATTGATTCCTACAGGGCGGGCAAAGACTATCAACGAACCATCCGTGATAAAGTATCAGTTGTTCTCGTTTCAGACGATACACGTCACCCTGTCTGCGCAGACGTCGTGATTAACGGAAATATATACGGGACTGAGCTCGAGTACGAGGTTTTGGGTAATGAACCCGTTTGGTGTCTTGGTGCCGACTATCTCTTGCTCCGTGAATCTATAGCGAGTAAAGCAGTTGAGGAACCACCGTGGCGAGAACAGCCTGAACGAACCATCATTACAATGGGTGGAAGCGACCCAACTGAAATGACACCAAAAATACTAGAAGGCTTTGATGGAACCAGCCTCCGAGTAGACGCAATCATTGGGCCGGGTTTTTCTGAGAGACAAGAGCGCCATATTCGACGGATCGCTGAAACTGTTTCTGCAGATGTGTATCCAATTCGTGAGCCCGACGATATCGCTCGACGGATTTTCGAATCAGACTTTGCAGTTTGTACAGCAAGCACTACAACGTACGAAATGCTGGCCCTTGGAACGCCAATAATCAGTCTTCCCGTAGTCGACAACCAACAACTAATCGCAGCGGAACTTCTCAAGCGCGACGCAGCGACTGTCCTCCAACCAGAATGTGATGTAGCGAGACTCCGAGAGGCAGTAGAGACCTACATCCAGAAAAAAGATCTAAGGTGGAATCGACGGAGTTTAGGAAGAAATCTCGTTGATGGAAAAGGAACACACCGGGTAGTGGATTGCTTAACTAACAGGTATTCGTCGTAAACCATCAATGGTATTATCGACTCGCCCAGTTCTATGGCTATGGCATACTGTGGATTTTGTCATCAGAAACTCAGGCATCGCACAGACAACGGTGGGAAGCAAGAGAAGAAGGTCGGTTGTGATGCTTGTGAGAATCTCATGGAAGATAGGGCAGAAATGAGAATCTCGTCAATAGATAGAAACGATCTCGAACTACTACTGGCATGGAGGTCTTTTCCAGAGATTTACGAGCATTTTCGTAAGCAAGATGGGCCACTATCGTGGGAAGAGCACCTGAATTGGTTTCAGAGTAGAGATGAGAATCGATATGATTTTATTATACACTATGAAGGCCGACGAGTCGGAAGTATTAGTTTAAATTCGGAAGATGAAGTCGGGATTTTCATCGGAGAACATTCCGCACAAGGATACGGTGTGGCAACGAGTGCACTTAGATGGCTTTGTGATCGGTTCGACGATCATACCCCGTTAACGGCGAACGTTTCTAATGAGAATACACAGTCAATGCAATTATTCAGCCGATGCGGATTTGAGAAACAAGCAGAAAATGGGGACTGGGTGAAGTTACAATACACTACTTAAACATCGATATCGTCCCACTCAATGCCTTTACCACTGTTAATAGGTCGGGCCGCAATTTTCCCGGTGATTTCTTTATAGAATTTTGGAGGTAAGCCACCTTCTTGACTTCCAGACCGTAATATCTTGACATTTTCCTCAGATATTCTCTCTCCTGCGCTAATATCAGAAACGGCGTGGACCGCACGCCGAGCCTTCTCGTAAAGTTCGTTTTCGACCTCAAGGACACGCTTCTCAGAAGAGCCGAGTGCAGTCTCTGTTGCGCGAATAGTGGTAATCATATCCTGGAGTTCGGCAGGTTCCAAGGCGAACTCGTGGTCAGGCCCATCCATGGACTTGTCCAGCGTAAAGTGTTTTTCTACGACACAGGCACCGAGAGCGACTGCAGCACTGGGTGCGATAGTTGGATCAAGCGTGTGATCAGACAGACCAGAAATTATCTCAAATTCATTCGATAGTGTTTCAATAACACGTAGATTGATCTCCGATAGCGGCGTCGGATACGCTGCCACACACTGTAGTAATACGAGATCAGAGACACCAGCCGATCGAAGTACCGAAACTGACTCGGAGACTTCTTCAAGGCTATGAGCCCCTGTCGACATAATTATCGGCATCTCGGTATCGGCCAGATATTCGAGAAACGGGATGTGGCTGCTCGTATACGAAGCGACTTTCCACGCGGATACGTATTCCTCCAGTTCTGAGGCTGATCGTTCGTCAAATGGCGTCGACATAAAATCAATCCCACGTTGGTTGCAATAGTCATATAATATAGGTATCCACTCATAAGGCATTTCCATCGACTCGATAATTTCGTAGATAGACCGTTCATCCTCGAGGTATTCTACGTCACCGCTATCTTCAACATAGAGATCCTCGGCCCGAAATGTCTGAAATTTTACTGCATCGGCACCAGCATCAGCTGCAACGTCGATCAATTCTTTTGCAATCTCGAGGTCACCGTTGTGATTCGATCCGGCTTCCGCGATGACGTACGTTGGCTCGTCTGGGCCAATTTTTCGATTGCCGATAGTGAACGGTTCCATGGTCCAACTCCAACGCGGGAGCAAAATAAAGACACCTACTCCCGGTGGTGTGATCGAAGCGCAGTCACCGCCGTAATAACGTCTCCGACGTCCCCCCCGTTCATCTCAGCATGAAGTGGAAGACTCACTAGCCCGTCGTACACTTGTTCCGTCTTCGGGAACTCGCCCCGACTGTATCCGAATTCCGTCTGGAAGTACGGATGGTAGTGAAGCGGAACGTAGTGAACTTGCACACCAATGTTCTCCGCGTGCATCGCCTGGACGAACTCCTGACGATCGCACCCAAAGTCCTCACCAATTTCGACTGCGTATAGATGACACATCGGACCCGACTCCTCCGGTACTGGTGGCGTTCGAATCCCCTCGATACCAGAAAATGCCTCGTTGTAGCGGTCGATAATCTCGTCGCGTCGCTCTTTGAACTCGCTGAGTCGATCCAACTGCGCCAATCCAAGTGCAGCCTGCAGATCAGTGACGTTGTAGTTGTAGCCAACGCTCTCGGTCACCTGGTACCAGGGCTCGTCTTCGTGCCCAGCCGGGTCGTAATTCATGTCGAACGACCGAAGTCGGCGAAGTCGACGAGCCAGGTTGTCATCATCGGTTACGACCATGCCACCCTCTCCGGTCGTGACGTTCTTCACTGGATGGAAGCTAAACACGGCCATGTCGCGTTGGGCACCGATTCCTTCGCCACGCCAGGTTCCACCGAAGGCGTGACAGGCGTCCCAGATGACCGTCAAGTCGTGCTCGTCGGCAACCTCGAGCAGCCCATCGATATCAGCAGGGTGGCCAGCGTAGTGCATCGGAACGAGTCCCACAGTATCGTCAGTTACCTGCTCGCGGACCGCCTCCGGATCAAGCGTTCGGCGATACGGATCAATATCTGCGAACACTGGCGTCGCATCGTTGTACGTCGCTGCGTGCGCCGTCGATGCGAACGTCAGTGGCGTAGTGATCACCTCGTCGCCAGCCGAGAACCCGGCAGCGTCGCCAGCGAGGTGCAACGCCGTCGTTCCAGAGGTCGTCGCAATCGCGTGGTCGACACCGACGAAATCCGCAACGCGAGTTTCGAATTCCTCGACAGTGGGACCGCGAGTGATGTAATCTCCCTCGAGTGCCTCGAGAACGGCCTGTTTCTCGTGATCGGTTATGCTCTGGCTGCCGTAGCCGAGGACTGATTCACGAACTGGCTTACCGCCGTACAGTGCTGGCGTTCGGTCCGTCATACTACGCCTGTTCAGCACCCTCTTCCCGTAGCCACGTTCGAAGCCGGTCGACGCCTTCTTCGAGGCTCACTTCTGGCTCCCAGTCGAGCATGGCTTCGGCCTTACTCGGATCACAGCGGAGCGTCTGCACCTCGCTCTGTGGGTGGTGGTGTTCGACGTGTGTGATTTCCGTTCCGTCGGTCGAAATTAGTTCGGCTAGCTCGTTGATCGAGATGTCTGATCCGGTCCCGGCGTTCAAGACCTCGCCAACTGCTTCGTCACAGAACGTACCTTCGACGATGAATCGTGCACAGTCTGTCGCGTACAGGAGGTCCCGGCTCTGGGTTCCGTCGCCGAAAATCTTCAGCGGTTCGCCCTGGTTATCGCGGTTCGTGAAAATTGAGACGACACCGCCGGCCATTCCGGTCTTCTGGAAGGGGCCGTACGTGTTGAACGGTCGGAGGATAACAACGGGGAGGTCGTAGCCGTGGTAGTAGCTCTCCGCGAGGTTCTCTGCCGCGAGCTTCGAACCGGCGTAGGGTGATGCAGGTTTAACGGGATGTTCTTCGCTGATGCCCTCCTCGGAACCAGCCATGTCGTAGACCATACACGTGCCGACGAGTCCGAGGCGCGTATCCGTCCGACGGCAAGCCTCCAAGACGTTTTGCGTGCCGACGACGTTCGAGTCGAAGTGAGATTGCGGGTCCTCGAGGCTCTCCTGAACGTCGATCTCCGCAGCGAGGTGAATACAGGCGTCGACACCTTCGTTAAAGAGTTCATCGACAGCGTCCTCATCGCAGATATCACCTTCAGCGATCGTAAATCGCTCTGACTCATTGAGTTCCTTGATGTTGCGATACGAGCCGTTCGAGAAGTCATCTAGTCCATATACGCGGTGCCCGCGGGCAAGTAATTCGTTGGTGACCCATCGACCGATAAACCCTGCTGCACCAGTAACGACGATTTCCTTGGTCATTCTAATCTAAAGCGTGCTCGATTCGTCAAAGCTGAGTCTTTGCTCTTCCGATGACGCGCCAGCGCTACGCCCCGAAGTGCTTGCCGTCTCACTGGTCATGCCAAGAACGTCATTTTCCTCTAACAGCGTCACTATTTCGTTTTTCGAGAGTTTCGGAGCGTGTTCTGATGACAGTACGATCTCGGAGGTTTCTTTGAACTCCGCAACGCCATCAACGGCCTGAAACTCAGTCATCTCTGGCGCGATAGCGTACAGTGTCTCGTTTTCGTACGCTCTTCGTGCCTCACGATTCGTCATGATCTCCTCGTGAAACGTCTCTCCAGGGCGGCGGCCGATTACTTCGATCCCGATTTCTGCCGCATCATGGCCGAATTGCGGCGCCAGCGTTTCGATCATTGCTTTCGCGAGGTCCTCGATTTTGATCGCTGGCATCTTATATACGAATACCTCGCCACCCGCCGTTTTCTCAATAGCCTGTGTGACGAGATCGAAGACATCGTCGTACGTCAGGAAAAACCGCGTCATTTGTTCGTCGGTGAGTGTGACAGGACCGCCCTCGCGAATCTGCTCCGTAAAGATCGGAATAACCGACTGGGAGGAATTGATGATATTGCCAAAGCGAACGGACGCTAGTCGCAAATCTCGATCGCCACGGTGGTTGTTCCCTGCTGTGATGAGTTTCTCCCCCAGAAGTTTCGTCGTTCCCATCGTGTTCGCCGGATTGACAGCCTTATCGCTGCTCGTAAAAACCACACGCTCAGCACCCGCATCAATAGCCGTATCGACGATATTCTGCAATCCGAGTGTATTCGTTTTCACCGCCTCAAACGGGTTGTACTCGCAGATGTCCACGTGTTTCATCGCCGCTGTATGCACGACGATGTCTATCTCTTCCATTGCTCGTGATAACCGATCTTTGTCTCTAACGTCGCCCGTAAGATACCGACATCGATCATCACTACCTGCCGATTTGATTTTGGCGAGGCCGGGTTCGTTGTTATCGAAAACTCGGAGAACATTCGGGTTTTGATCCAGTAATTTGGGGATAAGCGCCCGACCCACCGAGCCGGCCCCACCCGTCAGAAGAACGTTCTTCCCAGTAATCATTGTTTTTAGTCAACTTCGGGGCACATATCAATCTGTTGGAAGCGCTTGACTGTATTGATAATGAACGGAGAAGAAAGACGTACGTAATGGCTAGCCTAGGTCGCCTTGAATTATATAGTAGCGTTAGGAACTCTAGTTGAGAACGGAAGCCGGGTAGACTATCTTATCCCTTTGCTCCTGACATATGCTCATTAATCTGTAAACTAAAAGAAGCCGCCAGGCCAGTCCGTCCAGGACCGCCATACAGAGTAAAAGCACGACCAATACAGGAGGAGGGGTTGAGTAGGCTTGAAATAATTAAGCCCACAACTCCCATCCCGGGTTCTATGAAAATCGGCGTGATGCCGGTGGTGTACCCAAATACGTCGAAGACGTTCATAACTGATCAGGTAACGGGAATGATCGACCGGGGGCATTCTGTCTCAATCTTTCCCGCTCGCCCTTCGCGTGACTCGGTTCTACACGGCGAACTCGAGGAATACCAGTTAGACCAATATATCACGTACACTGGCCCACCAGATTCGTTACTACTCGCGGGCCTCGGACTGCCTCGAACATTGCTCACGCTTCTCGAAAAATACCCCCCGTGTCTAGGCAGTTTTTTCGACCTCGCCTTTAGACAGGGGCCGATGATCGCCGGGAAATTCGCCTATCAGGCGCCACCAATCCTGGATGCAGATCTCGACGTGCTCCACGCTCATTTCGGACAATCGGGCCGGATCGGTGCGAAGCTGTACAAGAACGGCGAGTTCGATGCGTTCGTCACCTCGTTTCACGGTGTGGGGCTTCGTGAGGGTGAGGAACGAGGCAGCGAGATCTACCACGAACTCTTTGAATCTTGCGATCAACTCCTCGCGAATAGCGAGTTCGCTCGAGAGAAACTCATCAAATTTGGGGCTGAACGGGACCAGGTCATCGTCCATCACGTCGGTATCGATACGGAAAAATTTCGAGCGAAAAAGCGAGACCCAGATCCGGATCGAATAACGATACTGACGGTCGCACGGATCCACGAAGTGAAGGGCCACGAGTACGGTATACGTGCGATTGAGGAACTCGCCACTCGAGTGCCCGACGTCGAAATCGAGTATCGGATCGTCGGAGACGGGCCGAAAAGAGCACAGCTAGAACGACTGATAGCAGAAAGACAGCTCGGAAGCATCGTCACCCTCTGTGGCGCGAAGAATCAGGAGGAAGTAGTGCTCGAGTTACAGAACGCGGACGTCTTTTTACTGCCCAGCGTACGGGAGGGGTTTGGAAAAGTCCTCCTCGAAGCCCAGGCGTGTTCACTTCCTGTCGTCGCTTCGAATGTAGGCGGAATACCGGAAGCAGTCGAGTCAGGGCGGTCGGCAATTCTCGTGCCACCACGCGACCCGTATAGAATTGCTGCCGGGTTAGAACGGCTCGTTCGGAATCCGTCCAGGCGGCTCGTCATGGGGGACGCCGGGCGAGAACACGTGGAACGGAATTTCGATAAGGAAATCCTCAACGATCGGTTGGTAGAGATCTATCGAGAAGCGATCAGGGGGCGGTCGCCCCAGTCGATTACCTCTCGATATAGCTAGAGATGTCCAGAAGTAGAACCAACTCGTCGACAGCGGTAATCCAACTGAAGTGGGGGACGGCCTGATGTCGATACGGTCGAGGCTGGTCTCAGCGGGATACGATGTGTATCTCAGCGCAGCTCTATCCGCGTTCTCCCGCTACCCGATAGGGACGAACGTATTCCAACGGGAGTGGGACGTGCTCGTATTATTGGACACGTGTCGAGTAGATGCGCTTCGCGAGGTCGCACCGGAGTACGACTTTCTCTCCGACATCGACGCGATGACGTCCGTGGGAAGTACCTCGAGCGAATGGATAGCGTGTACGTTCGTCGACGAGTATCGCGAGGAAGTAGCGGAAACCATCTACGTTTCGGCGAACGGATTCGACGAACCGATCCTGTGTCAGGGCATGCTACCGGGCCACGATCGCAGGTTTGCGTGGACGAATTGGTCGACGCTTAGCGAGCGCGACTTATTAAAACTGGATCAGGTGTGGAAATACGCGCCGAAACCGGAACACGGCCACGTCCGACCACGACACGTAACGGATCGAGCGATTACGCACGCGAGGGATCACGAGCCAGACCGCTTAGTCGTTCATTATAGCCAGCCTCACGAACCGTACGTCGCCAACGCCGACGCCGAGGGACGAGGGGAACTCTACGACTACGAAAAAAGACCGTGGACCTATTTGCAAAACGGTGGCGACTTTGAGACCGTCTGGGCTGCGTATCTCGATAACCTTCGGCTGGTCCTCGACGAAGTCTCGGTTTTGATCCAGAGTATCGATGCAGAAGAGGTAGCAATAAGCGCCGATCACGGGGAGGCGTTCGGCGAGTGGGGGATTAATCGGCATCCGATGGCGATTCCCCACCCGAAGATCAAACGAGTCCCGTGGGCGACGACGGTTGCGAAAGATACCGGCGAATACGAGCCCACGCTCGAGGAAAGAGACCAGTCCAGGGACGTAGAAGGACATCTTGAAAACTTGGGATACTTGTCATAGGAGGGGGTTGGCAAATAGCAGACCGGACTCCTGCATCCTCCACCGAAAACGGAATTGGGTAGTGATTCTCGAGTAGGCTACCGCTAATGGAAGCAGAGATTCGAGCGATGTCCCAGCGTTTTTTGTAAGCTACCATTTCGCCTCCCTCGTCTCACAAAGATTGATAAAGCGGATCGTGGGAGGAGAATATTCACTAATGGACGCCATCATACTTTCTGCAGGGAGAGGAAGCAGGATGCAGAATCACACCCGAGAGCTCCCAAAGTGGTTTCTCGATATAGATGGACGGCGGATCTGTGATATTCAGCTAGCGGTTCTCTCAGCGGTGGTCGATGACATTCACGTAATATTAGGACACGGGTTCGACGAGCAGACCGTTGATCAGGCCCCAATAGATGGTGATGACGTCAATCTTCACTATTACAGTGGATGGCGCCAACACGAGAACGGCGGATCGTGTTATTTCGCGCTAGATCAGTTGGATATTGACGATGACCTCTTGCTCGTTTGTGGCGACGTGATATTCAGACACGAGATGCTCGAGAACGTCGTTGAGCAGTTCGAAAAGGAAGCGTTCGACGATCACAGCGCAGCAACCGTGATCGAGGGCGTGCAAGACGAGATGACGGCGGTCACATGGGATGAAGAACAGAACATCGTCGATTACGGAGCCATTCGTGGACATCAAGAGGCAGGCATATTCATTTTAAACCAGGCCCACATCGAAACGGCGAAGGATATCCTTTCGGAGAACCGTGACGAGTGGTTCCCAATAATATTCCCACAGATACCGACAAAACCGATAAAAATAGCGGAAAGAGACCATGCGGAGATAAATACGCCGGAACATCTACAGCAAGCAAGGCGTAAAGTAGCCCGCCAGTGGATGGTGGATAGACCAGGTTTGAATACAGATTGACTCGTGCAAGGTTCGGTCTTTCCATGGAAATCAACGTCAGAAATAGCGTAATTGAGACGAAAGAGACCTCAACAGCCAGCTGCGTTCACAACAGTCCTTTCTCCTCAGTGACGGGGCGCTCCAAGCGAGACGTAACGAGAAGAATCTACCAGATACTGAAAAACCAGTGTTACACCCTTAAGGCGAGACGTCGTGATCTACTTCATGGATCCACTGGGAAGAATTGAAAATTCGGTCCCAAAGCCACTCAAAGTGACTGCCAAACAGATCGGACTGAACACGTATTTTACTCACCTGAAAAAATCATCGCTGTATAGGGACTTCCAGGTTCGGCACATGGAGAAGAAAAAACTACGATTCGAAACAGCCGCAGGTGAATTCGTCCTACTCGTGCCAGACTATTCGAGCGGCGTGTTAGTGACGAAATCCGGGAGAGAGGGCGGTTACGAACCGGGCTTAGTGAGGGAGTTAGCAAGCATTTCCGATAAGAACGACGTTCTGTATGACATCGGAGCGGGATATGGCTATAATGCGAAAGTTGGGGAATCGCTTTCAATTCCCTCTAAAAATATTCATCTTTTCGAGATGAACTGGAAACGTGTGAGGTTCTGCAAGCTGAACAGTCCCGAATCGAACCGTACCCAGGTCCGCGTTGGGGACGGATCGGATGGAACGTTCTCTGTTGATAGTTACGCAAAAATTCAGCCGTCTCCTTCCATAGTCACGATGGATATAGAAGGTGCCGAACTGGATGCGCTTTACGGACTCGAGAAAACACTGGAGACAGCACGGCCAAGATTGTATATAGAGGTTCATCCCGAATTACTCGGGGCTGCTGAAACGGATCTTCTCGAGTATCTCCAGGAGCTAGGGTATGAATTATCTGTGATGAATCACCGATCGCTAACAGCGAGCTGGTCAGCGGACATTCGAAACCCGTCGATCAGCACAGAAGCGTATACGCCTACGTATCTTCTGCGCGCAGTAATCAAATGAAATAGGTGAAGGAGTACGTCTCAGCAGCCGATGCAGGTCGAGCGTCTCGGAACATAATCTCTGGAGACCGACAGTGGCTACAAACACACGAGTTGAGCCGTGAGATGAGCCCTCATTGTTGCATCAGTCCGCAGTTGAAAGTATAACATAGTTGCAATTCTTCTCCAATCAACTCAGGACTCGCTTTTGATAGTCTCGTATATGTGTTCACATGCGTGTGGATTCTTTCCCTGAAGGATTTTCCTTCTCACGTCTCGTCTCCGCTCCCCATACTCATCCTCGTCGATGCATTCTTCGATAGTCTGTAGCAGGGAGGCGAAATCGTACGCTTTCGGCCCGGGGGTGAACTCATCATAATCCAGGTGAAACCCACGTTCCTTCTCGTACAGTTCGAAATCGAACGGGTAGAAGATAGCGGGGTTGTCGAGGAGCAGATAATCGAATACGATAGAAGAATAATCCGTGATCATGATATCGAATTCCTCGAGGAGCGGATAGATATCGCCGTATGCAGGCAGCAAGTGAATCCGATCATACTGGTCATCGATGTTCACCTCCATGTACCTGTGTGGCTTGTAGAGGAAGTGAGCATCGTTCTCTTCGAGAAATTCGTCGAACCGATCGTACTCGAAATTATCGTAATTCACCTCGTATTTCCGCCACGTTGGGAAGTAACCGATGATCGTCTCCGAATTGCCGATTTCTTCGAGTAGATCATTGGTCTCTACAGGAATTCCGAGAGAGGAATTAGGGATGTCCTTCAATAAGACATCGTTCCTTGGATAGCCAGCATAGATGGCTTTCGTATATCGCTTCGTTTCTTTCAGGTATTGTTCCGTCAACTCAGAGTTGACTACGAGAAAATCGTATTTCAATAATTTCTCTTTCAGATCGTGTACTGGTTCGTGGTGACCGGTCAGGTTGAGATTTTTCAAAGGAACGCCGTGCCAAAGTTGAATAATGGTTGAACCCCCGTAGTACGCCCATTCGACGAGTCCCAATGTGGTCGTGGTGACGATGTATTTGCTTTTCAAGCGAAGATACCTCGCTTTCCAACTATCAGAGCGGTAGACTTCATATCCTCGAGCGTTTAGCGCATCGTGCACTTCTTTACTAGAGGTGAGCCAGATTGCCCGTTCGTCTGTCTCTTCGTTCAGGTAAAGGTATAGGTACTTACCATTATCGGAGAAGCCAGCGTTACGTGCGTGATTCGTAAACAGCCATATCGAGTCATCTTTTTCAAAAAACATTGACGCCACGTACGTGATGACATACACAATAACGGATAGTTGTCTTACGAGGTAATCTTTCGAATCGATTAGTAATTTTTTCCCCCCCTCCTGATTATAGATTTCTATCGCTCTACGAATTTCTTGCATCTACGTATCGCTTCAACAGCCTGTAACTATACCTTTTGGTCGGGTTCTCGAGGTGAATGAGAGGGCGTCTTCGCGAGACGAACTCAGGATATCGTTTCGACTCTCGAGACGAGATGGGCTAATTTGTTTCACAGCGCTTCGTGCGGTCGTTGATTGATTACGTTAACTCGTACCGTGATCCCTGACTCACGGGACAGGTGATACAACCAGATCACACCAGAAGTCAGAATTGGCGTCAATTACCTGTTCCCCTCCTCAATTTCCAATAGAATATTAAAAAATGTGTGAAGTTCATAGGATTATGTGGATCAATAAAGCTATTTTCCATTGTGAAGATATAGCGTACATGGATCGAAATATCGTTCTCATCTGTGTCGATACGGCTCGAAAGGACTTCTTCGACCGGTATGCCACCCGTATTCAAGAACGGGCAGACGTGACCTTTTCCCAGGCGAGAGCGGCTAGTTGCTGGAGTCTTCCCAGTCACGGGAGCATGTTTACCGGGAAGTTTCCATCAGAGCACGGCTACCACTCCCATAATCCCACCTATGCGGATCTCGAGATATCAGAGACATTCCTCTCGGAACTCCCGGGATATTCCACCGTTGGCGTCTCTGCAAACTCGTATGCGAGTTCTGATTTCGGTTTCGACGTGCTGTTCGACTCGTTCGTCGATATTTATCGGGGGACGCTGTTCAACAACGGCATTCGAGTCTCTGAGTGGCTCGAGGAGCACGATTCAGAAAGTCTGAGAAAATATCCGCAGTTTTTTCGTGCAGCCATCACTCACGAGCACCCACTTGAGAGTATCTCGAACGGTATCATGAGTCAGCTTCAATCTGCTTTGCCGAATCTTGGTATCCCCCGGCCCCTGGATGATGGGGCAAAAAGCATCCTCAGAGAGACAAAACGGGAATTTGGAAGCCTCGACGAGCCGTTTTTCCTCTTCGCGAACATAATGGACGCGCACGCACCCCGGCATCCGCGACTGGGGTATGACAATAGCCTCCATGGCCTGCCTGCGGATTGGGAACGACGTTTCAAGACATGGGAGATACACTTGGGCGACGACAAATCGAAGTTCAATGACGTTTATACCTCGCTGAGGAAACTCCACGCAGCAGAAGTGGACTACGTTGACCGGATGGTGGCGAAATACATCGATTACATTCAGGCGAACTCCACCCGAGAGACGACGTTCGTTATCACTGCCGACCACGGCGAGAATTTCGGGTACCCGGACGAAGAGTACCTCGTCAAACACACGAGCAGTGTTTCGGAGGGGTTGCTCCACGTCCCCTTTGTGATTGTCAACGCTCCAGAGGGGTATGACGAGCTTGAGGATGGTCTATTTAGTCACATCCGACTCCCAGAACTACTGGTTGGACTCGCGAATAACGAAACGCCGGACGTCTTCGATGAAACGATCGCCGCTGAAGTAATCGGGATCTGTTCGGCCCATCGGAAAAATGTCGATGAAGAACAGATCGAGTACTGGGATCGGATGATCCGTTGTGCGTATCGAGATGGGACCAAAGTCGAATGGGATTCGTTAGGATCCGTCAGATGGTACGCGCTCGACCCCGACACACCCAGTTCCCAGACGGAGATCGAGCGGGAAGAAAACCCGCCCGAGTGGGCGCTCGATCATTTCTCGACCGATATTACGACGTATAAAGAACAAGCAGTGGCAGCGGACACGAGACAAGGAATAGAAGAAGGGATGGCTGAAAGTACCCAACGCCGGCTAGCGGATCTCGGCTACATATAGCCAGTCGACGAAGGGAGAGTAGATGTCTGGCCGATTCGTTATTGGCCCGACTGAATCGCATACAGGTTCGCGTACTGTCCACCGTTGTCGATCAAGTCGCGGTGCTCTCCAGCCTCCACGATCTCCCCATTGTCCACGGTATAGATCCGGTCGGCATTCTCGACCGTCGACAGGCGATGAGCGATAGCGATCATCGCGTAGTCTCGATCCATGGACTCGATGGCCGCCTGAACCTCCTGCTCGAGGTTCGAGTCCAGGTCACTCGTCGCCTCGTCGAGCACCAGCAGATCAGCATCTTGCAGTAATGCTCGAGCCAGCGCCACCCGCTGTTTCTGTCCACCCGACAGCCGAACGCCGTCGTCGCCGAGCATGGTGTCGTACCCGTTGGGTAGTTCCCCAAAGAATTCGTCGACCTTCGAAATCTCGCAGGCCCGATCCAGTTCCTCTCGAGTGACGTCCCGGTTGCCGATTGTAAGGTTGTACTCGAGCGTGTCGTTGAAGATGAACGGATCCTGACGAACCACGGCGACGTGGTCGCGCCACTCCGAAATGTCCATCTCGTCGATCGGAATGCCGTTCGCTCGAATTTCTCCCTGGTCCAGTTCGTACAACCGGGCGAGCACGGAGACGATCGTCGACTTCCCGGCACCGGACTGGCCGACGAAGGCGACGAACTCGCCCTTCTCGACGGTGAAGTCGATGCCGCGAAGCACCTGCTCCTCGTCGTCGTACGAGAAGTGGACATCGTCGAACTCGACATCCGTCACCTCTGCGGGAACCGCTCGAGTCGGTTCGTTGGGTTCCTGCCGGGTCTCGAGGTCCTTGATGAAGTTCTGCGTTCGAACCAGGTGCGGCAAATCGTTCTCGACCTGGTAGAATAGTGTATTTACATGGCTCACTTTCGGCCCGAGCTGGAACATCGCGAAGAGGAAGACGCCGAGCGCGCCAACCGAGAGATCAGCGAACGTCAGCGCGAGGTAAATAAGGACGAATACGGACACTGCAACGCCGAGGTTGTAGAAATTGTTGATCGCTGCCTCGTTTCGCCGGAGGGTAATCCGCGCGCTCGTGAACTGATCGATCGCGTTGTTAAAGTCCTCTCGTAACTCACTTGCGAGTCCAAAGAGTCGAACGTCCCGAATCCCCTGTGTTCCCGCCTGTGCCGCTTCCTGCCGACGCTCGTTGGCCTCGGCGACCAGATCGCCGACGGCGTATCCCGGTTCGACGACTCGTCGAAGAAACACGGTCAAAAAGCCGAGGATACCAGCCGCAAACACCGTCAACATCGGCGAGATGACGAGCGCAATGACGAGATACGCAAGCGAGAGAAAGACCATCTCGAGTAGTTTCACAACCCGCTGAATCACTCGCCCTGCGTAGGTCGTCTGGGTCACGATCGCGTTCAGGATGTCGTCCGAGCCTTCCTCGTCGAAGTAACTGACCTTCGCGTCCAGCGCGTTGTCGTACGCCCGCAATTGCAAATCCCGAATGTAGTACGTCCGCAGCGCTTCACGAAACCACGCGACGACGAAGCTCGTGGTGTAGCGAACAGTCATTACCGCGGCCACGCCGACGACGATATAGCCGAGCGTGAACGGAACCCCCAGGGTATCGTATGCCATCACGAACGCCCCCATGAGGCCGTCGGCCTCCGCCGTCGGATCGTCGACCTGGACGAGTTCGATGATCGGCAGGATGAAGCTCAGGCCGACACCCTCGAGGACAGCCGCGACGAGACCGAGGACGACGATCACGGCGGCGAACTTCGGGTTGTATCGGGCCACGTCGAGGAGGGCTTCGAGTTTGGCGCGTCTCGAAACGCGTTCCGAATCAGAAGATGACATATGGACGTGTAGTTACACAGTGTTCATCCACAGGCGGTTATAACCTCGTCGGAATACTACCACTAAGGCTAGCCGAGTCCAGGTGACCGGCTAGAGAAACGTATCCTTACTCGACGACGACCGTCTCACCGGACCCGACGTCTGCCTGCGACACCGCCACACTCTGACCCCCGACGTCGTACGTCCCTGGATAGGCCACGGTGACCTGAAGTCGTCTCTCTCCATCCGCTTCAACGACCCGCTCGTACTCGAGCGACTGGCCGTCCACATCGACGGTCGTCCGCACCGAAACCTCCTCGTTCGGTGAGACGGTCGCGTTGATCGTTGCCCCGGGGACGACCGCGTAGGCCGCACTCGAGTCCGATAGGAACACTGCCTGGTAGTGACCGAGTCCTGGAGCAGTTCCGTTCTCCTGGAGGAGCTGTTCGTGTGTACTCCCCGAACGAACCGTTCTATCGTCGTTGGTGACGATGACGTAGCCCGCCACTCGTTCGGTCGTTTTGAAAGATGGATAGAATGTCGAACGAACCCGGTCGTCACTCCGTTTCGTCGGCGTCCTCGAGGCGACGTTTGAGTAGATAGCCGAGTCCTCCCATGGTTCCGACCGCGCTTACGATCCCAAAGCCGGGCATTCCGTCTTCAGCCTCCCGATCGTCAGCACCACCGGAGTCGGATGAATCGTTGTTCGGAGAGCCGTTGCTCGGTTCTGGGTTGTCGTCATCCCCGTCAGTATCGTCACGTTGGTTTTCGTCATCTGGTTCATCCTCGCCATCCGTCTCGTCGTCGCCATTCTGCTCGTCACCGTCGCCTGATTTGTCTTCGTCATCCGTCTCGTCCTCGTTACCTGATTCGTCCGGTTCACCCGGCTCATCCTCACCATCCGGTTCGTCGTCGGAGACCAGGGCGACCGTTCGTGACACGCCGTGTTGATCCAGTTCGATAAGATAGTCGTACTCGTCGGGTTCGAGGTCGCTTGTATCGAGATCGAACTCGACCGTCTTCGACGAGCCAGGGTCGAGAGAAATCGCGAGAGACTCGACCACCTCCTCGTCGAAGGTAAGTGCGACGGCATCGTCCTCTGTGGTAGCACCGTTGTTCGTCACGGTTACGGAGACGACGAACGGATCGCCGGGTTCTATCGACGCAGGCGCCTCGACCGCCGCGATCCTGAGACGACTCTCCCAACTCAGTATCGGATACCCGTCGGTCACGGTCCAGCTCGAGTCGAAGTCGAAGCCATCCAACTCACGGGCCGCGGCCTCACCGGTCAGCTCCTCGGTCGACAAGCCGGTACCACCCCCGATCGACGTATTTCGTCCGGTCGTGTCCCTATCCCAGTAGGAATCGACGACGGTCGGATCGCTTCCGGTCGCGATCAGGCCACCGCCACCCGAACTCTCGAAGGTGGCCGCTGCGTACGACTCGACGAGCGTCGCGTCGAATGCTTCGTGGCCGATCAGCCCGCCGACGGCCGACGTACTCTCGAGTTCGCCGAGTACGTAGCATTGGGAGATCGAATCGCCCGAACTCTGTCCGAGGAGGCCGCCGACTTTGCGGTCGCCGACGACCGTTGCATCGACGGCGACGCGGTCGATCTCGATCTCGCTCGAATCGTTGCGGCCGGTCATCGTTCCCCCAATGAGCCCCCCGATATCCGACTCGCCCGCAATCGTTCCGGACACGCGAACCGTCGAGACGGTCCCCAGTCCGTTACCGATTCCGACGAGACCACCGACGAAATCGCCGCCGGTGACGGTCGCATCGACCAGGCGGAGATTCCGGATTTCGCCGCCGTGCAGTTCGCTGAACAGCCCGACGGCGTCGTCCGTCGAGTCGATCGTCAGTCCACTGATCTCGTGGCCGGCGCCGTCGAACGTGCCCGAAAATGAATTTGCTGAACGACCAAGCGAGAAGAAGCTCGTGTAGCCCGAGAGGTCGATAGCAGACGCCACCTCGTAGTGAGCGTCCATCTCGAAGTGAACGTACGCCAGTTCTCGACCGTTTTCGATCCGATACGGCTCCTCGCTCGTCCCGTTGCCGAGCGCCGGTCGTTCCGCGATGACCACAGCGGCTGCGTCGGATTCGCCTTCCACGCTGGCCGTGACGGTGAGTTCGTCCGCGTCCGTGGACGAATCTATTTCGATGACCGTAGACACTGTCCGGTACTCGCCGATTTCGAGCGCGATCGGCTCATCGCTCACGACGTCACCGTCGATCGAGAAGGTGACGAGCGCCTCGTCCAGGTCGTTCGGATCGCCGCCCAGCGTTCGAACTCGTGCGTCGACAACGACCTCGTCACCGCTCAGGACGGCTGGGTCGGCGGTCGTTTCGACCGAAACCGCCGGGTCGTCCGGCGTGCTGACCGTCTCCGTGTCGACGGCGATCGGATCGATGCCGTGGGGGTCGTTGTCGACGATCCTCGCCACGACCTCCCTGGTCTGTTCGAACGGAACGCCGTTTGCGTCGGTGGACACCTCGAACGTATCGATCCCGTCCTCACCGGGTTCCAGCGCCCGCATCACGGACGCCCCGCCTTGCTCGGTGTCGAGCCGGAGCGTCGGCGTCTTCATCGGGTCGTACGACGCAGCGAGTTCGTACTCGACGGTGACCTCCGATTCGCCGGCAACCGGCGCCTTGACTAGTTCGACCCGACCCATTACCGTGGCCGTCTCGCTGGCTAGTGCCTGCTCGGGATCGGTCTGTCCCGATTCTAAAAGCGCGACGTCGATCGTATCGCCTGCGACCAGGGATTCCGACAACTCGAGGGCCGTCAGTAACTCCCTTTCGGGCTCGAGTGTCGCCGGATCGACCGTACTGTCGCTCCCGGTCTCGTCGAACACGCGGACGTCGTAGGTCGACGATTCGGTCGTTAGCGCGTGCACGTGAACGGTCGTCGCGCCGATAGCCGGTGGCGTCGAGAACGCGACGGAGTGCGGGACGACGCGCTTACGGTGAAAGGTGATGATCTCGGAGTCGATCGGCCGGTGACCGACGTTCGGATACGTCGTCACTCGGCCGGTCGCATCGGCCTCGTCGTAGACGGACTTACAGTACGGCATCCGATCTTCCTGCATGTGCTCGCCGTATACCTCGAGCGCGATATCTCGCTGCCTCGAGTTCCAGGCATCGCCGTACGGAATCGTATCGTTCTCGTCGTCGCCACCCATGTAGACCAGCTGGGCCGTCTCCGCCCAGGCCCCTTCGTCGAACTCCTCGCCGACGAGTGACGCGAGGTCGGCAACACCGATCTGATAGTTTAGCGTGTGGTTGCTCGCTTTTGACAGTGGGAGGATCGCAGTTCCGTTGATCCCGCCGGCGGTGACGGATCGGACCAGTTCGGGATGCAGTGCCGTGAATCGGTTGACGAAGTTCCCGGACGCCGAAAACCCGTTCATGAGGATGTCGTCAGCGACCGGAATCGAGTGATCAGCGAGTTTCGCCTTTGCGTCCTCAATCATACTGATAAGTTGGAGGTCGACGCGGTGTAGGTCCCCGGACTCGATCTGCATCGTCTCGGTGTCGAGCGCATGGATGTAATGCGTCCAGTCGACCGGTTCCGAGCGAGGACGAGGAAACACTGGGACGAGCATCGGAACGCCGAGCGAATCGCTGAACGCCGTCGATCGCCATTCGATCAGCCGCTCGGCCGATTCTCGATGAACCTCGAAGTCATCAGTATTTCGTCCAGTGTTGTTCGGTTCGACCAGAATTGGCCGCTCATGATTGTCGTCAATCGCGGGTGCATAGAGATAATACGGGTAATTGAATCCCGCGTCCGGATTCGCCTCCACGAACGTAATGTCTAATCCAGTTGAGACGGCCCTGGTCTCTCCAGTCGCCGTTCCGCTCGTGAGCCCGCTGGAGGCTAGCACCGTTCCGGCACCGGTTGCTTTGAGCACGTCGCGACGGCCCATCTGAAAGTCCGTCATCGACGTCCCCCACACCGGCAATACAGAACGTTAGGTCGCAGTTTGCTACAGTCACACATCGTCTCGTACTCCCTCTGTACGTCCATTGATTATTCGCTTCTTCTTTCATTTGTGCTTAGTTCTGGTGGCCGTCGATGCCGAGGCGAATCTTAGTCACTGAGGATGAGGAGGGCTGCTGCTGGCAAACGGCGAGAGCTACTCGAGATCACCCGAAGTCATGGTATCGAACGCTTGTGGGTAGTCATGCTCTTGCTCAAATGGACAATGATGGAGTGTTGGCGTCTGCAGCGGCTACAGACATCTTGTATGACTTTGTTGACGAGAGGAGGAATCTCCACCCAAAACTCTACATGGAGGTCAAAAAGAAACTCTGAACCTCGCGGATCACGGTATTGGCCAGAACATTTCCTGATCATAACCACGACAACTGTCCGGAAGATGTGTGTAGAGGTGATCTATGGACGAACCTAGGAAGAGATCCTGGAGTAGGAGGTTATCGCTCGAGATAGCGTCCAGGACAGAGGTGGGCGTGAGCAGGGCAAAGTGAGTGACCCGAAAAGAGGGAGAAATCACGCTCTCAAAAGTTCATAATCGGTTTCTGTCTTGCGTTTTTCGGGTTGGCGGTCACCAGGAAGAGAATCGCTATGAAGAGCGTCTCAGATCCATTCCACGAAATTGGATTCGCTGGTTTAGAGCCTTCTCTACAGGGATCTCACTCACCCACTCGAGTCGAGCGTGTGACCGTCCAGGACACGATTCAAAATTTCATAATCGGTCCTCTGCTATCGGTTTTGGGGTGCTAGACAGTACTGAAATTGCCGAACAGGTTGAGACACTTCCCGAGAACGTAAAAACACCATAGAGCGCTTCTCGAACCGGTTATGCACGTCTGATGCCTCGAGCTCTGCATCTACGCAGCGAGTACCGATCACGAAACGGTCCTTGCTCGTTCATCAGCACCAGCAATCATCAAAACATACGCGAAAGTCCCCTAATCGCCTCGAGAGGCCACTTACTCGACTATTGGGTCACAAGCCATACACTCGAGGGAGAACCTCATCGTGCAATCTTTCCTAGACTATCTTCATAATCGACTCTCGAAGCAGAGACCAAACCTACTCTTCCGGACGTAGAACCCGATTATGAGCTATTTGAAACGCGAATAGTACGCTTTGCTACAATCCTGAGTAGATTGCGAAAGTTGCCTGTTAAATGCAGAGGATCTGGGAGGCGGTCGCACCGATGAGCGACCACACCGTTATCCGAATCGATCTCTTAATGCACGCGATGGCAGATGATAAACAGGGCCGGGACAAACAAGCAGATGACGAAGAGCGACGTCAGCATGAGCGAGAAGTTGAGGAAGCACGTACCCGGGCCGATGAGGCCGAACCGATGCGCAACGACGCTGTTGAGCAGCTTGATGACCTTGATGAAGCACTCGAAACCCATGACTATCCAACCACGACGGATGACTTGATCGAGGCCTATGGCGACTATGAAATCGAAACGCAGGATGGATGGGAATCCCTAGATGAAGTGCTTGGCCCAACCGACAACCAAACGTACGTTTCCGCCGATGACGTTCGAAGCCGGATACTGGGACGCATACGTCGCTGATGAATACGTCCCAATCACCCCGCATCTCGCCAGTCGGGCATTCCTGTCTCTAATACGTACCTCCTCTGTTCTGACCGATCACCACATTCGAAACCCGAATTGAATCTCGTGCAACATTCTCGCCCTGTACTGATCGATTACCACCCCTCGTAATCGACTTTCATCGAGTGTTACACTCGCGCACTGTATTCAGCACGGCTGATTAAGCATATCACTGGCGGAGGGTTTCAATAGAGCCGATTAGTACTGCTCTCGAAGCCAGTCTGCGGGGTAGACAGCGGTCATCCCTGGAGTATCGATGCGGAACTGCTGGGGTGGCGTTGTCTTGGCGTAGGTCTTCTCGACACGAGGCTCACCCTCTAAAGGATCATTGAGCGCAGAAAGTACCTTGTGACCATCGGCCTGTTTCATAACCACCCAGATAGCCTCGTCAGGCTCGCACGAAGCCATCTTATCGAAGTCCTCGGGAACGGCCCGGTGATAATCGTTGTTGATCCGTTCGACTTCGGCGGTGACGACGATCTCGCCATCGGCGTCGACACCTGCGAGGTCGAGTCGGTGTTGGTCGTCGAGGTCGTAATATGGAATCACCTCCGTGACGCTCGAGTCAGCGCTCTGGGCATACACTGCCTCGAGATACTGGCGAGTCACCTCGATGCCGAGGACGTGCTGACTAGACTCTTCGAGGTCGCCAGCGCCGTGGCCATAGTCGACGCCGAGGCGATAGCTCTCCCCAATGACGTCGCGACCGTCCGATGACACGGTATAGAGCCGGTGTGGGTGGTCGGTATCGTGACGAAGAACGTCTGCCTCGATCAGTGGCGTGATGTCGTCGTTTTCGATCCCGACGTACTCCTGGAGCCTGAGCATTGAGTCGGAGAGGATGTCGTACTCGAGTGGATCGTATCGCAGCTGCTGGGCGTTGTAGACTGCCTGCAAGAACAGTAGTTGTCGATCACTCCATTCGGAGGCTTCGCGCTCGGCTGGCGTGAGTTTGAGATTGATTTCACAGACCGGGATATCGTCGGCGTCGACGTCCTCGAGGGAGTGACAACACTCGATCGCTCGCTTCATCCCCTCGATCGTTGGGTCGTAGCGGTTCTCACAGGACGCACAACAGAGTGCGTCGATCGCTTCGTCGTAGACGACACAGTCAGGAAATCGCTTCGTGTGTGGCAGGAGTGAGTCGACACGGAGTGACGATTCACTGTGCGCTGGTTCGTCTCCGTCAGAATCGTTCGGTGACCCCGTATGAGCAGCCTGTGTTGGTTCTGATTCGTGACCGAGCCCCGAGCGTCTCCAGGTCTCGAGGGTGATGGACTCGAAAGCCGCGTCGAAGGCTCGTTTTTGCTCGCCCGCAAGTGGTTCATCGCTCGCTGGATGGCCGCGTGGTGGCGATAACGAACGGCCGAGAAACGGTCGTGCAGGTGGGGCGCCAAATTCGGCAGCGGGGCGGATGAGCCACTCCCCGTGACGAATCGCAGCGAGGCGTCGTGCTACCTTACGGGGTGGGACGTCATCAGTGGCCAGCGTCTTCGCGAGGTCGTCTTCGATGCTGACGTTGCCGACGACGAGCGTGCCGATCTCGTTGAGCGCCTCTTCGTACGTCTGATTCGAGGGATCGGGTGAATCGAGTTGGCTCGGAAACTGGACGCCCAGCATGATCGAGAGGCCGAAGGACCGACCCTGGGAGAGCAGCGTATCCACCAACTGGGTCGCCGCGACGTCTTTCGCTTCCTCGAGATACAGGTTGACCTGCGGTGGGTTCGCTGGCGTGCTCGGAGCTTCAGCACGAGCTTTCAACGCACTCCACATATTCGAGAGCAAGACGAGTGTGAGCGCTCGCTTGACTCGCTCTTCCATGCCACCGAAGTCGAAAATGACGACACAGTCGTCGTCGATAACATCGATGAAATCGAAGTGTGGGTTTCGAATCTGATCTGATTCACGTTCTAGTTCCATCTGTGTTGCATCTTCAAAACGTGATTCACGACCAGAGTCCTGGACTGTGTCTCCGTGCTCAACGTCTGAAGACTCGATGTGAACGTAATCGAACAGCGGCGCCAGTCGATCGTCGGTGGCAATCGTCTCGACTCGAGCAACGGCACCACCGAGGACCATATTGAAGACGTCGCGATCGCGCTCGAGTAATCCTGCGAAGTACTCCGTGAGTCGTTCGTCTGAGGTTGGCGGTGGTGATCGGTCACTCAGCGTTCGCTGAAGCGCTCTGTACAGATCCTTGTGTGAGATCGCATCCGAACCATGGATGGGGTCGTACAACGCCCGTAGGTGATTACGGATGGCTTTGGTCGACTCGGTGGCGCTATAGTACTGCTCTTCACCCAGGAGTCCCGCGAGAATCTCCTCGTAGTGCCCCGCGATCCGTGATCGAGCCTCCTCTCGGGAGAGACCCGCGTCCAGGAGTGGGCCGATGTCGAACAGCGAGAGCGCAGGGAGCATCTTCGTGAGATCGAAGTACTGGACGGTATCGCTGTCGAGGCCACCAGCGGCCGCGTAGTGCGTTTGGAGATACTCTTCGGCCGTGCCTCCGCCTTTGTAGTCGAACAGGATCTCCGGGCCAGCTGTGGCCGTCGTGTTGGACAGCATGGCCCCAGTCGTGAGGACGGATTTCCCAGAGCCAGTATCACCGACGATGAACAGGTGGCGGTCTTGCAGCTCGGGCGGGAGGACAAATCGCTGTGCAGTCGGCTGTCGATCGTCGGTCAAGGGACGGCACAGCGCCTGTCCAGTCCCCGTATATCGGGCGAGTTGCTGTGGGGCCGGAAGCGGGAGTCCAGTTCGCTCTGCATGTCGTGCCTCGAGGGCTCGCTGACCGCGTGCAGTGAGGCCACCACCATCCAGCAGACAGAACACAGGCAATTCCGTTGCAGAAACGACGATTCCAGGGCTCTCGTGTGACTTCCACGGGAAGCGTTTTCCGAGATCGTCGTACGTCGACTCGAGACAAGTTCGATCGATGAGTGCCTCGTACAGATGCGTGCCAGGTGGGGTGAGACCCGTATGAAACTCGTCGTCGGTGATGACGTGGCCCGTAACCTCGTGGAAATCCCCGCTGAGATGGGACAGCGCCCCTGCAAGATTGTGTGCGACCCTGGTCACCGTCTCCGGGTCGTCCCTCGAGAGTGCAACCGCTCGGACGGATGCCTGAAACGCGTGTCTGTGATCACGACGGTTGAGCACCTCGAGACGGTCTCGATATGCCGGTGTGATCTCCCGAGACTCTGTGCGCTCTTCTGGCACTGGTCGCGGAAAGAGGAACGCAGAGAGTCGATCACCGCTCGTGACGACCTCACTCTCGAGTTCGAATCGGTACTCGTCTGCGAGCGGCTGCAGAGAGCCCGCCGGTCGGCAGACCACCTGGTAGATGACCGGGACGTCACTCTCACAGAGCGTTTCGACGAGCGTTGCAAGCGGAACGCGAGGTGAGTCAGTGGATCGAGACTCCTGTTTGGACCGGGCTGAGGATCGATTGTCCGACTCGTCGAACGACCTGAACGGCATGAGCCAATCGCGGCGTAACTGGGCTCGGCCGCGATACTCGACACCGGCGACGAACGGATCCGACGTGGAGACTCGCTCATCGAACTCTGTGTCTAACTCGCGGTTGGGAACGTTCAGTACTGCCTCGAGATCGCGTGGATGCCACTTGACCCGCGTTAGTTCGTACGAGTTCGGAACGACCGTCCGACAGATCCCTTCGAGATCATCGAGGAAGTCGTCGTCTGTTGTCCCGATCAGATACCGAATACTCGTATCCGTGTGCCCATCTGATACGAGAAGCATCTCGACGACCGGCGTGTTCGAACGGCCACGTAACGAGTTCAACACACCTGTTGTCGTCCGATCATCGAGTCGCCTGTAGAGTAACTCCATTGCCTGGGCAACGGCACCGTACTCCAGCGAGTCCGTCGACGGTCGGATCTCGAGGTACGTTCGCGAACATGGCGTCTCCAGAAGCGAACTGTCTGTCGTCTCGTTCTCTTTTGACGTCGCTGGCGGGCGATCATCGCTGTCAACGGATGTCTCGAGATCACCCTGTGGGGCGGTTTCAAAACCCGTCTCCGCGTCTTCTCCCATCGAGATTGACTCTGCAGGCGGCGTAGTGTGTTTTTCAGTCGCCATTGATAGCTAACGGAGCGCCAACAAACGCGGCGTCGTCACTCAGAAGATAGCGATAGAGCGGCCGTGTTCGAGTAACTCCAATACCCCGTAACTGGAGTAGGTCGTATTAAATCCGTATTCGAGTTCGTGTGACTGTCACCACAACCGATAAGCGTGGCTCGTTGACTTGTGGATTCAAAATTACGTTCCAACCCATCCAACGCCTCACTCTTTCCCGAGGGGAATCCTTACTCCGTTATCCAACAATACTAATGGACCGATTACAGAGGAACCAATTAGTACCCTCAGCGAGGTCACTCAACCGGTTCGACCGTCTCTTCGCCACAGTGAGGGCAGTGATCGTAGTCATCGTCCACTGGCTCCTCACAGGAGCGACATACGTACGGCGTTTCCTTCCCTTCCATAAACGACTGTTTCGTTTCTTCGAACTTCTCCCCGGCCTTCCTGAATAGATCCATTGTTCATAACAGGCTGGCAACCCGAATAAACGTTGGGACAATTACTCCTGATTCGCTAACGGCGAGCAGTCCGAACGAGGGATAGATGTGGAGTCACAGTTAGAGTGGCTTACAAAGCGATTTTCTGTTAGAAATGGCGGACATCAGGACAGTCGAAGAGCAAATTGTTTAACAGGAGCTTGCATCGGACAAAAGGAATACACTATGCTACCACTCCAACAGGCAATCCCTATCGATCCCCAGCAGTACGTCCCACCACTTATCAGCGCGGTTACGACTGTCGTCTTGTTCGTCGTCGCATTCGCGCTCATTTACTTGCTCGGGAAGTATTTCATGACGCAGGCAGTAGAGAGCAGTCTCGAATACCGCGGCTTCGACAGGACACTCATCGATCTCGCGGTGAGCATGACCGCTGTGGTGGTCGCCGTCGTGGCGGTCGCGCTGGCCGCAACGGTCGCCGGCTTCGGCGTCGTCCTGGCAGCGTTCGCGACCCTCGCCGGTGCGCTCGCACTCGCGATTGGCTTCGCTGCCCAGGACCTGATCGCCAATTTCGTCGCTGGCGTGTTCATCATCCAGGACAAGCCATTCAAGTCGGGCGACTGGATCGAATGGGACGACAACTCCGGCGTTGTTCGAGATATACAGCTACGAGTCACGAAACTCGACACGTTCGACAACCAGCTCGTCACCGTACCGAACAGCGACCTCGCGAGTGCAGCCCTGATAAACAACGAAGCAAACGACGAGCGCCGGGTATCGGTCGAGTTCGGCATCGGCTACGAAGACGACATCGAGCAGGCACGTGAGGCGATCATCGACGAAGGATCGCGCATCGAGGGCGTGCTCGACGACCCCGAACCGACCGCTCCGGTCACGGAACTGGGCGACTCGGCTGTTGTGCTCTCGGGACGGATCTGGATGAACACCGAGGAAAGCAGCTACGGGGCGGTCCGCGCACGATTCGTCGAGGCTGTCAAGGAGCGCTTTGATGCCGAAGGACTCGACATGCCGTATCCCAACACCGAACTCTCCGGGGACATCGAGGTCACGAACGCCAGCAAAATTGAGACGACCGCTGACGACTGACACCCGTCCTGCCGCGGTTCGATGAGGCATCGTTTCCACTAGAACACGGACGGTTCGGATAGCAGTCATCGATAATGGACTTTTCTGACTAAGTGTCAAGAATGAAGCGTGGGTTCCGAAATCTTACTCTTTCATTCCTCGTTTGTGGGCAGGCCATACCTCACTCCAACGCCGTGTCCTTATTCAACAGCGCGCTCGAAAAACTACAGCTGAAGAAGGGGATTTCGCTGGCCTATGGGCACCGGTAGTGGTGGATTTTTGGTGCCCTCACGGGTAAGGGCACTCCATTCGGTGTGCCTGTTCGACCAATGGCAACGAAACAACCCACAGTAGCGTCGTTCGAGGAGACCGAAACTCGACACGACGAGATGAACGAGACGATCGAATCGTGGCTTAGCGATCTCGTCGATCTGATCAGCGAAGCACGAGCGAGTGAGGAGTTCAAACACTGGCTCGAAGTACAGAGTCGCTTTCACGACTACTCTCACCGGAATACGCTCTTGATCGCCCAGCAGTGTCCATCAGCAACGCGCGTCGCCGGGTATCGAAGCTGGCAAACGAATTTCGACCGGCAGGTCAAAAAAGGAGAACGAGCGATCTGGATCTGGGCACCAATCACGGCTCGAAAATGTCCATCCTGTGGGCTCTCGAAATCGCGTCACTCGAGTACTGGGTGTGAGTACACCGAAACGCCTCCAGAGGAGTGGTCGAAAGGCCTCGTCGGATTCAAGCCCGTTCCCGTCTTCGATATTTCTCAGACAGAAGGCGAGGCGCTTCCGTCGCTCGAGACCGAAACAACGGGAGATGCTCGCGAGATCGTTCCCCTACTCTATGAAGCCGGGAAGGCGCTCGATATCGAGGTGACGATCGTAGCTACGGAAGCGTGGCCCTTCGGCTCAGCCAGAGGCGTCTGTGAGTTTCATCGCGACAGGCGGCCCACCGTCAAAGTACGTGAGCGTACAAACACTGCCGACCTCGCTACGACGCTCGTGCACGAATACGCCCATGTGCTGTTACACGCAGATGGTCTCAGCAAGAGCGAACATGCGAGTCGCGAGGTCGAAGCCGAGGCAGTCGCCTACATCGTTGGTCGATACGTCGGGCTCGATACGAGCGGCTCGGCGTTTTACCTGGCCGCGTGGCAAGGCGACGAACCTGAAACGGTGAGTGAACGTTTCGAGCGTATTCGCTCGAGTGCACATATAGTTATCAAACAACTGGAGTCAATTGAGTAACGAGAAAGCAGCGGTAGTTCACCACGAATTGTCCTCTCGAACCGACAGTGACGGACAAAGAGGCAGAACTTGGCCACCACTATCAGCGATAGTTCTATCAGTACCACCCACGTACCACGATACATGAGCACGGATACAGGCGACAACGGCGACATGGTGAAACTCAACGTCAAAGTTCCCAGACGGCTTCTGAAGGAACTTGATGAATTAGCGGAGGAGCTAAACTACACTAATCGATCAGAGTTCATCCGCGAGGTACTTCGCGACACGACCGAGCCGATCCTAACGCCCGGGGCACAAGAAGGCATCTCCGAAGGCTACGCGGACGTGGCCGCGGGACGGACGATGTCAATCTCAGAAGCGAAGAACCGACTCGGCATCGACAACGACAGCGGGGAGTGAGGATTGTCGAGTGCCACACGATATTATCCTGACGGAAACATTCTTTTCGACAGTAGAACAGTTCGAGACAGAAGACGCGAAGCGCGTTATCAACAAACTGGAAGGCATAAGGGACTTTCCCGGCCACTTTCTCGATCGGCTGAAGAACCACCCAGGGTACAAGCTCCGGGTCGGTGACTTCCGTGTGCTGATCGACTGGGACAAAGACAACGAGCAGATCTACGCCATCGATGTCTTCGAGCGCAAGAAGGAATATCGGGAACTCGGGAAGTACCGTGAGGTCTGGGGGTCCTGGTGCGACGACGAGTAGCATAGAAGATGGCGAGTCAGGGACTTTCACCGTGGGTGGTAGTGCGGAGTTCCCTTCCTCGAGCGCGAGCGAAGTCGTTCGAAAGACCGTAGGTCTCTCGTGATGACGAAAACCGAAGATTTTCGAACCACGAGTGAGTAGGGAGGGGGTCCGCGCTTCCCGCCAAAGCTGAAAGAGCATATACCTTCGACCCCCTCGAACTGAATGACCTACAAGAGCGAACACGCAAGCCGCGAAGTCGAAGCCGAGGCAGTCGCCTACACCGTTGGCCGACACGTCGGACTCGATACGAGCGGCTCGGCGTTCTACAGATGAGCAAGGCGAGTGCCTCGGGGCTTGACCGCGAGGTGAAGCCAACATCGCCTAATCTATCAACGCTAACCCATACCCTTACAACACCGCAGTCCGTCGAAAACAGTATGGAGAAGCCGCTCACGAAGACACTCGTCTTTCAACTCCAACCCAAGAAAGAGCGACTTCTCTCCGAAGCATACCACGAAGCTCGATGGGTGTTCAACCAGACCATCCACTTAGCGAAAGACGGGACAGACTGGGACGACATCTCACCCCCGTCTTGAAGACGAAGCTGACCTCGTGAAAAACACCACGCAACGCGTCGTCGCAAAGTCCCTCGACGCACTTCAGCAGTCTTACGACCGCGACGACTACAACACACCCAGTCACGAGAAGACCGGGCCATACCCGTTGCGGATGAACTTCACCGAGGGCTATAACCTTACACTCGTAGACGGCAAGATACACTATCGAATCAGTGCCAAGCCGTACAATCCAGTGAAAGGCACGCTTCGTGGCTCACCAGACAGCCTCGAGCTCCTCACACACGCACTCGGAAATGAGGAGTGGCGAGTGGGAACCGCTGAAGCGATGACCCGCTACGGCAACCACGAACTCCACGTCAACGTCACTCACCTCGAAGCGACAGTTCGAGACAAACACGATGCGCAAACCGTTGTCGGTGTAGACATCAACGAAGACTGCGTGGCCCTCGCCGCCCTTCGTGAAGATGCCATCGTTGATTCGGTGGTTATCGAATATCCTGAAATCAAGCAAGAGCGGCATCGGTACTTCACGATGCGAAAGCGGATGCAGAGCGTTGGGCAGACAGCGTTTGACCAGGTATTCGAGGGCAAGGAAGAGCGATACGTCCACGACCAACTCCATCAAGTCTCCCGACGGATTGTGGAGTGGGTTCAGCAATTCGAGTCGCCGCTCGTTGTGTTTGAAGACCTCAAGTATATGCGAGACTCGATTGACTACGGCACTCGGATGAATCGTCGGTTGCACTCGTTGCCGTTTCACAAACTCCGTTCGTTCGTCGCGTACAAAGCGGCGTTCGAAGGGATTCCGAGCGATGACATCGACCCCGCGTACACCAGTCAGATGTGTTCGTTTACTGAGTGTGAGCATACGGCTCGGTCGAATCGTCGGAAGAAGCGGTTCACGTGCAACGCGTGTGGTCGGCAAGACCACGCTGACCGGAACGCGGCAGTGAATATTGCGAAGAAGGGATTGGAGTCGTTGAATCGAAATGTGCCTGCTCTCAACACGCTTCCGACTGTTCGGAAACTGCGACGGCAGGCATCGGGCTGTGTGAATCAGCCGACCGTGACCCACCCGACCGCTCGAGGTTATCAGGCCGATGGTCGCGTGGGAGTGTCCGACTAACCCACGGGAAGCCTCGGGCTCGACCCGGAGGCGGTTCACCTGGCCGCGTGGCAAGGCGACGAACCTGAAACGGTGAGTGAACGTCTCGAGCGTATTCGCTCGAGTGCAAGCACGATAATCAAGAATTTGGAATTGATCGATCAAAAAAGTGAACTACCCAACTCAATCAGCGAACAGCATCAGTCGTGAGTGAGTAGGTGACACAAGGCAAATTGTGCTCTCCCAGCAGGCCATCCTACACGCAGTTGCATATATCTGAATGATCCGAAGATATATTGAAAGTGGCCACCTACAGGGAGGTATGACTGAGTTCGATCCAGCCCCCGAGTCCAACGGTGCCCAGCGACGGTGGCAAGCAGGAACGGACACGTTTGGTCGTGTCTACGACGTCGTCCTTGGGGTTACGTCTCCGATTGCGTACACCGAAATTGCAGAGCTTGCAGACTGCTCTCCGAACGCCGCGAAAAAGCACCTCGAGCGCTTGGCGGAGATGGGCATCGCCCGAGCCGATAGAGACAGCCGCCCAGCGACATACGAACGAAACGAGGGGTATCTCGAATGGCAAGACGCCAGTCGGATCGCAACCGAGCTCTCTGTCGAAGAGATCATCAATCGGGTGGAGGCGCTTGAAACACAGCGTGCGGAATACGAATCGCAGTTCGGGACGGCAGACCCAACGGCTGTCAACGTGTTCGACCACGGTGATCACGAAACCATCCACGAACGGATGACCGCCGTCAGTGAGTGGCAGGGTGTGATTCGGGACATTCGGCTATATGAACTTGCTCGCCAGCTCTCCCAGAACGATGGGCATCTAATTCCAGCCTAAATGAGTCTGCCACCAGATGATTCAGCGCCTCACTCGACAGGGCCACCGGATCGACAGACATTGCGTCTATTGGAACGACACCTTACGTCGGATTCACTCGTCGCCGAAACGACGTTCGACCCGGATTCCTACGAACCCCGATTGCTTCATGTGCTCTTCGACGCTGGACGGTACCCAGACTCAGTAACCACGGCCCGACTCGACATCCGGTGGTTCACGACTGGTGATTTCTCGGTCCACTACGTTGAAGAACACGGGGATGGAGAGCTCTGGGAGTGTCGCTGGGATTGGCATCCGAATACGCACAACACCCGGTTACACTTCCACGAGCCGCCATCTGCCACCGAAGTCACCAATCTCGAGTTCCCTTCACTCCATCCACTCGAGGTATACTCGACAGTGCTCACCGCGATAGAACAACGAATAGAGACACTGTGGTCCTAGCAAGTGGTCAGAACAGACGGATACATCGACGATACTGAGTATCGCGATGGACGTCCAGCAGATGTGCAATAGCAGCGCTGTGGTGACACGGCGGCCCTGTAATTCACGTTAGTAGTATACATCCGTATATACCGATTACACATAGATCTCGTCTTAGCGTTCACACGTATACTATTCCGCGCTTGTCTCCCCATGAGTGGACTTGCCCATTGGATGCCTCGGTCCGAATGTTGTAGCGCCGCGTGCTTAGATCCAGATATGAGCGGGTGACGAACTGGTTCGATTGAATATCGGTGGTACTGTTTTGTGTATGTGCTACGCACGTACAAGCGTATGTCTGAATCTGAGACCAACAATGGCGATCCCGAAATCGAACGCATCAACCTTCGCATTTCACGGTCGTTCCGAGAAGTCGTCTCATCAGAGTGGTGCGAATCAGCCGGTTTCCTAGGGTGTTTCTGGATGGCCCGTCCCGCTCGCCGCTTCTGACCGTCGCTCACTCCCGCTCTTCGGTTGCCAGTATTAAGCGCGCTTTCGGTCTTCGCTCGCTCAGACGCGAAAACGGCGTGAACTACCCCCATAAACGTTCACGATCGAACCGTTCACTCTGTGAGGGTGGGGCTTCCTGTTTCCACGACACGCTTTGCAGACACAGAAGTATCAACAGGGAGCGCAGTCTCCACAGGCGTTAATTCGGAGTGAACCACTCCTACGTCTTCGAGGCCACGGGAAAGGATGTTCCATGCCGCATTCGCGTCTCTATCCGATTCAAACCCACACGCCGGACACGAGTGTTCACGAACCCACAACGGTTTGTCCGTCTTGATACCGCAGGACGCGCACTCCTTCGTCGTATTCTTCGGATCAACAGCGACGAAATGCGTTCCCTCGCGCTCGCACTTGTATTCGAGCATTCGTAGGAACGTTCCCCACGCCGCCCCCACTCGGTCCCGAGAGTTGCCGGGGAGTTCGACCAACCCTTTCGCGTCCAAATCCTCGACCGCCACGAGGTCATACTCTTGGGCGTAGTAGTTCGACAACTTGTGGAGGAAGTCTCGACGCTTCCGTTTCAGGTCAGCATGGCGCCGGGCGACGACCTCTCGCTGTTTCTCCCAATTCGCAGACCCGTGTTCTTTCCGTGAGAGGTTGCGTTGGGCGCAGTCGAGTCGGTCACGTTCTTCACTCAAGTCAGGACTTTCAATAGCGTATCCCTTGGTATCGTGTGCGTACTTGAGAATCCCTACGTCGATGCCAACGACCTCCTCGGTCGTCTCAGGTTTCTCGGGAGGATCTTTCTCCACGTCGATGCCGAACGTGGCGTACCACTCACCCGTGGGGTCTCGCTTGACCGTGACCTGTTTGATGGTCGCGTCCTCGGGGATGTCTCGGTGGAGGTGAATCGGAATCTCACCAATCTTGCTCAACCACAAGATGGGCCGACCACTCGTATTCTTGAGTTTGAAGCCGGACTGATTGTAGGTGAGCGACCGATACTCCCGAGGCGGTTTCCACTTGAGCATCCCCACGGAACGCCCGTTCTCCTTCTGTGCTTTGAGCGTGGAGAGGTTGTCGTAGACGCGCTTGACGACCATCTGGAGGACTTTCGAGTGAACGTTGTTCAGGTCGTCCCACCACGTTTTGAGGTCGGGGAGTTGCCCTTGCACCTCGTAGCGGGATGGGATATCGTCTGCGTCGTTGAGTAGGTAGAGAACGTTGTTGTACAGTTGTCTACAAGTATCGACGTGATACAGAAGCTCCTCTTGGAGGGGTTCTGGCGGGTCAATTCGATACTTGTAGTTGTACTGCATTGACTATTCGTCTGAGTTAGGTTTGGAGACGCGGACGACTTTCACGTCGGCTCCGCGCCAGCGTTTGGGAACGATGACGTGAGCGCTATTGCCCGACGGTTTTGCCGTGCCATCGAGGACTTCCTCGCCTTCGATTTCAAACCTATCCATCACCATTGTATAGACTATGGATAGACATAAAGGTAGCGATAGACCTCTGAAGTGGGTATCGTGGGTGTTTGAGAATGTGCGCCGTTGACGAGACGCTCTGCGTCTCGCTCGCACACCAGAAATTTCCAATTTCTGGGGGCGCTGTATCCCTCCCTACTGCGCTACTCTGCCGTATCACTCCCTGCATTGGTCCTTGAGGAAGGGGGACTTAGCAACTAAGTTCAGAAACTCGTGTGTCGCTGTATTCCCCCTTTTTGTGCTACTCGGTCACTTCGTATTCTATGTTGCTCTTAAAGAAGGGGCTTAGCACCTGAATCAAGTTACACACTTGACCTGACGGCGCGCACCGCTCGTCGCTTCCACCCTCCGCATCGCTCGCGACCGACCATTCCGGGCTGCCTGCCTGCAGTAGCGGGCGGGCTGCCGGGCTAAAGTGGATGTGCCCTCGACGCCAGCAGGTATCCCCGTCGGTTGCGCCCCTTGCGGGCCGAACACGAGCGGGCATATCCCGCTGGACGCTCGCTCCGGTTGAAGCGACGCGCGGTACTGGTTAGATCTGACATCGGCGCGTCTCGCTCGCGCCCCAGGGGGCGCGTGCGAAGGCGCGAGCGAGACGCGTGTGATGGAGAAGTTGAACGACGAAGAGAGCCAGGGCTGGAGAGTCGTGGTGTCGGAAAAGACACCGAGTGAGCGCCTTCGGAATTAGCAAGAATTCCAATGTCTACTAAGAAGTCAGTCAGTAAGATCGTTTCGGTCGATGAACAGGCGTACGAACAGGAGGCGGTTCGAGGAGAAGACGTCGTCGATGAGACTCCAGAGTTCCGGCCAACGGTCGAGATGGAGATACAGGCGAAGGTGGATTCGAACCACCCGGAGGGGATGGTCGACACCAGCGGAGATCGGATCTACGGCGTGACCCTGGCCCAGGAAGAGCGCATTCGAGCGAGAGAGGAAGAACTCGAGCGAATCAGCGTACAGGCAGCGTTCGGTCGACAGGAGGGACGAGCGGAGCGAACGAGAGCAGTAGTTGAAGCGGCGCGTCGTGAGCGGCCGGTCAACGAAGTCGATCCTCGAGAGAAACTCGAGCGAAGAGAACTGGGACAGGTCAATCGGCAGGCACGGCGGTTGGCAGAAGACGTCCAAGGTGGGTACACGCGAGCGGTCATCGGGAAGCGAATTGCCAGTCGAGTGCTCGAGGGTGCGGACATGTTCGAGGCGGTGATGGATACCAAAGAAGAGATACAACACGAGGCAGGGACGATCGTACCGATTGGAAGGCTTGAGTCGATTAGAAAGGGCGAAGTCAGTGTCGAAGGCCGTGTGATCGAACTGTGGGATGCCTCGAGTCCCGCGATTCAACAGGTCGGGTTACTCGAAGACGAGACTGGAAGAACAAAGTTCACGATTTGGGCGAAGAGTCGACAGACGATGGTTCGAGAAGGCGAACGGGTGCGGTTCAGGACGGCGGCGAAGAACTGGTACAATGGTCGGTGTTCGATTGCGCTGACTCGGTGGTCGGAAATCGTGTTCCCAGAGCGCGAGTCCTGGTGGGAGTAGCCGACAACCTCTCTTTTTTACTGGTGCCCGATCACCCACTACCCACCGCCCCACCCACCTCCACGTTCCGGGCAGCTCACGGCCAACGGCCATTTCGCTGCCGGGCTTTCGCAGAAACTTCGTCTCACCACAACACCCAGCGCTTAACCTGCTAGGACAATTTATTTATAACTCGTTGCACAATATCATACAGTGTCTGAAATAGCGGGTCAAGATGTGGCGGTGTGTATCGATGTCAATCCCACCGGTGATATCGATATTTTCCGAATTACTGCAACTGACGACATCCTTCGTCTGTTGGCTGATGCGCACGAGACAGAGTTTACTGTGACATCCTCCTCGCCGTAAACGGCGAGGCTTCCCACCCAGTAGGAATACCGGACTTGCCGGTAAGGTTTTAAGACTCATACGCTCCAAGCGTCATTTGCGTAGGTGCGCTCGGCTTGGGTGGTCTTACGGCGGTGTCACAACCGCTCCCATCCTGTGGCGAGTCATCGTCACACGGTTTCCAAGTGCAACTCTCTCCCCACGGGTCAACCCGTTGAGCGATGCTTGCAGCAGCACTGATATCCGCCTGAAACGTCGAGACGTGACAGTCGTCGTTCGTACATCGGAGTTCGGCTTGCGTACTTCGCTTCCCGATGTGTCCGCACTCGTGGCACGTCTGGGACGTGTAGGCTGGATTCACATATTCGACTGGGATACCAGCGTCCGTCGCTTTGTCCTCAACACGATCCTGAAGCCGTGCAAAGGCCCATGCGTGGAGTCGTCGGTTCATGTACTTGCCGTAGTCCAAGTTCTCGCGGATGTACGTCAAGTCCTCCATCACGATCACCGGATTCTCGAAGGTGTTAGCGTATTCGACGACTTCGCAGCTGGCCTTCTCGAGAATATCCGTAAGCGCGTTTTGGTAGTAGTCGAACCGTTCGTCAATGCGCCATTCAGCATCGCGTTCCTGTAGTCGCTGAAGCGTGGTCGACATCTCCTTTCGGAGGTGTTTCGCACGTTTGCCACTCCAAAGAACGGGTCTTGTCGGCGTACCGCGCTTAAGGCCACAGGCCGTAATTAGCGCAGTCTCGCCGGTATCAAGCCCGACTGGTGTGGTGTCACCGTCCGTCGTCGGTTCTTCAATCGGGTACTCGACGGTGACGTGAAGTACCCAGTTCTTCCGGTGACGCTGAAGTCGAATCTGACCGGCTTTCGCATCCTCGGTGAGTAGATCGTGCCAGAGGGCTTCTTGCTCCGGGTTGATTCGAAGCGGAATCCAGAAGTTCGTTCCGTGCCCCGGTCGCGGTGCCCACCACGTAAACTCATACTCACGTTCGCTCGAGTGGTCGAACGTCGCAGCTTGGTTCGTGAGTCGGAGCGGATGTTCGTCGTCGATCTCACGGGCATTGTACGTCGTTCGGAGCTTCTTGACGTAGCTACAGAGTGCAGCCTTCGCTTGGTACGGAAGGTTGAACGGTGTCACTACCTCGGAGACTCCGCCCATCGTATCTGCACCGGAGTCAAACGCATCCTGAAGCGCCTCACGGTACGTCTCGAGGGTATCCTGTAGCTTCTCCTCTTTGTGCGCTGTTGGCGGGGCAAGTGTTGCTTCGAGAGTCTTGTTCGCCGTGGCCGACATTACTGATCCTCCACGTAGTCCATGAGAACGTCAATGCTCACTTGCCCCGTGCTGGCGAGGAAGTATCCCGGTTGCCAGAACGAATCTTCGAGCGTCTGTTTCACTTCAGGGTACTCGCTCCGAACCTTCCGTGACGTCACGCCCTTTAGCGAATTGATGAACTTCGTTATGTCAGTGGTCGGTTTCGCGGTGAACAGGATGTGGATGTGGTCGGCCCCGCCATTCACGTTCTGAATGTCAACCCCGAAGTCCTCCGAGAGTTCGTTCGCAATCTCACCGAGACGTTCTGCGATTTCTTCGGTGAGGATAGCCGCACGGTACTTCGTGACGGTCACAAAGTGATATTGGAGCGCGTATACCGTGTGCGACCCTGTTTGAAGGTTGTACTTCATTTGGCCTCATCAGATTCAAGGGGCCAATTGTATTAAACCTTGTTTCGTGGGGTATTCGGTGTGCTGTAGTTCGTGATTTATGTAGTCGACCGACGCGATTCACGCCCGCCGTGAACGGTGGGATTCTCTCGTTGTTTAAAGATAGAACTCGGCCTTGATGTCGAAGACGCTGCACTCCTCCAACTTCGGAAAGCATGCCGACTGCTAGCCGGTGCAGAGACGCTCCGAGAAGAAGGCTATCATACTCTCGTTATTGAGGCGTCCTTTGTTGCAATTGAACGGACTGTGGAGTTTCGGCTCTTGGAACGAGGGACGATGCGACCTGTGGACTTGCCTGGAACGCATCCTGGTGTGTATCGGGAAGCAGCTTCCGTCGGAATCTTCTCTGAAGCGACTGCCGAGGATCTTGCAGACCTCTGGCGTGATCATCAAGCAAAAACGTATTATCAGGATGGGCTCGCTGCGGCGAATCGGGCTGAACAACTGTTCCTACTCGCAACTGAGATTCACGCGTTTGTTGTTGGACGCTCATCTCAGGGCCATGAGTGCCTCTGTGGCTCGAGATGACTATCAAAGTGAAGAATGGGGCTGAGTTGTTCTGAGGAGATTCGAGTGTACACTACCGTGAAAGCCCCTTGACGCGCTTGAGTCCCGCGCCTAGCGAGACGCACGCGTCTCGCTTGCCTTCGCTCCTCACGAGGTTACGGTGCTTGTGCCGTTGAGGTTCCCCGAACAACATCTCTTTTTATTGATGCCCGGTCACCCACTACCCACCTCCACGTTCCGGGCTGCTCACGGCCAACGGCCGTTTTCGTTCGAAAGAGCGAAGCTCTTTCGTGATGACGAAATCTTCGATTTTCGAACCACGCTGCCGGGCTTTCGCTACACTATCTGTGGCAAATCTATTCAGTACACCATGTCTTTAATTGCCCATTCTACGTAGAATCGGCAATGTACGACCTGACTGGGTTCCAGCGTGACCTCTTGTATGCGGCTGCAGGGCTGGACGAACCGCATGGACTCGCGATCAAAGACGAACTCGAGAATTACTACGAGAAAGAGATCCACCATGGCCGTCTCTATCCGAATCTTGACACCCTCGTCGACAAAGGACTGATCGAGAAAGGTGAGGCCGATCGTCGGACGAACGTCTATTCCGTGACGCGCCGAGGACGTCGTGAGATCGAAGATCGACGACAGTGGGAAGACCAGTACGTCGAAAGTATTCTGTCAGTAACCTACGACTGAAGTCGTGGGCTTTCTCCTCGAGTCTGTGTAATGCTCGGTCAGTACAGAAGGCTTATTGAGCGAATATACTCACCCAGAGATATGCCCAGCACTGAAGTGGTTGTGCACGTCTCAAACGGTGGTCTCTCAGATGGACCGTGATGACCCGTGACTGACGACGCTACAATCAGTATGGATCGCCGAACCGTCCTTGGCGCACTCGCCGGCATCAGTGGAACAGCTGTGGCTGGCTGTTCGTCGTTCAACCGTGAGAGTGACGGCCAGACGAGTCGGGTGGACGACGAAACGGCCCATGAGTTGGCAACGCAATTCGCCCCGACGCTATACTTCGATGTCCACGAGCCGTGGTTTGCGACGGACCCGCGGCCCTACGCCAGTGAGCGCGATGGCGAGACCATTATCAGCGGATTTGATGCCTTCGACGGCTACCACGAGCAGTACAGCGAGGGAACCCCACCGAATCCAACGGTGTTCTATCACGTCGTCGAGTACGATGAATCACCACTGGCCGCGGTCCAGTTCTGGCTTTACTCGGTGTTTGACCAGTTTACGACGAATTTCCACTGGCACGACTGGGAAGTACTGCACGTCTTCGTCGACACCGAGACCGGCGATCCGCAACTGTACGTCGCCAGTTCACACTCTCGGAAGGTGCCTAACAACGAGTTCCTGGATCCAGACCCGGAGATGATTCCGCGCGTTCTCTCGGAACTCGGCTCACACTCGAGTGCGCTCTCGGTCAACGATGTCCCCGAACGCTTCCAACGGATCGCCGTCGAGGACTTGCTGGCAGACATCACGAACACGGCGATCGAGGGTCTCGAGGACCTCGCAGACATCGAACTCCCGATCGCGTACGGCCTGCCACGAGACGAAGGGTCGCGGCTCCCCTTCATCGTCCCGGAGTACGAGGGCGCACCGATATACGATCACGAACGCCTGCCGTCTGTCACCCGCGAGTCGCTGATCGACGCCGACCTGACGATCCGATCGTACGACACGCTGACGTCGCCGCCGACGAACCTGCCGACGCGTGAAACGGGGCTCGTCTTTCGCCACCGCGAGCGAGAGGGTAACGCCGACGCCGACGCCGACGTCGAATACGACCTCGTCCCGAGCGGCGAGCTCGAACACATCGCGGGCTTCACCGGGCCGCAGTTGAGTTTCGAGTTTGCCGTCCCCGACGTGGTCGAAGACGCCATCGCTGGCCACATCACGACGACGGAGACGCCGTGGAACCAGCCTCGCTACGACAATCCGGCGGCGGACATCACTGTCACAGCCCATCGGGCAGCACTGGCCGATCGCTACGACGCTGTGGGCGAACCGGCATCGATCAACACCGTGGCCACCCACATTACGGAAGCGATTACGGCCGACGACGCACCGGAGAACGAAGGGCTGACGACGACGGAGTCGACTGTCGAGTCGATCGTCCTGCTGGAGAGCGAGCCGGAGGCGGTCCCGACGTTCGGTGGCGTCGCCATCGTACAGAACGTCCCGCCCGGCGAGCACCGACTGACGGTCAACGGTGCCGGCAGAGCGCCACACAGCGAACGCGTCGTCGTCTCGGGCGACGGGACCACGACGGGAGCCGGCGTCGGCGGCGAGATTCCGCTGGTCGCCCGCGATCGCGCGACGAAGGTGGAATTCATCGGCGAGAACGCCGAGATCGATCTCTCGGCGGTGGCCGTCGAAGACGACTTCGCCGGGCGGCTGTACGAGTCGTCGGTGGAGGGGAACGACGCCGTTTACGTCCACGCCGGCGGGGCCTACACGGCCGAGGTCAGAGACAGCGACAACGCCGTCGGCGCCTACCGGGTCAACCCTCCCGCTGAGGGTAAGTCGGCAATTCGTATCGAGCGCCCCGAGACCGGCAAGACCTCCCTCGCGCTGTTCGTGGCGGATATCGTCGAAGAGACGCGGGCGGCGGTCGCGTCGCATAGCGAGGGGAATAAGGAGAACAGCGGTTCGTCGAACGACGTCGAGGGGCTCGAACGCGCCCTCGCAGCCGTCGTCGAGGCCGCCCGGAAGGCCGCCGAGCGGGCACGCGCCAGCGATCGAGGCCGTGCCGACAAGCAACTTGATACCGTCGCTGAGCGACTCCAGCGGGTAGCGAGTCGGCTCACCGAGGTGAGCGACGACCTGCCAGAGCCGCTTTCGAACGCGGCACATAACAGGATGAAGCAGGCCAATCGGCGCACCGAGCAGGCCCGGAACGCCGAGAATCTTTAAAGAGAACAGCGAGAGTTCCACGGGTCGCCTGACCCGTGGGTGAATCGCGTTCACTTTAGAACCATCGGGATATTCAATTATTCGATAATATTATATTACTTACCATGCTTAGGTGATACAGGAAATGTCGGGTAGTTCATACCTTCATTTCCATTAAACAATGACGCGAGAGAATACGCGGGGAATGAGGGAAGGTATTAACCGGGTTAACGTTGGCAGACGTCGGTTTCTCGGGGCCGTGGCTGCTACTGGAACGGTCATCGGGGCGAGTGGCCTAGCGAGCGCAGACGCAGGCAATACGTTCCCGCCCAACGGCATCACCGAGTGGGGAACTCCAGTAAGCCTGGGCAACGGCGAGGTGCGGGCGTTCACGACCGTCACGCCGTCAGGACGTCCAAAGTATCACGGGATGTTTATGGAACGAGCCGCCCTCGAGGGACTCCCATCGGCCGTAGAACTCGAACAGTCGGGAACGGATAACTACACAGACAAGTACGGACCGACCGGCGAATCGGTGATCATTCACCACAAGTGGTCCCAGGAATTCTTCATGCCGTTCCCGGAAGTATCGACGACACCTTTCACCTTCCTCGGGTTACACTGGAACCCGGATGGACACCCACCACCGAACGCCTGGGAAGTGCCTCACTTCGACATTCACTTCCACATGCTACCGGCCAACACTGTCGACGCCATCACCGGGCCGGCCGCGCCGACGTACGATCTTCCGAGTCGATACATCCCGGAGGGGTACGCCCGAGGACCAGTCGTAGACGAGCGAGTCATCACCGATATGGGAGAACACATGGTCGACCCCACCGTTCCCGAGATGACTGGTGGGGAGTTCGCGAGCACGCTCATCTGGGGCGCGTATGACCCCGATGGCGATGGGACTGCAGAACTGACGTTTGTGGAGCCGATGATCACTCGAGAGTACTTACGAAAACACTCAGATACTGATCGTCGACGGATTTCCCAGCCCGAGACATATGCCAGGGCCGGAACCTATCCAACGGCATACGCAGTCCGTGACGTACCGGATCAGGACGCGATCGCCGTCACCATCGAAGACTTCGAGGAGTTCAGCGGGGACGAGTGAAAAACTACGTTCACAATTCCTCAAGATTGGCTTCTAGGTGATCGCCCGACACCCACGTGGTGTCACGATCCTTTGCGAGCTGGGCAAACTCCCAGACAGACATCCGTGCACGTTGGGCAGCCTTGGTGAACGTGATCTCATCGGCAGCGAGTCGTTTGAGCGCTTGCTCTCGATGCCACTCCTTGAGCCCCTCCGAGAGAAGCTTTTGGACTGCTGCGCCCTGATCTAGGCGTTCTTCCTCGAGATATTCCTCGAGTTCCGCTTCAAGATTATCTGGAATCCGCGTCGATATCGTTCTCATGATGTATGCTATCCTTGGAAGGTATACTGGTGTTTCGCTCGTTCCGGTTGCCTCCGATTCCTTCGCTCGAGACGGTTTATCGTCCCGTAAGGGGTGACGGGGCGAACAGGTAGTTACCTCGTCGGAGATAGTGATGGCTACAACCAGGACCTTTAGCAGTCGCTTCGATCGAGAGTCAGAAAGAGAAACGCAGCCGAAGACGTGGTGTCCAGAGTGCAGTGGCAAACTCGTCACAGCGAACCGAGAAACCTGCTGTCGAACGTGTGGGTTAGTCGTCGACGAAGATTTGCTCGATCACAGTGCAGAATGGATCGCCACAGTGGAAAACCCAGATCGGCGTCGGACGGGAGCTCCCCTAACTGCAGGCCGTCACGACCGAGGCCTTTCGAGCGAAATCAGTTGGCACGTTGATGGACAGGGGAACACACTCTCGGGACGAAAGCGACGCCAACTCAACCGACTTCGCTACCATCACCGGCGGAGTCAGTGGCGATCAAAGCGCGAACAGAATCTCGCATATGGACTCGGAGAAGTGCGTCGACTCATGAGCGCTCTCGAGTTGCCAACGTCACTCGCTGAGCAGGCATGTACGCTCTTTCGCCGTGCCCAGACTCACGATCTCTGTCGAGGCCGATCACTCGATTCAATCGCCGCAGCGAGCGTCTACGCCACCTGTCGATGTAACGGGCTCGGACGAACGCTCGGTGAGATCCGATACGTAGCGACGTGCTCACGAGCACAGATCGAACGTGCATATGCTGCCATGAACGTCACACTCGAGTTGCCAACGGTGGTTCCGCGCCCACAGAACGTTCTCCCGCGACTCTCGAAGGAACTAGAGTTACCTGATGACGTCCAGTATCGAGCGCTCAGGTTAGCGACGATCGCCGACAACGCTGGAATCACGATCGGGTGTCAACCTCAGGGATTCGCTGCAGCCTGTGTGTACGAAGCAGGGAAGGAACTCGGATACCCGCTCACACAACGAGAACTCGCAGACGTGGCAAACACCTCCACAGCGACAATTCGAACCCACCGAAACGCTCTCCTCGAGGTCCTTGATGCTCAAAACAGTGCCATCCAGTGATACGGCTGCAGCCTCAAGGGCTTTGAGTTCACTGCTGGGATCGGAAAAGTCATACTTTAATTGATATCCTCCTCCGCGTGAACGCGGAGGAATCCCACGGCATCGCACCGCTGAGTTGGGATATTAGGGTTTGCAGTCTACCACCTCTGCCCGAGGTTGGAATCCTCGGGAGAGGTCATGAAGGTAGACTTCGGGCTGTGCCAACCAGCCGGTACTCCTATCTTCGTCCAAACTGGTCGAAGACTCGGAGTTACTTTTATTGATATCGAGACGGATGTTCTCCGCCCCGTTCACATCAGCGTTGAACGCGGCCTCACACGCCTCACAGACGTACAGTCCACGTTCGACACGCTGACTATCCTCTTCTCTCCCGCAGATACAACACGTCTTGCTCGTGTCGCGTTCGGACACTTCTACGACTTTGATACCCGAAACCTTCGTTTTGTAGGTGAGAATCGACGTGAGGCGGTCGAACGCCCACCCGTGCAGGTCGAGGTTGCCGTGGCGTCCCCAGTTTTTCGAGTCACCGTTCTCGTCCTCTCGTACACCAGAGAGTTTCCCGACGTTTATCCGACCAACTTCTTGCTCGACACACCGTTCAACGATGTGTTTGGCGAGGCTGTGGAAGAAGTGGGTTCGGCGTTCCGACCACGTGTGGTGGTGTCTGGTGGCTGCTTCGCCACCTGATTTGTCACATCTGGCGATTTCTTTCGGGAAGTAGTAGCCGTCCTGTTTCAAACGGTTGCCGGGGTAGAGGTCGGCTTGCTCGGTGCTGTATGCGACTGCTACGAAGTTGCAGATACCGAGGTCGACACCAGCCGACTCGGTTCCGGGTGCAGCGGGCGTCTCCACTTCGTGTTTGCAGACGAGATGCAGTTCCCATCGCCTTTTTACCTTGTCGTAGACGGCTCTGACCTGTTGCAGGTTCTCGACGGTGATTCCGGGGCGGGTTTCGTACTCGATGAGGATGTACTCCCACGCTTTCGGGTGTTCCTTGTGGTTCGCGCCTTTTGAGAGCCGAACACGGTTGTTCTTCGTGTCGTGGCGGATGCCGTTTTGTTTCCACGTCACCGTGCTACGCGGGTGTTCTTCGTGGACGCGGCGGCCTTGTGAGTCGTAGTAGTTTTTCTTGCGGTAGCCAGGCGGATTCGCTCGACTGTCAGACTTCCTCTTTCCGTACCACGAGTTGAAGGCTTCAGCGAGTTCCTCCAGAACGCGCTGACTGGACTGGGAGTGCAGTCCTTTGTATTTTGGATGAGTCTTCAACTCGTCTTTGAGGTCACCGTGGTCGGGGATTTCGCCCGTCTCCTCCCAGACTTGCCGGGAGTGGTAGTTAGCGACGTTCCAGAGTTTACTGGCCGACCATCCGTGCCGGTCGAGCATTCGTTCCACTTGCGAGTGGCTGAGGATTTTCGCTCGGTAGGTGCGGTGGACTTCCAGCATTCTGAACGCTTGTATAAGCACTTATACTCGCGTCTATTGTAACGATTCGGATTGGGAGCGGTGGAATATCCGGCCTTGCTATCGACGGTGGACTGTGGAGGAGTTGTCGGATTCACCCTGACCCTAAAGGGTCAGGTATTCTCCTCGATTCTGTATAATTATCACGATAATGATCTGATGTTCCACATGCGAAGGAGGAAACTTGGACAGCAGCCAACGTTATTAACCAACAAGGGAGAGTATGGCCGTATCTTGTTGGTTAACACAATGAGTTCCCTCGATTCCATCGATGATCACGGGGTGAAGTCTCTCCGCACCGGCGAGCGGTGAGACACTTCCAATGGATCAGCGATTCGAGCAGGGCTACCGGGCCCATTGTATGCTCAGCAAAACCTCAATCGTTTGAATATCGGCCAGTTGGACGACGAGGCTCAAGAACGAGTTGAGGAATTAATAATTACCCATAATAGGATGAAAATAATTATCATACTCAGCGACTCACCAACGAACTTGGATTACACGACGATCTTACAACGCTGCGCGGAACGTGACGTGGCGTCTTGTCCAGAACTGGCTCACGTCTGGGTCTGAACGGGCCACCAGTCAACTGGCCCTGAAGTCAGGAACCGTGAACGCGAACGGCGATTTCAACGCCTCCGCTGGATAGCGCCAGAGCGGGAGTTCACTGACAAGCCTCGGTGCTTGACCCCGAGGCAGTTGACCACGACTCAATGAATTTTGACCCAATTAAACACTTGCAGGTGCACTGTCAGCATCACGATCCTCAAGCAGCGGATAGTCAATATGCATCTCAATTCGATCAAAGGGAACGACTGGTTGCATCGCTCCCCCAGGTCCACCCTCTTCAAGCGAAAGGACACCGAGAACCTCGAGTTGCTTGAGATCTGAGTGGACGTCAGAGACGTCACGATCGACGAGGCGGGCGGCCTCGCGCATACTCGTCGGATTCTGCTCTGCAATTGCCTGAATCAATTCGAGGCGAAGTGGTGTAAGATTCGCAACGAGGTCGTCATAGGTCCCAAACTGGAGGATCGACCGTTCATTACCAATTTCTTCTTCCGCATCCGCGACGAACTGCAGCGTGTCCTCACGAAGCTGTTCTCGGTCGCCGACTGTGATGTGTAGCGTGGTCATGATGTGGGGTACTGGTTATTTATCGGTATGGTCGAGTTGGATCGCCGTTGACGGCGTCCCAGTATTTATCTGCGCTGGCCCAGAACTCGGCGAGCAATGCTTCCATCCCAGGAAACTCAACATCTGTGTCTCCTGCAGCCGTGTGGAGTTCGTGGCCTTTCGTATCCTCGTGAACGTTGTCGTATCGGATGAGCGTTAGATCCTCTAGCGTTCCAAGGTGGAGAGTATACTTCCACCCGGATGGGTACGTATCTGTGTCACTCGTCCGTCGAATAACGACGTTCTCAATCAGCCCGGATTCGACGTGCGTATATCAATGAGTGAGTTCTTGGCCCATCCTCTATGTGTTGGGAAGAGGCCCAACAGCATAATTGTGTTGGGAAAGGTCCCAACAGATCAATGAGAGCGTATAGAAGAACCTGGGAGGCTTTGTAGGGTCAACTGACGGAGACAAATGTTTTCCATTGTTTGCGAGAGCGAATACAACTTTTCGTATATAGTCTAGTACCGTTCTCCCTCGAGTAGCTGTTTTTGTGTGCCCCGAAGGGGTGCAGGGCTTCAATTACTGTCCTGCGTGAAAACCGAATGGAGAGACATCCACTCACGCAACTCGAGTTTACTCGACGAACGGCCAGACGCGCCCAGTACGAGGCGTTTGAATACACACTCATCCCGGAAGGCGTCCTCGTCAGGAATGCCAGTCACGAAACCCCAGCCGATCACGAATACATCGTGACGATCGAAAACGGAGTTCCAACACACTGTGAGTGCCCCGCTGATGAGTACTACGAAGGAGCGTGCAAACACCGAGTGTCGGTCGCGATCCGACGACCGCTCATTCAGGCGATAACAGACCAACAACTCATCGCTGACGGTGGTATCCCCGCCGAAAGCCAGGAGCCAGAGCAAGCACACGAGAGCGAAAACGACGAGCCAACGAAGTGTGTCTGTGCTGAGCTCAGCTCACTTCCCTGCTGGGAGTGTGTTCGAACTGGTCGAAAATCACTGGAGAAGACAGAGTGATCGTTCTCCGATGGTTGCTAGGACGAGAGCACCAATCTTCGATCATCTACGAGTGTCGACACTGTGGAACGACGCTTGAATCAGTGAAGAGCGCGTGCCCGTATTGTGGAATAAACGAAGTTGCTGTCTTCGAGCTCGGGTAGTCCACAGTCCGACACCACTGCCATTTTGTCTATATGGGTCGAATAGCCTCAACCTATATTAAGATGCCAGCCGAAGTGTGAAACATGACCGAGGAAACGCCGGATGGTACTACCGGGCTCAGAGACCGCCAGACGACCGGAGAAGACCGCGTACGGATGGTTGCTCGCCAGCTATCAGAGCCAAAAACAGCAAATTGGATCGCTTCAGAGGCAGAGTGGTCACACGAACCGACCAAGCGTGTCCTGAGGCGACTCGTTAACGACGGTGTCCTTCGTCAAGATGATAGCGGGACTCACACGACGTACTATCCAGACTACCGCCAGCAAGCGATGCAGGAAGCAATGCGACTCCGTGATGGTGGCCGAACAGTTGAAGAGCTAACCGATAGACTCGCCGAGATGAAAGGGCAAATTCGCGACTGGGAGGAAGAGTTTGAAGTTGAGTCACCGAACCAGCTTCGAGCTACCCTCGCTGATGAGAATCTTGGTCCTGCTGAGGAGGCTCGCCGACGCGACATCGCACGCGAGTGGACACATCTCCAACGGCGTATCCAGATCGTTGGATTCGCAATCCGCGAATGGGACTTCCTGGCACCGAACGCAGAACATGCTGATGCCAGGAGTTGATGGATGTCCATCCAACATCCGGGAGGCGATCCAAATGCAAATCTGTATGCACAACTCAAACAGGACGTCCTCGAGCGAATACCCCACATCACGACAGTTGAATATGTTCCTGACGACGTCCAAGCCAAACAGCTACAGGCAACGTTCGATCCAACGCGCCTTGATCCACAGACAGGGCCAAAACCGCCCAAACTGATTATTGCTTGGTATCGACAGACACCTCATGATTGGTTTCGGGTGAATTACACCGATCCGAACACAGGCTTCCACGCTGGTTGGCACCAAGATGAGGATCACCCTGATCTCGGCCGAGCACATTTCCAGTACAAAACAGAGACAAGTGAAGACCGATGGGAGATCACGTTTGAACACGAGACCCCATCTCTAATTCTCTGGGAAATTATCGACGAACTCCTAGAGAAAGTTCTCCCGACATACCAGTCATCTACTCACGGCTAGATCTGAGTAGGGTGTTTTGCCTCGAGAGTCATGTTCTGTTGGTTTGCAGAATCGACGTTAGAGGGCTCGTACAACTCGTTTTTGTGCTGACGACCAGCTGATAGTGCGAAAGACTCTCACTCGAAAATGGTAGTTTAATCCAACATATTTTATCCGCAAAATACTTAGTCAATCACGGGAGACTGAGTGTGACGACACAATGACTGCCGTTCCGTATACGTACGAAACCTCTTCCTGGATACCAATTGAGAGGCGCGCCTAGATGAGTTCGAGTACCACCGCTATCGAAGCCGCATCTGAACCGACACCGAATCAACTCCAGCGATTCATGCGTACAAGCGCTGGAGTCGTCGTCTTGTTGACCGTAATCGCCGTCGATCCAGTACTTGCACAAGATAGCGTTGTCTGTGATGCTGAAGGCCTCCCCGGGATGATTTCTGGATTCTTCCAGATCACGACTGCCCTCGGACTCATGGGACTCGTCGTCGTCTGGCAGGCAGATTCACTCGTCGAGATGTTCACGATGAACTTCGAGCAAAAGAAGGATCTTAAACAGCACAAACGGACGGCACTCAAGTCCGCGCTCATCCTGGTAATACTGGGGCCGCTGTACACCGTCGCTGGGTCGACGATGGGACTGCCACTCGCTGGGTGTGTGGATTTCGTGCCGTGGTAATCACGAGCCAACGGCGGCGAGGTCATCCCCTCGAGAAGCACCGCTTTCGATCGACGTTTATGCTACTGGTGGTCGTGACTATCGCGGTCATTGCCAGTAGTGTGGCCGGCCAGAGTTCTCCAGTACCTGCCGACGAGGACGACCTCAATGCCAACGAAACAGCAACGCTCTGGTCGAAAGACCTCGACGAGTGTCTAACCCCTTCTGAGTACGAAGCTCAATACGGCAAAGAGCCATCAGCGATAGAAGAACTCGTCACCTGTACAGACATTTCGTTCACCCAGCCACCAGATACAGCCACACGTTGGACGACACAGGACTACGACCGCCTTAACGCAGGCGGAAATGACACCTCGAGGTATCCCGAACACGCCACACTCACGGATTCGATCGGCATCGCCGATGCGCACGCGACGGTGTTTGCAATCCATCCATCGACACGAACGCATATCGATCCAGAGCAATCCGTTCACTATGTTGCCCCAGAAGGGACCGTGAGGGGGTTCGTCGATTATCGGATCCGACTCGACGAAGCCCAACTACGAGATACCGAGATCGTTTCGTGGTCGATCCAAGAGCACGGTATCGACGAAGTCAGATTACGAATAGACGAGACCGTTGTCGAGACTGCCGAGGGGACGCACAATCCGGTATTCGAATACGACTTCGAACACTCTGGGCAGGGGACGCTAACACTCGAGGCCGACATCTACACGCGCCTCGAGATAGAGGCACGGGTTGGCAACCAGAGCGCGGTCGAAACTCGAGTCGTCTCCGATAACGTGACCGTGAGTCAAGACCTCGAGGTTGAGGTCTACGATCCGCAGGCAGCGATCTACTATGCATCGTATCCCGATGACGATGATGGCGTTGCGATCTACCAGCGACAGCCCTGGAACGGATACACCCTTTCTGAAGACGGTGACGTCGGCGTCCGTGGCGTGTGGCGATACTATACGGCTCGCGACACGAACTGGGATCGCCTCGTCGAGTCGACTCGAGACGGTACACAAACGCTCAACGAAACACCGCGTCCCGTGTACGTCCACGCGTTCCCATCCGATATCGGGCCGCGCGTAGAGCCAATTCGTGATGGGCCGACACTGCTCGAGGTCTGGGGAAGAGAGACCGTCTCACCAGCACCTTCGATACACGAGAACGTCGAAGTTGACGTCGTTTCGGACTCGTATACCCGTTCATCGGGAATCGCCCTCCGATACGACGTGATCGACCCTGATTCGATCACCGTCGAGGGAATCGTTCGTGGGGTTACTGCAGAGATTGTCGAACCCGATAACGGTACACAACGTGAGATCCGTGAGAGCGAGCTCTCGGTAGAGGTCGTCAACTCGAGTGACACAGCGAGTACGCTTCGAATCGAGCTACGCGATACGGCAACCGGAGATCCGATTATGCTCGATACCCTCGACGATCCGCGGTTCTCGTTGATCGGTCAGGACGCTCGGTCAGGGTACATTACCGTTGGTGATCGCCGTGTCAAAACGGACGCAACTGGAACCGCCGAGATAACAGTAAGTCAGCCGGGAATCTACACGGCTGAGTACCATCCAGGGTCGTGGCGCTCACATCAGCCAGCCTATCTCGGGGATACCGCTACGGCAACCTGGCACCCACTGACGTCGCCCACTGGCTGGTTTACGCTGCTGGTCGATCTCGTACGCTTCGCCCTCCCGTTTGCAGTCGCCCTCTATGCTGCCAAGCGGATTGGCACCTTCTTGAAATTCGATGACGAGCTGCCATGAAAAGCAACCAACAGACATATCGGAGACGAACCGCCCTCAGGGTATTGGCCATCGCTACATCAGTAGGGTTGGCTGGCTGTGCGGCCTCAGGCAATGATGAAACAGCGACTGAGTCGAACGACTCCCTCGAGTTCACCTCGAGAGTTGAGGGAACGCAGCTGGTTCTTCGATTCCAAGCGGGCGTAATCGACCAGGTGAACGTCGTCGATCCCGCAGGAGAACTCTTCGTGACTCGAACGGTCGAAGCTGGTGTTTCTCGACTTGCCGTCGAGATCGGGACAGAGTATACTCCAGGACCATATGAGGTGATCGGCCTCGATGCAAAGGAGGTCGTGGAAACCCAGTCTTTGAAACTCGAACCCGATCTCGAGTTGACCAAACTTCGGCTGGGCAAAGAGTATCCCGAAGAGATGTACGAAGGAGCGACCGAATCGGATACGAATGCTGAGGCTATTCTGTCTGTTACCAACACCGGAACGGGGCCTACTGCGGTTACGCAGCTCCGGTTTCGTGGTGACGTTCCGCTTCCAACCCACGAAAGTTACGACGAGACTGGCGCTAGCGGAATTTACGATCCAGAGAATGACTTTGGCGCAGATGCTGATGCAATTGTGATTCCAGCTGGGGAAACAGTGTTAATCTACAGTAACAACCGTCCGTTCTCACCCACAGGCAGAGGGGTTGAGTGTGGTTTAGCAGGAACAAGAGGGCATTTCACCGTAGAGCTGGCTTCAGTGCATCAATCAGAAAAGGCCAGCCTCGAGTACGAGATACAGTATCAAGATACAGAATCTCATGGCTGTGAATACAAGATTGAGAAGGTGTCTTCGTGATTGCATGGTCCCTTAGCGATGTCGGGCTCAAATGGTTTGAAGATACAATTGACAAGCTCATCCAATGGTTCCAAGAGGGGCTGACAGAGGCATACAGGGCGATCACGTCCCAGGTCTTCGGGACACCAACACCGGAAACAAATGGTGCGTTCGTATTTGGTCAACCGACAAATACGCCGTGGGTAGACATTCATGGCGCTCTCGTCACAGGCGAGATCATGCTCGTTGCTCTTCTATTACTGGTAATGTGTGTCCAGGGACGACACACGATCCGTATTTTCAATATGGGAAGCGCCTACGATGCACGGAAAACAAAACGAAGCGCCTGGACGGGCGCATTCCTCATTGTGACGTGGTACTGGGTTGCTGTGTTAGCCCTCTATCTCGTCGATGGATTCACTATTGCTCTCATTCCTGAGGTATCCGCGGTCACAAAGGTGATGACTGATTTGTTGGGCCTCACAATTTCGAACCCACTTCTCGCCCTCTTTTTGACCGGTATTGGCGCGACAGCGATGTGGATTCTTCAGGCGTTGTTTTTCCTTCGAGAGATTCTGCTCTATATCTTCATCTACGCGATGCCGATTGGGATTGCACTCGCCTTTGGAAATCTGCCTGTCGTCTCCCATATCGCAAAGACAGCCTGTATGAAATTCGTCCCGCTGGCGATCATGCCGATTCCGGTCGCACTCCTGTTCAAAGGCTATGAACTCCTCTTCGGTAATGGTTCGGACTCGAGTCTCGTCCCGGACAGCGCCTTTTTGAGTTACCTCATTGCCGTCACACTCCCACTTCTGTCGATCATCATCGTCTGGAAGCTGTTCAAATACGCTGCTCCAATGACGACCAAAATTATCGGAGCAACGGGCAAGGCAACGGTCACGGCCGGTGCAGTCGTTGGCGCAGGGGCAATCGCTGGACCGTCGGCCGCTTCGGCAGCGGCAATGTGGGGACCAAAAGCTGCCGCAGGCTATACGGTAGCCTCGAGATTTCGCGACTCAAACAACCCATCCCAATCACGAGCCACTTCAAGTGGAGGTGCTGGCAGTCAGACGACGAACGATAACACGGTGATGGATGCCTACGGCAATAGCGGGGTTCCCGATTATCGCCGTGCGGAAAACGATCCGGGGTACTACTAATGGCACGAGAACACGATGCCGCCAGTCGGCGGATTATGGATGAATTCGGTGAAGAGAGTCGGATACCGCTATTGAATATCGACGAAGGAGACGTGTACGTCTTGGTTGGCTTCCCGATTGTTGGCCTCCTCTTTGGGGGATTAACCGGCCTCGATGGAGCAATTCTGCCGTTCGTCTTGTTCGGCGTTGTCCTCGGTGGGATAATCGTCTACGCCTCACCGAGTCACCTCCCGGCGACGGCGTGGCTTGGAGACGTCTATCGCTACTACTTCAAGCGTCCTCGATTCACCTACAGTGGTGAACCCGGTCAAGACGCTGGTGGGTCGACGACGGAGGGTGGGCTGATCAACTACACGCCGTTTAAACCCGATGAGTCCACCCAGGACCTCACCTCGATTGCCCGCGCCTGGCCGGGCGCTGGAGCGATCGAACGAACTGATGGAGCGATGGAGGCCTTTCTCGAGATCGATGCCGGAAACATGGACTTCGCCATGTCCGGCGACTGGGCACACATCCAGCGTCTTGGCGAAGAGTTTGCGAATCGTGAACTCGATTTTAAACTCACTTTCCACGCGACAACTCGGTCGTTTCCCGTCGAACAGTTGATCGACCGTATCGATGATCGACTCCTGGATGAGGACGTCAAGGACAACCCGGTTTTCGAAGTCCTCCTCGAAGAGTATCGTGAAAAACGACCACGAGAGCTTGCAGGGACTACGCAGCTCCGATACTTCATCGGCGTCGAAGTGGCCCCGCTCGAGGTCTACGATCGCTATCAGGATGAGCGCTCACCAGCCGAGAAGCTCACCTCGTTTCCGGTGATTGGCTTTCTGTTCAATCCGTTCGTCACTCGACGAGAGAACATGACCGATGCCGAGTTACGAGCAGCGATGTTCGAGAAACTCGAGACGCGACGACGAACGGTTCAGACAGAGTTCGTGCAAAAAGCCCCAGGGTGGTCTGCACGTCCACTGAGTACGGTCGAAGTGTTCCTCCTCGCGATGGACTTCTGGAACGGCGATGAACACGAGTACGACATCCCGGAGAACGCAATGCGCGAACAGCCAGTAATCGGAAATCAAGAGCGAGGAGACGAATGATCGGAGGAGGAATCGCGTTCGTTCCCCTTCCGTACGTAGCACAGATACTTCCCGATCCAGCAACGCAGGAAGGACTCGCTCTATACCTCGTCCTCACTGCTGTGGGGACGCTCCTCGTAAGGAGTGGCTGGGATCGGTGGCACACAGAAGAAATCGACGAAGTCGAGTTAAGTGCACTTCTCGAGCAAGCAACGCTCGAGGCAGCCCAGGGTGAGGGTGCAATTCTCGACGAGGTCGCTCACCGACAGCAAACCCTCATCGCCCCCGACGCAATTGAATGGGAGACACGCGCCGCTCAAGTCGGCGAGCAGTGGACATCAACGCTCTACATCGCGGACTATCCGGATTATCCCAAAGATGGCTATCTCAACGAACTCTTCGAACTGACCGATGTCGAATTCGATCTCACGGTACACCTCACGCCCAAGAATCAGGAGCAGGCTCGAGACGAGTTACAGCGGGCCGCAGACGATTTGCAGGCGGATGCCGACCTCGAACGGAGCGTCCGTGGAGCGTATTTGCAGGAACGAGCCGCAGAAGCTGTATCGACGTACAAGAGCGTCGAGAATGGGAGTCGCGTCTTCAGACAGGGCATGTTCATCACGATCCGCGCCCAAACACGTCATGAACTTCGAGAGCACGTCCGAACCGTACGGAGCCGACTCCGTGAAGATCCGGCTGGACTGTCACCGAAGACGGCCATCTGTAAGCAAGATCTGGCGCTTCAGGCAGCTGCTCCAGTAGGACCGAACCCCTTCGGCCGCGAAGCAACAGCATTAGGCGGAGCCGTAGGCGCCCTCTTCGCTTCGGTACATACGGCGACGATCCTCGAGGATGGTGGCGTTGAGTTCGGCACTCACTGGAAAAACCAGAGCCCGGTCGTGATCGACCCGTTCGTCCGCGAAAATGGCTATGCGATGTTCACGATCGGTGATCCCGGCTCTGGGAAATCGTTCGGCGCAAAGCAGAACTTCATCCGCTCGATCGAGCAAAGCGAAGACCGCATCGGCATCATCCTCGAACCTCTCAATAACTGGGCGGGCGTCGCCGACGCACTCGGTGGCGAACGAATTACGATCGGCGGAGACATGGGGTTGAATCCACTCGAGATCAAGCCGACGCCTGAACGGATCCAGCGGGCGATGGGCGAAGACGCGAGCCCATATCGCGAAAAACTCGATAGCGTGATGAGCTTCCTCTCGAATTACTTCGCTCTCCGTGGAATCTCCCTCGACGATCGCCGGACCACTCTCGAGACAGCGCTCGAACGAGCGTACACTCGAAAGGAGATTACCGACGATATAGCGACCCACCGCAACGAGAGCCCAACGATGCGCGACGTCCTCGATATCCTCGAGGAGATGGTTGAGAATCCAGCAGAGTACGTTGTTCGGACGTCTGCAGAAGCAGGCAAGATCGGATCTGATGCAACGTGGCTCATCGATCAACTACGACCATTTTCCCAGGACGGCCGGTATGAGAACCTGGGACGAGAGACGGAGTTCGATATCCGCGACGAGAAGGTGATCTACCTCGACCTCGCCCAACAGGAGGGCAGTCTCGGTGGAAGTACGAGCCTCGTCATGCAGTTACTGATTTCGCTGGTGTATGAACGAGCCAAAGAGACCGAGAAAGAGGTCGTCTTCGTCATCGACGAAGCGCGATATATCATGCAGGATGCGGCGAGTCTCGAATATCTCGAGGTAGTCTTTCGCCATCACCGCCACCACAACCTGTCGATTCGGCTTCTCACTCAGACCGTCGACGAGTTCTTTCAACATCCCGAATCGGAGGCGATCATCGACCAGTGTGCGATCAAGCAGTTCCACCACCTCGACGGTATGGATCACGAATGGGCCGAAGAATTTGGCCTGAACTCGGCACAGATGCGGTTCGTCCAGGAAGCCGTCCCCGGTAACGATCGGACTGGGTATTCAGAAGCCCTCGTCGGCGTCGACGGTGAATGGCGCGGTATCGAAGTGCGCGCGATGGAGAACGAGGCGACTGTGATCGATTTCGACCCGAAGGCACACACTCGAAGCGACCTTCCAGGAGCGGCCGAACGAACTGTGGAGTTTGATGCTGACCGCACCATGGGTGACGGTCAGCGAGATAACGCCGTCTCAGACTGAGAAGATGATAGAAGGATCCATCCCGGAGAAATTGCGAGCGCGAGATCAGTGGCTCTGTTGGCGAAGCGAAGATCGCGACGGAAAATCCACGAAGGTACCAATCGATCCGAAAACGGGTTCGTTCGCCTCCTCGACAGACAACACTACCTGGAGTGACTTCGACAGCGTCCTCACGTATTCACAATCTGGAATAGCAGATGGAATTGGCTTCGTGTTCACTCCTGATGACCCGTTCGTTGGGATCGACCTAGATGATTGTCGCGATCCCGAGACAGGGCGTCCAGACACCGAGATCAAATCGATTGTGCAACAACTCGATTCGTATACCGAAGTCTCCCCATCGGGAACAGGATATCACGTACTCGTCGAGGGCACGTTACCCAGTGGGCGAAACAGACGTGGGCAGATCGAACTCTACGATCATGCCCGATATTTCACCGTCACTGGGGATCGCGTTCCTGGCTTGCCCACAGAGATCGAGCACCGACAGGCAGAACTCGAGGAGATCCATCGTGAGTACGTCGAGCGAGACTCGAGTGGAGATGGGAACTCGAGTGCAAGGGCTGAGAGGAGAAAATCACGCCTCACGCTGTCAGATGAGGAGTTACTAGAAAAGGCCCGAGCGGCCTCGAATAACGAGAAGTTTGAGAGACTCTGGAACGGATCGACTGTCGGATACGATAGCCACTCTGAGGCTGATATGGCCCTTTGTTGTTTGCTGGCGTTTTGGACTGGCGGCAACCAGAACCAGATGGATCGACTGTTTCGCCAATCGGGGCTCGTTCGTCCCAAATGGGATGCCGTCCACTATGGAGATGGCACGACGTACGGCAAACGGACGCTCGAGCGTGCTGTCGAGCACACGACCGAGTACTATGAGTCAGGTGCCCAAGAGGAAGCAACGGCGAAGGGTAGATCGAGAGGGACGTCTGAGTCGACAAGAGTGAGGACGGAGAACGATCGAGAGATGTATTATCTCGCGCGGAAAAATGAGATCCTAGAAAAGCAAGTGAGAAACCTTGAGGAGGCGCTTGAGGAGAAGAACCAGCGCATTAGTGAGTTGAAGGTGACTATCGAAGACAGAGAAAACGAACATACGAGGAAAACGAATATCTCTACAGGAAAAATCGACAAGTCTGATTCTACGCCCACTCCCTCGCTTTGGAAACGGTTACGACGGCTCGTCATTCATCGAGACAAGTAGCTACTTTCACTCGAGATCGATCTCACGCATTTAAACAAGCCCGAGAGCGCGGGTTACTGGCAGACAACTTGATGTGGGCTAATTAAGTCGATAAGTACCGTGGACGAGTTTGTCGGTCGTTTCAGGATCCCTCCCGTCACCCACATCCTCGTAGAGCAAGTCGGAGTCCCTCTATTTTTGCACGTTACCGACGACCACTCTCAGGGGCGGTTCACGAAACCAGGTCCAACACCAGTGTGGCCACGGCCAACAGGAGGAACACGTGCTGCCCACTGACCGAGTAATCGCCAGCGCGCAGGTGGACGATCGAGGCACCGACAAAGTACACAACGAGGCCGACTGCGGCGGCCGTCCCGATCGATGGGATTGGCACGCCGATGCCGATCAGCAGTCCGAGCGCGCCCGCCGCTTTCAGAGTGCCCAGCATGGGCAGCCAGGATTCCTTCACGTCTACCTCGACCATGTCTTTGAGGAGAACCTCAGGAGGGCGAAAGAAGCCTACTGCCGAAATGCCGACAGCGACGATGGTCAGGATAGTGACACCCATGTGAGCAGTGGACAAGGTGAGTGCCATGGTTTATTCTCGTGCGTTTTGCATGGGCGATCGTTCATCATGTTCCATCTGTATCTCCGACTGAGCAATCGCACACAAACCATCGGATTCGATTTCGAGCGGAATAGTAACGAGGTTAGTGAAGTTTTGCATCGCATTCAGCCACGTGATTTCGACGATCTCCCGATCGTTGAAATGCTTGCGGAGCTCTTCGAACGTAGCGTCGGAAACGTTCTTGTGGCGCGTGAGTTCCTCCGCATACGCCAGCGCCGCTCGCTCCCGATCGGAAAAGAGCGGGCTCGTCTGGTACTCCGCGAGCGCGTTGAACTTTCCCATCCCGAGGTTCTCGCGGTTTGCCTCCGACTCTCCTAGATCCAAGCAATAGCCGCACCCGTTGTTCTCCGAGATAAGCGTCCTCACCATGAGCTTGAGTTCAGGGTCAAGCGGAATCCTCTTGTGGAATTTCTGGAGCTTGCGGATAAGTCCCAGAGACCCTGGCATGCGAGCGATCACAACCTTCAGCGGGATCATTACCTTGCCAAACTTTCGTCGCATCATCCAGTAGATGAGCCGCATTTTGAGTCCATCGGGCTTCTCGATCGGCTCTAGTCTCGTAACCATATATCTAAGCACGAGAGAACGGATGATGGTGGTTTACTGCAACATGTTCCATCCAACAACCAGTCAGATAGCCCCCGAGTGAAGAACCCAATATTCCGAACCGGTCGGTTCGGGGAATAAACAGCGTAATCAGCCCTCGGCGTCCGCTGTTGTGAGCCCTGGGCCGTCCCTGTATACCCACCAATCTACTCAATCAGCTCTGCGAAAAACTCCTTGACGACCGTCTCTTCGGCGTTGTGGAGTACCCTGCTCGCCGTCGATTTGCTAACCTCGAGCTCACCCGCAAGATCGGTGAGCGAACACTCGCGGGGGCTGTCGTAGTAGCCGCGCTGGAGGGCCTCGATCATGAAGCGCCGTTGGCGGTCGGTCAACAGATCGGTCGGTTGGGTCGATTGTGTGACTGAGACGACCTCGTACGTGAAGCCAGCGTCCTCGAACTCAGCTTTGAGCATCGATAGCCGCTCGTGAGAGGTTGTCAGGTCAAACGCTATCCATCCATCCCGGAGGGTGAGCGGAAATTGCACGAGGTTCCCAGAGGCCAAGACTGCGCGAAGTGGTGGTGGAATGAACGGCATTTCATACTGGAGCAGTACGGACTGTTCGTCAGTGTGGAGCACGTCATAGGAAAGTGGAGTTTCATCAAAATAGCGAAGGACGGCTTGATGGTTCTCTATTGGTGCCTCGAACGCGACGAAGAGTTCATCATCTATGGGGAAGGCAGCGAGTATCCGGAATTCCTCGTCAGGATGGTCGGTTGAAAACTCGAACGCGCCCCCCGGGAGTTTGAACTTTAATCGGGTGTGGGGCATCTACCTCTCCTTTCGATCACCGGCTATTTCTACTTTGACACGAACCTATTCTTGGCACTATCTAGTTTAACTCCCCTACTAGATTCTGTCTGTTGAGTGACTGATGCAGTCGTTGCGTGTTGTAGTAGTGTGCGAATTGTTCAAGCCAACTTCTGACGATCGCCTGACTGCCCACCTACGGGCTATGAAAGCGGTCAACCCGTATCGTCAGCGTGTGAAACCACTTCTTGATCAGGTCTCGCTCGACGTAGTCGAGGTGACCTCTCGAGTCTAATCGGGAAAGGGCAGTCAGATACCCGTGCAATCGACGAGAAACACAGCGTCAGAGAGCTCGTGTTTCTCAGTCAATCGATACAGGAACGCAACGGCTCGATCGGTGCCTCGTCGTCTAAAGACTGCGACATCGAGGAGCAACTGAGAGTCGAGATCGATTGCAGCGTACACCCACGGTCAGTCACCGTTGATATTGATAGCGGTCTCATCAACCGCAACCCACGAGGGCTTCGCCCTCCGTGGGTCTGTCAACTATCAACCAGTCATGCACCCACTGCCAGATGGCTTGGTAAGACCGTTCAACGCCGATCAATCGGTAAATCGCGGCCTTGTTGAAACCCTTGCTGACAAACATGACTGGTGAGTAGCTGGAGGAAGATGGTTGCTCTCCCGAAGTCACGACTCCTTCGATTCGTTGAACGGGCTATGATGCTGGCTCGCCGTGCTGTGGCACGGTTTTCGACACGCTACTCACGGAAACGGTTCACGCTCCGCCAACATGTCGTCCTGCTCTGTCTCAAAGTGAAGAAGACAACCACATACCGCGACCTTGTTGACGAACTCATCAAGATGCCTCGCATTCGTGACGCCCTCGATCTCGATTCGATCCCCGCACCCTCGACACTCTGCAAGGCGTTCGACCGGTTGGAGATGGCCGTCTGGCGGGTGCTGCTGAACGTTTCACTTTCGGACTTGCCGCTGAACGGTGTCACCAGCATTGATGCCTCCGGATTCGAGCGGGCGCATGCATCAACACACTATACGAAGCGAACGAACCTCACCATCCAGCAGTTGAAGACAACGTTGTTGGTCGATACAGCGACCAATGCTGTTCTCGATGTTCACGTGACGACAACGCGAAAGCACGATACGCAGATTGCGCCACAGGTAGTGAAACGGAACGCAGAGTCCATCGCGGTCTTGACCGGTGATAAGGGATACGACGACCAGAAGCTCCGGCGACTCGCCAGCGACCACGATATTCGACCACTTATAAAGCATCGTGAGTTCATCTCACTCCACAAAGCGTGGAATGCACGGCTGGATGGCGATCTCTACCATCAGCGGAACATGAACGAGACAGTCAACGCGGCGATCAAACAGAAATTCGGTGCATTCGTGCGGTCACGTCTCTGGTGGAAGCAGTTCCGGGAACTCGTCATCAAGTGTGTCGTTCACAAACTCGAACGAGGGCTCACTATTGCATTCAAGGAGGGCGAATGTCAGTGATTCCGAGAGGAAGGGACTGCTGAATACAGAAGATGAGTTCTGCACGACAACACCATTTGATTCAAACTAATCATGGTGAATTATTCGCCCCAATTCACGTGCTATATCGACTCACAAAATATATACTAATATCTGTTGGAGAGTATCCAGAATGTTCTTGCGCTTTGTTTCTGAATGCTATTGTATGGCTAGAGGGAACTCACTAAGCCTTCAAATTATCGAAGCAGTTGCTGAGCGGGAACGAACTGATCCAGTAGAACTCGAGCCACCGCTTCATTCTGTCATCGACCCAGAGGCGCTCGATTCCTTGTTCCAGTCAACTTCCAAACGGAGCCGAGCAAATGGGACAATCCAATTTGACTACTGCGGCTATACAGTTCAGATCAGCAGCTCTGGTGGGGTTCAGCTTACCGACCCAGCCACTAGCCCACAAGCGGATTCACAATCGGCCACGGACTCACTCAAGAGCTAATTACAGTTGGCCGCCTCTCCAGTTCAGTTGGACTCGAACATTTCGGTCGCAGTCACAGAATCTTCCCAGCGAACGACATCACCATTCCGATAATAGTATTCCAGAGGCTATAGCTGCCCTGAACCAGTGTGCGAGATACAGAGGATGGATGCAGTACGGTGGCGCTATTTATTTCACGCACTCAAACCGGAACCAACCGCTACATACGGCTGCGAACTAGTCACTCGATTTCTAACTGACCGCTCCCGCCGTCCCCCTCATTGCCGTTCTCGTCCCATTCGAGTTCGAACTCGATACTCAATTCTCCGGGGCCGTCCGTTGGCCCTTCGCGTTCGGCTTTGACCTCAAACGTCGGGCGTGATGGCGGTTCCATTGTCACGGACTCGGAACCGGATTTGAGTGTGATTGTATCCCCTTGTTCGAGCTTATCAGCGACACTGCGGAGATACGAGGCGATGTCTTCTCGGGTCTGGTCACTCTCTGATTTGAACAGGACTTCTTCAGGCATAATGAACGATACGCTGCCTGCACCGATAAATGAATCCCCTGTACTGAACGATCACCACCGGCACAATCGAGCCAAATCTCATGCGACATTCGCGCCTTAAGTTCAGCACGCCAGGCTGGTCTGGAAAGTGGCTTTGGCTGAGTTCTGCCACTCAGTATCCGAAATCTCATGCCCGTTCATGGTGTCGTGAACGTTGGCTAACACTAATTAGGAGGTCCGTAGTACTTTCAGTTATACCGATGGGAAAAACCAGAAATGTAGTCATCGCTATGTGTACTCATTGTGGAAAGGTGCATTCAGGAAAACGGTTGGTTGATGGACCCATTAAACTCTCTGGAAGAAGTGGCTGTACCTGTGGAGGATCGGATTTTAAGGCGATTGAAAGCCTAGAGTGACTAGTCCTGCCACTGTACTGAACCATCACTACCTTCCCAACTGGGCCGGTCTTGTACTACATTCGCGGTTTCTATTTAGCACGCACTGAACGAACTACCCAATTCTTGTCAGAGGCGACGTGACCGACTCAGAGTGTGGATAGAACATGGCGATTGTGTTTATTTCGCTCCCTCAAGATGGGATTCTACGCCACTAAAATATCGGTCAGAAAGATTCCGCTGTTTCAGGAGACATGGCTTCTAGCTCCTCTGCACTATCAAGTAGAGACTTTCTCGCCTCAGAGGCGGTAAGTACTACATCTCCGCTTCTGCTGTCGTACTCGATTATTCCGTAATCTTCCAGCCGTGGTAAGTGGTTATGCACTAACCTGATCTTTGCGTTTTCGAGCGCCTTGTTGGTTTCTACGCGAGTCTCCGAGTGGTCGGCTAGTCGTTTAGCGAGAACAGGAATTGTGGTAAATCCGTCGTTTTTGAAAAGTTCACCGAGGATGTGCTGCCGATCACCATTAGCCAGGATCTCGTGGACATCCTGCGTATTCATGTTGATTCGTTGATGGTGCTCTGTATATAAAAGTCGAGACCCTACCCTATTAGGAACCGTTACAAAAGTCGCCAATGTGGGTGAATGTTAGTGGCCTGTCGCAATACTTTGTCTGGACTGAATGACCAGCACCTCTGAATAGAAATCCGCAGTCTGTGGCACAATCGTGCGCTGTATGCAGCACGGCTGCTGAAACCTATCACCGATTGAGGGTTTCAACAAAGCCAAAATCGCTTGTGTCCCTCGAAGCGAACAACCGATCGTATGGAGGCGGACGGCGAACACCCTGACGGGCGTCGCCGTCTACTCGCGCTCCCAACATTCATCAAATTCTACTCCGTAGGTCTCGCTAAGCAAGTCTGCGAGCATCATTCCAAACTAACTCCACGACCTGCTCGTTCCTCAAACTGGCCTAACTAGATACTGCCATCAAAGGCTGCTGAATCGAAGCCACATATCGTTCATTAGCGGACCGATCCCTAGCACACCGTTTCTCTGGTCAAATAGCACATCCTGTTCAACCCCTGCAAATGTTTCATAGGGCGGCATTATGTGACTGGCACCCATAGTAGAATGGAGGTCAACTAACCCATGGTAGACAGAACATCGCCAGACCTGCAAGCGCTCGCACTACAATCGATGTCTGGTAAGCCATTGAGGAGTCATCATGCCTGAGACCACACGCTCCCTTACGGAACTGTTCGAGTATCCACTGTTTCAGGCCATTTTCGGGCGTCGATCCCGTCGGTTCGGTCGTGGACTGTCGATCCCGTCGGGGCCGCTGGCGTTCGAATCGGACGCTGACCCGCTTCCATTATCCGACCTCGAGCAATCGGTCCTCGTCGCTGCTGGGACCGGGGTGAGCGGGTGGCACTACGGGATTCCGTTCGGCCCACATCGGCCGGACGGGCACACCGACTTCTCGGTCCGGTTGACCGGTCGAACGGCACCGACGGCAGCCGGGATCGGCACACCGGTCCTGTTCTATACCGACGACGACGGCACATACCTAACGAACACCCGGAGCGTCGAACCGAGTCGACTCCGCGAGGCAATGGACCTCGAAGACGACGCCGGACGCATTATGGCAGTGGCCAGAGCGCACACCGAGAAACTCGCCGACGAGCGGGTGGACATCCCCGCCGAATCCGGCCACATCCTCGAGCCGAACCACTGGTGGACCAACACGCCAGGGTCAACGCTGTTCATGCCCGTCGGCGACGCCAGTGAAGAGATGCTGGCGCTCCTCTGTCTTTTCGTCGAGAACGGCTACGTGATCATGGATGACGAGATCGGGGAACCGGCCGGCGACCTCGGGCCGTACATCGAATCGGGGTTGTTGGACGCCGATAAGGCGTTCCCGCTGTCCTTCCTCGAACGCGCCACCCTGGAACAGAACTGTGCCGAGCTGTCGTTCATGGCACACAACATGGTGCTCACGATGCAGGCGGTGGGACTCGGCGGATTGTATTTCGCGGGGATCAACGAACTGAGCCTGTTCGGTGCCCCGATGCGTGACGATCTCGACGGGCTCGGGTTTCGGTTCGTCGACAATGAGGACTGGACCGTACCGAACCCCGTGGGCCTCGACGACCGGTACGAGGGCCTCTGTCCACCGTACTACCCGGACATGCACGCAGCGGTCGACGAACTCGTCGAGCGAAAGTTCGGCCAGGGCAGCACTTACGACCCGGCAACGCCTGGTCCGTGGGAGGACAGCGAGGCGGTGAAGCGCTCGATCGAGCCATACGACGACGAAACGGTCGAGTGCCTCGGCGAGATCGCCCAGTACATCTACGACAAACACGGGAAATTCCCGGGGACAGTGCCGACGATGGTGCTGCCCGGTTGCGTCCAGGCACATCATATCGACACGGACTACTACGACGCGCATTTCAAAGCCGGTGCGTACCTCGATACCCACGCCGACCACATGCAGCGGTGGCACGAAGAAGTAAGCCCGTCTTGATCGCCTCTTACATTCGGGAACGATTACACGGAGGACGTTATCGCAGGCATGTCTACTCTATATTTAGCACGTTTGTCCTGACGTCATTTTAGTAGGTAATTCAGACGCTGCTGAATACAGGGCACGAATGTATCACGAAATAATGGTCGATCTACGGAGTGTGCTAATTCCTCAATACAAATCATAGCATATCTGCCAGATAGTGTATTATCCGTCGTCTGCGAAACCAGCATAGTGAATACAGCACGTCTAGATTCTGCAAGGAGAGGACCCAGCATTCCTCTCGCAGGTCGGACGAATTGGTTCACTGGGTCGCTTCGAGGAACTCGTCTAACGTATCCGTGAGTTTATCCATATGTTCTCCATTTTCTTCGGTTGCGTATCGGACGATGTAGGTTTCGTTCTCGTTGGACTGGCGAGTTGAATCCACTCCATCGACTCCTTTCCGAATGACTGTGGTTTCAATTACCCCATAGCGGTCATGGTCGTAGGTGTCTCCTCGTTCGATAACGTGATTGGCCCCTGCGGCGCCCATATGGAATAAACTCTCTTAACCGGCCTTACGCCTTACCGTCTCCTTCGCCCCTATTGTGGTTGCGGAAAGTGGCCCCTCCGTTCGACATGGTTAGCCCAATGCGTCCAATGAAAACCGATGTTGACAAGACGAGCGAATCTAACGAGTCCGAATTTACTGATCCAGAAGACCCGTGAGTTAGTTATTTTCACCCGTGGATTGGACTTAAAATCGAAGGGACGATGACAAGTCATCCACTCGTAGGTTGAGCCTGAATCCACCGAATGTGAAGCACCAGGGTCGTCGTCACTCAGGCAGCGATACCGGTTCGAACTTCTGGAGCCCGAAGTACGTCACCACGACGGCCCCGAGGCCGATCAGAAGGAGCCCGCCCGCGATCAGATCTCCGAGAATCGGAACCGCGCCGGCCACCTGCAATAACACCATAATACCGATGACGCCGAGTCCGGTCGCCAGCCCAACCCGTGGCATGTCTAACAGCTTTCCGGCAAGATATCCCAGCCCAATGATCCCGTAGGCGATCGCCACAAGTCCGATCAGGAGGCCGAGGATACTCACCGGAAGAAGGATCAGGGTAAACGCCATGAACACGAACACGGCCAGGAACGTTACGGAGAGGAGTGCGCCCACAGTGAGGGAGATCACCGGATGGTCTCGCGCGGTCGTTCCGATATTTTCGAGCAACATTGGTCGCTTTCGGGACAGCCATGCCCCGACGAGCGACAGGATCAGGGTCGTCAGAACGACCGGTGTGTACGCGGCGACCGGACCGGGTTCGGCCGGAGTAAACTCGACGGGGGTTCGCTCAGCAATGGCCGCTTCGTCTGCCACCTCCTCGCTCCCGCCGATGTGCTGGAGTTCGCCGTCGATCGCTGCACCGTCTTCGACGGCGAGTGACCCGGAGAGTTGCGTCACGTCGCCTTCGACTGTGCCCTGAACCTGGAGCTCGCCGCCGATGACGTAGACCGGTCCGGAGATCGTTTCGTCATCAGGGATTGTGACGGCCGCGTCGCCGACGATCAACGCGCCCCGATGCTCGGTGATCTCGTGGTTGCCCTCGATGACGAACTCGGTGGTTTCAACGTCCACCCCGCCTGCCGAGATCATGAGCAGTACGATGATCAGGAGGGGAATGAGTTCCAGGTTCATGACGCTGCCTCTCCACGTGCTAACTCGAACATTCGATGGACGTATAGCAGTACGGGCAGCGCGACGACGAACAGCAGTGACAGCGTGTTAACGTACGTCAGATGACTCCCGAGCGGGAGTTCAATTCCTTCGGAGTAGAGCGCCAGCGCGGTACTCATGAACGTCGCCAGCCACCCCGCGATGCCGACGCCGAGAGCCGTGTGCGTACCGATCGTCTCGGCGGTCGAGAGATCCGGCCAGAGCGCGAAGTTGAGCGTCGTGTAGAAGCTGACCGCGAGCACGTAGAACATCGGCAGGATAAGCGCCGGCGTCTCGCCGACGCCGAACCGGACGTCGAAGACGTACAGCAGGTGCGTGAACGCGAACAGGCCGAACACCCACAGGAACACCCAGTTCCGATCGAAGTTCGTATACAGAACGCCGGCAGCGACCGCCCCGACGATATGGAAGACGGCGATGAAAAACCGGACGCTCAGGTCGGGTGATTGCCACGACGTGTAGATGTAAAGGGGTTCCTCGATGATCCGGAGAAAGCCCAGGCTATCGATGAAGAAGACGCCGAACATCAACAGGATCGGTCCCCACAACGCGACGCTTAGCGTTCGAACGGGCGTCGGCCGGCAGAATCGCCCGGTTCCGAACGTACTTCGTTCATGCTGGCTGGCGAGAACATCGACGAACGCGAACCGTTTTACCGAAAGCACGGCCAGAACCAGCACTGCTGGAACCATCATCGCGCTCATAACGAGGCTAAACTCGTCAATCCGCCACTCGACTGGATACAGTGCCGCAACGAAAAATGAGAGGCCTGCCACGGTCGCGGCGACGTACCCCCGGTCTCTGATGGGGATGAAATCGAGCATGAAACTGAACGTCACCGGGATGCCGAGTCCGAGCGTCGCCGAACAGACGACGACCCACAGCACGAACCCCTCGACTGTACTCACGAACGGGGCAGCGATCGTCAGCAACAGCTGGACAAGGATAATCAGAAAGAGCAGGCGAAACTTCACGTACAGATCGGTGCTCCAGCCACGCCGATCCATGACGAGGCCGCTGCCGACGGCGGCGACGAGTGTGAGAAGCGCCAGTACGGCCATCACTATCGACACATCTTCGGGGGACATCCCGATCTCTCGCGTCCCGAGATCGGTCAATCCCAACTGGACAAAGGTGAGGTTGTAGTAGTATCCCGCCGTGAGCGCCGCCACGTAGATCAGGTAGCCGGTAACTGGAATCCACTGGCGCTCACGAACGAATGCGAAGAGCTTCATTCACCTAGCATAGGGGGCGATCGATCAGACTCTCGGATTCTCCCGCACCTGCTCCGCCAATTGGAGCGGAGCGATTGAGCTGTCTCGATTCACGTGTTTGGTTCATCGCTGGTCAATCGTCTGAGGGTAAGGTACAGTACGACGAACATCACGATGAAAACGGTTCCTCCCTGTATTACTATGGTGAGCCGGCTTTTTTCTTTCGTGTCTGACGTATTGCCTTCGTTGATCGTTTCTTCGATCGCTTCAAGTGACTCTCCGGTCGTTTCTTCAACTGCTTCGAGAATCGGATCACGTAACGGCGACCCCATGCCGACTTTCACCGCTTCCGTGACGAGCAACTGCACAAGGTCGTGTTCCACATCGAGCTTCTCGATTGCTGTTGCCATTGTTACTGTCCTCCGCGTTTCGAATAGCTTCGTGACATGATGGAACGGTATCGGATAGTACTACGCACCAACAGATAACTGTTACATCAGAGTAGAGACTAGGATTGACTCGTCACGGAACGCGTGACGCAGTCATCCGTTTGCTTTTAGAAGCGATGGTCTCAACGCCGGAACTGTAGAGGTGAACTGGATCGGAATCCGGAGTCGTGAATCCGTTTGCCTCGAAGAGCGTGTTTTCCTCGATCTCGACGATAGCATCGTATAACGGCCACGGTTCGTGCTCAATGTCAGCGTAGCGGATGGACCCATCCGGGGTTTCAGTATAGTAGCGGTAGCGCTCCGTGAGAAAGTGAGCGAGCGTGCCTGCCTCCGCAACGGTTCGACCGCCGCTCGGTCCATACGTCGCTTCGAACGCAACTGGCCTCGCTCCGGGGTGAAGGCGACGACACGTGAATCGAAGCCGCCCATTCTCCTCGGTGAGATCAATGCTGGCGTTGTAGTACGGGAGGTGATGAAAGAGGCGAGCCCCAGCAACTCCCGCGATTCCATCGGCATCGAGACTGAAGAAGTACACTCCAGGGTTCCCATCGAACGTGACGTACGTTCGGAGATTAAGTTCGGGGAGGGAGACTCCCGTTCCAGCGGGGAATACCCGTGGTCGGACATCGACGTTCGTAAACGGAACGACCGACAGCCACGCCTTTCCATCGTAGGTATCGAGCGTCAGGCGGTTCGGGAGCCGCGGCTCGACGAGTTCCGGGTCGATCGGCCAATTGGCGAAGCAAACGTGATGCCATCCCATGAAAAGCGAAACGACCATCCACCCGGTCTTTCGGTTGTATGATACAATATTGTATCGCCAAGTAATCTCACCAGCGACCGCGAACGCCATAGCAATGACAGCGAGGAGGACGAACCGGTTAACGAATAACGGATGGATGCCGAGTGGGATGAACGCGACCCAGAGACCTGTGACGGCGATAAAGACCTTCGGTGGAACGAGCCCTCACTCGAAGACTATCGAAGGTCCGTTCTCCGCCGTTCCGAAACGAGCGTCAACAGAACGCGGAGCGGTCCGATTGGCAGTCAGTAGTCAAAAATTGTGGTGAGAGTGTTGGTCGGAATCGCATCCAGTTAAACCGAACTCAGTACTGTCACCGGACAGGGCGCGTTGTTGACCACGTATTCCACGTTGGGACCGAAGAACGCTCGCTGGGAAATCGGCCGAGTGTTCGTCCCCATCACGATCACGTCAGCACCGTTTCGATCCGCGATGTCGACGAGTTCCGCACCGGGTTTATCTGATACGGTAACGGTAGTGACGACCTTGGCCCCGAGTCGTCTCCCGAATTCTGCGTCGCGGTCGACGATTCGATTGCCGACGTCCAGCTCATTCGTGAGGTCTGGACTGTCGACGAACTGATCACTCAACCCCGGGCGAGCGACCACGTGAGCGACCTCGACCAAAGCGTTCTCCTCGGCTGCGATCGTGAATGCCACCTCAGCTGCGTGGCGGCTAGCCTGGGTCCCAACCGTCGGCAGAAGAATTCGCCGGATCGGTTCGTCTATCTGCCTGGGGTCGCGCTTTACGCTTTCGGACGTGCTGACGACCATCGTTGGACACGGCATCTCCTGGACGACGCGATCGATCGTCTCGCTGAACAGCGGTCCGTCGGGATCGCTTCCGAGGGTCCGTTCACCGACGACGATCATATCGTACCTGGCGTCCGCGTTCTCGAGAATTGTATCCGCGACGCTGTCGGGAGCGTTGCGTACGAGCCGTCGGATCGAACCCGTTTGTTCTCCGAGTCGCTTTTCGAGCCCCGTGAGAACGCGCTCGGCCGATTCGGATTCGTCTTGCTCCGTCGTTCTCGGGTCGCTCCTTCCCCGACCCAGGAGACGACTGCCGATCCAGCCATGGCTGCCGTCGACAGTCGACGCATCGGAATCGTCGATGTAGAGAAGGTCCAGATCGGTCCGGAGGGGCCGGAACAACGGCCCGATGAGCCGGGCAGCGTACTGTGTATCGACGGTTCCTCGCGTTGGCAACAGAACGCGGGTAAGATTGTTCACGAAGCTCTCCTTCAGGTACTTCTCCCGCTCCATGCGCTTTCGCTCCGCATCGCCCATCTCGATCTTCGGAATCGACCAGCGCATGATTGCGGGCGCCATCAACGACGTCGCAATGGCGACCGCGACGATGATACTGTACATGCTTGTCGTCAAGATACCGAGTCCGAGGCCGATCGTGGCGACGACGATCTCCATCGCCCCGCGGGCGTTCATGCCGCCGCCGATCGTGATCCCCTCCCACTTCGAGAGCCCGGCTAGTCTCGAACCGCCCATGACCCCGCCGAATTTACCGAAACAGGCGATTGCGAAGACGACGACTCCGATGGTGAACACGGTCGGATCTGCCAGTGCAGCAACGTCCATCCGTAGACCCGCGATGGCGAAGAAAAGCGGCGCGAAGATGGAGAGCGTCATCGTCTCGAAGCTCCGTCGGACTTGGTAGTTGAATCGTTTCACCTGGCCGACCAACACGCCGACGACGAACGCACCGAGAATCGCCTCGAGTCGCATATAATGGGTGATCGCTCCCGCGGCGAGTGCAAAGATCATCAGCGTGGATAGCAACGCGGCGTCGCTACCGACGGCATTATCGACCCATCGAATAGTCTCCGCAACGACGCGTCGTCCGATCGTAAACGCGACACCGAGAAACACAACCACTGACAGGATCGTGGCCGCAGCCGAGCCGAGATCGACGACCCCCGTTCGAGCGAGCCCGGCGACTGTAGCCAGCAGAATCCAGCCGATCGTATCGTCGATCATTCCTGCCGCGAGAATCAACTGACCAATGTCGCGTCGAATGACATCCAGTTCGATGAGGACTTTCGCGATGACCGGAATTGCCGAGATGCTCATTGCAGTCGCGATAAATAGGCTGAACACGAGGCGCTGATCGGGCGCCCCGATGAACTCGACGGGTAAGTACCACCCCAGTGCAAAGCCGGTCGCAAAGGGGACGACGATACCGCCGACCGAGAGAATAACTGCTGTCCGTCCCTTGCTGATGATGAGATCGATATCCGTTTCGAGGCCGGTGACGACCAGCAACATGATGAGACCGATCCAGGAGATGACTTCGAGGAGGTGGAACTGACTCTCCGAAACCGCAAACAGCGACTCGTACACAGTAGGTGCGACGACACCTAGAAGAGATGGTCCGAGGAGGACGCCTGCGAGCAATTCTCCAACGACCGCTGGTTGGCCGATCGAACTGAACGCCTCACCTACCAGTCGTGCGACGAAGAGCAGTAGCGTCAGCTGTACGATGACGAGAAATAGTTCGTGGTGACTGAGCGGTTCGATAACTACCATCTCTCCATCTCCTAACTACTGTGGTATGCGTGCTACTCCGTCGAGATGCTTTATTCATCTTACAGAAACCGATGATATAATGCGTATATTATATTTAATAGGCGCTAATAGGAATCTCCGTTTTTGACTTGGCCGGTTCGTTATACAGCAAACAAAGGGGCTCGGAGATGGCTGTCATGCCGTAGGTACACCTCGTCAGAGCAAAAAGATCTCGCCGCACATTGCGGAAGAATGTAAAGTACTACGGGTCGGATGACCCGTGGAACTCTCGCTGTTGTCTTTAGATGAGAAATTCGTACTGGACTGAGGACTGATCGCGGCCCTTGTGGACGATAGTTTCTACTTCACATGAACATGCGATCTTCAGGGAATTCATAGCCTCCTGAGGGCCGTTCACCGCTTCCGAAGCGTTCCATTTGATTGGCAAGTTCCTGATAATACTGTTTGACTTCGTCAGCGCGGTGACGGAGTTCTTCTTCATCGATTGTAAACTCATAGATGCGCTGAAGCGCTTCGAGGAAGAGTAAGGCCGAATCGAAATCGGGCCCTGGCGGATGAGTCGGGGTGATAAGAGCGCCAGTTGGTGGTGCCTTACCGGTGAGATTTGAGGTTATTAATTCGGAGGCGATGCCATCGAGGTAGCCTCCCTTGAGAGGTTTGATTTCAGTATCTTCGAGTTGTTTCGTTCGATAGGGTGTAGACGCGACGTAAAATACATCGTGTTCGTCAGGCCCGTGTGGGAAAGGAACACCGTGAAGAACAGTGATCTCACCGATCCCAGCCGATGACGTCCATTCCAGGAGGGCTTCAACGAACGAATCTGCTGCCCATGTAGGGATGAACAGTTCGCCAACGAGTATCGATAGATCAAGATCTGGTAGGTCGTAGAGGCGTAGTGGCAAGCGTGGTTCTCCTTCTTCAAAAGGGGTTATATCAGGGATATTTCGTGTCAGGATGTGACCGTACTCTGTAGAATTGTTATTCTTGATGAGGTGGTCTACAGCGGTGAGTCCAGCCAGTCCAACTGTTGATACTCCTATGACAAGCGTCTCGCTAGGAGAAACATCTGCCGAACTAGTCACCTTGAAGGAAGGTTCAGAAGGCATATCAAACATACACGGTCCATCGTTATAATGTCGCCACCATTCAGAATGGTGGAACATCGAAACTCGTGAAGGGGCCAGCGCCTGGAGAACGACGCCGGCCACATGGAATCTGTCCTGATGGATCCGACCCATACGGACCGCTAGCAGTGTCACGAGGACGATCTCGAGGATCGCTTCTAGGATACCGAGCTTCGAAACGAGGGAGTGAAGCTGATCATGGACGACCGGATTCGAGGGGTCTCTCAGCGGGGTCACGGACACCTATTCCGAATGATTTCGACCCGGAGCCGAGCGAGGCCGATGGCGAGCAATCCATCATCTGCTGCTCTGTTGAAATCCTCCGGACCTGGCAAGAACTGCGTGCTGAATACAGGGCGCGAGTGTCGTATGAGGATTGACTCACTTCGTGTGAAGGAAGATCCTCAGTACAACCCACCGATGAATCATCCAAGAAGGAGGTTTTAGTGACTATCTTCTGTCGGTTCCGGTATGAGAAGTGATCCGAGTGTTATGAGAAGTCCACCATAAAGCAAAATAAGGGGAAGGGATGCTCTTCCCCCACCAGTCAATTGCCAAGTGAAATAGTCATCGATGCGGAGGAACCCTCCGAGAACCGTTATATGAAGACCAATAAGAATCAAATGAGTTTTGTTTATTCTCATTGGAATGATTTGGTGATTGAATGTCATAACAGTTCTGATTCGCTGCATCCATCCTCTGTATGCAGCACAGCAATTCAAACCTATCACCCACTGAGGATTTCAACAGAGCCTCATCTGCCGGAAACAGAAAGATGAGTATACGCACGACTCGATTCCCTGTGGGATCGGTCCCAGGTCTGTGGCTCATCGGTGGAGTATCACGAAAAGTCCGAATTGACGCTTAACAGTCACCACGCCTCTGTCTTCGAGTGCTTGACGCGTGGGGAACGCCGGCTTCGTGGCCAAAACTGCTTCTACATACTGAAATCGAGGTCGTGACGCTGTGAGTGATCGGTGCTTGTATACGATGGGGCAACAGCCTTTACGCTCACCGGTGGAGTCGAAAATGGTCTGACACCCCCCAGGGGATACAGGCCAGCGGTAGGTGTTAAAGCGGCGTGTCGCACCATCATAACCCGGCCACCTTTCCAGAGTGGCCGTCACCTACCGGTTCACGTACTAAAACCCTCTTTCCCAATCCTCACTCGTACAAATAAGAGAGCAGGAATGCGAGAACCAGTGAGATCACGGCTAGTCCAACGAATAGAGGATTGCGTCCATCTGTCGCGAGGAAGACGAACCCGACTGCCATGACACCAGTAGCAGCAAGGGCCACCTGGAGGGCAACGATCGTGGTGACGAGGTGCCTTTCAAACCGACCTCCGGAGAAACGAAGCTGAAGATCAGAAGAGCCGTCCCGGTCGGAAACCATAGGTGAGATTGAGTTCGGAGCTGTAATAATTGTTAAGGGCTTTACCGATTCATGGGCCGAAACCCTCGAGTCACCGTCTTACGGAAGGGTTGCTCAGTGGAAGAGCACCGTGGTGCACTCTGTCATCGCGGAGGCCAGTTGGCCTCGTGGCGTTCGAATCCCACCCCTTCCGCTACGTGGTACTTCAGGTCGAATGCCCGTCATTAGCTGGAACCGGGATCGAATTACCATTCGGCGCCCCATGAGTCGACATCAGTTTTCACGCGGCCGATCCAGGACGGACATCGCGTCGCAGAACTCATAGCTGAGCTTACCGGTTTAATCATAAAGCAGTAATCCTTATTCAGCCTACGGAGACTATAGGATGTCAAAATCACAAGACGTCGATTCATACATTTTGAACCAGGACGAAGAAGCCCGGTCAACGCTCAAAGAACTCCGCGAGATCATCAAATCGACCGTTCCAGAAGCGGAAGAAGGGATAAAGTACAACGTGCCATTCTATGAATTTCACGGTACTCACGTTGGGTTTACGGCGTTCAAGAACCACGCCACCTTTGGCATTGGTGCAGACGCGTTTCGGAGTGAAGATCGCAAACTGCTCGAAGAAAAAGGGTACAAAATTGGAAAAGAGACCATCCAAATCAGGTACGACCAAGCAGTGCCGACCACAGAGCTAAAGCAGCTTCTGGAACGGAAGGTAAAAGAAGCTACAAAAGCGCAGTAAGCAAAGCGTTGCCGTCGAAGTTTCAGCGCCAATGATTTGGCTCTCGGTGTCCATCTCTACCAAATGGGACAAACAGGAATTCCGCTGGCAGAAGTAGCCCGGAATTGGCTCCGGCGTGAAAATAAAAAACTCTATCGAGATTTCGACTTTGAGCGGAAGGAAGCGGAGTGGGAACTCGTTGGGGAACTTCTCTGTCAGTGCCCGTTTCAGGCCGCATTCATCTGGCAACATCATCTGACGTGGCATGCAACGGAGCTGGATGAGACGGAATTTCTGCGTCTCAGAGTGATTGATGGGGCAGCAGACAGTTCGTGGCGAAAACTCTCGCCGAATAATACGATCCGAGGGGCCGCAAAGCGTATTATCGAGTCGGAATTACCGGATACGTTCGAAGATATTGACGTAGCCCATATCAAGCGGCTCGCTGACAGCTTCGAAACGACGACGCACGAAGAACGATTGACGCTCTTTCAACCCAATCCCGACGAAGCGTCGATTGTCGTGGACGGGAACCACTATTCGACAGCGAAGGCGATTCATCAAATCCGAAGTGGCACGTACGACCCGCAACCAGTCTATCTCGGGGTTCGTCAAGACTGTACGATACACGATGACGGTTACTCGTAGCTAACAATTGAACGGAAGCCACCGTACGCCATGCGCTCCGGGTCGAAGGGCATCTCCTCTTCGTAGCTGTTGGGGTCCATCGTGGATTCTTCCATCACCTTCGCGTTCACTTCGTCGCGGTGGTCCCGCGACTCGAAGACGATAAATGAGAACACGACCGTCTCGTCGTCTCCTGTGTCTGCGAGCTGTGGGAAGGTCACCATCGGCATGCCGTCCATGTCAGGCTCCATGTCGTCTCCGACCCCTTCGAAATACTCGAGAGCGCCGTGTTCGATCCAGAGCTTTCCGGCCTCGCTGGCCATTTCACGGTACGCATCGAGCCGTTCGTTCGGGAGCGGGATGACGAATCCATCGACGTATCGTTCCATAACTTACGTACGGAGGACGTGAGAGGTGTTGAACGTTTTTACACCAATCGAGATTTATCTCAGCAATGAATTTTGCCCTGCTTCATACATCCTCTGTATCTTGTATACTCCTCTTTACACAGATTTGAGGAGAAACCCACGACTGAAGTCGTGGGAGTAGTCACGCTGTCAGGTCGTCGGCCCACTCCGCAGGGAGGATGCGTAGCATGCCGTCGGTCGCGAGATCCTCGGTCGTGACGAATAGGATGTCATCGCCGCCGATCACGGCGGTACCGCCGCCGAACACCTCATCCCAGTGGTTGAGGACAGCGTCGGGGATCGGTAGCTCGCGGACGTCCTGGCCGATTTCACTGCTGGCAACGTACTGCATCCCATCGCGACCCCCGATAGCGTCGTAGTCTATGGAGACCAATACTGCGTCGTCGCGTGCGCGGATTCCCCAGAACGCCTCGGTCGAGTGGGCCAGATAGCCCTGGTTGAACGCCCGCTGTGGCGCTGGAACCTCCCGGCTCTGCCTGTCGAATGCCGCCTCGCCCAGACGATCGATATCCGCTGTTTCGGTGCCATCCCCGATGTCAGTGCCCTCCTCGGCCGTCGTCTCCTCGCTCGTCCCTTCTTCGCCACCGGCATCCCCCGTTTCGCGCTCGGTCGCCTCCGATAGGTCCTCGCTCTCGATGCCGGTGTCGACGATTTCGCGCTGGCCGACCGATCCCGACTCGGCGTCAGATTCTGACTCGAGTCCCGATCCCACGTCCTCGACATCCGGGGACGTGTCAGCGACCTCCACGGCCGTCTCGCCGGTGGCGTGGTCTTCCTCCCCGACGCCGCCGGCCTCGTCGGCGACTGCATCGACGTCAGGCGACGTGTCTACCACGTCGGTTTGCTCGACGTCAGACAGCTCACCGCGGCTGTGGGATCGGCGTTGGCCGAGCGCGGCCACTATGAACCCAGCTCCCAGGACGAGCCTGGCGAATCCGCGCTCGCGCTCGCCGGCCAGGAGCGCTCGGATACCGCTGAGGAGGCCCGTCCCTCCGATGATCGCCGTTACTGTACCCGATTCGACGCCGCGCTGGAGATACGGTGCTGCCTTCGAGATGTACTCCCGGCCGCTTCTCGCCGCGGCCCACGCGGTATCGACTCCTGACTTCGACTCCGATCGTGCGCTGATGTCGGTCTGGTTCACACCTGACCGTTCGGTCGCGACGCACAAATCCTCACCGTCAACCCATCATATATCTGCTAGTAATCGTGCCCAGTTGTCACTCTGCTGGATTGTCTCAGAGAGGTCAGATACTGCGTCTGAAATGGTGAGACTATCCGTGTTTTATTTGTTTTCTCCTCATCGGTACTGCATGGCAACACCAGAGGAAGGCCAAGGAAGAGCGAGACGAACGGTAGCGTCCTCGGTCCGCTCCTCACCACTGTGGGCATTCTTTGGGTTAGCGTACGCTATTTCGTGGCTGTTGATTCTTCCGTGGTCGGTCAGTGAGACTCCCATTGGCCTGGGCTTGTTACCGTATACGTTGCCGGATGCTATTGGGGTCGTGATGTTCGTATTTGCAACACTAGGACCCGCACTCGCAGCTATTCTCGTGACTTCTGTGGTAGAGGGGCGGGCGGGCGTACGTCGATTGTTGGGGCGGATCAAACAGTGGCGAGTGGGCCTTCGCTGGTACGTCGTCGCTCTATTTGGGTTCCTGTTTGCATGGATTCTCGGCTACGTCGGTGTTCTCGGGGTAGACCCGCTCACAGCGCTCGCCGAGAACTGGACCCAGTTCTTCACCGTCTTCCTCCCTCTTGTACTGGCGGGGATTCTCATCCCATCGATTGGTGAAGAACCTGGTTGGCGGGGCTTTGCACTCCCTCGGTTAGAAGAGCGCTACGGGCCAGTTTGGGGGACACTCATCCTTGGAACGCTTGTCGGCCTCTATCATATACCAGCATTTTTCACGCCTATCCTCGGTCCAGTCACGGTTGGGGAATTCGGCGCGTTCATGGTGACTGCCATTGGGGCCTCGTTTATCTACACGTGGGTGTTCAACGGGAGTGGTGGTAGCCTGCTGATCGTTATTCTCCTTCATGCTGCTGGGAACGCAAGTAGTTCGCTTCTCGGAGGCCTCTTCGATGAGTTACCCTACGGTGGTTGGGCTGCCATCGTCATCGATGGTGGGGCGTTAGGTGCTATCGTTTTTTCTATAATCGCAGCACTCCTCGTTGTTCTCACTGGAGGCCGTCTCTCCTACAGAGCAGGAGAACTGAACTAATTCGCGTTCTCTTTGGCTTCCGCCGCCCACGAATCTGTATCGAACGGCAACCCATCGTCGTAATCGCTTGCAGTCGCTAATGTATGCCCGATCGCACGTCGAGACGCGACTTCGTTGTCGTCGTTGTCAGTCATCGTCGCCGTCCTCCACGCGCGACTCTCGAGGGGCGTCGAGACCGATGGCCTCGGGGCCAGGACGCCGTCGCGGTGAGAGGTGCGACGAACCGTACACGATGACGAGTCCGACAGCAATCGCAACCAGTACGACTCCGGTGGTGGCTTCGGCTAGCAAATTCAGCCATGGATCTGGAACCCCACCGGGGGCGAGTGCGTCCCTGTCCGCAGGATGAAAGATTCCCATGGCGTTGATGCCTGCGTGGAAAACGGCGACGGCGAGGACGCTCCCTCCCGTGCTGTTGTACATCCACGTCCAAAGCACCGACCCAGCGAGAATCGTCACGACCCAGATGAGCTGCTGGGAGAGCGGCCACCCGCCGTGGGTAGTATTGGCGTTGAGAAACAGCGGCAGGTGCCACCCTGCCCAGGCGATTCCAACGACGATACTCGACGTGAGCGCGCTGTAGCGCGCTTGCAGAACGGGGAGCATGAAGCCGCGCCAGCCGAGTTCCTCTTGCCCGCCACCCCAGATAATGCCCCACGCCATCGCGAAGACGTAGATGCCGACGAACGGGAGCGAACCGACGTCGATCGGACCGCCAAGGAGTGCGTACAGGGCGCTCCCTGCGACAAGAATGGCGATCGGAAGACCGAGCGCGAGGACCCACCACCGTACGCCGATTCGCCACGTAAATAACTGCGAAATCCAGGAGCGCAGGTCGCCGCCGCTCGCCCAGAGGACCACCGCTGCACCGACCGGTGGCCCGAACGCACCGAAGCCGACCAGAATCGACAGCGTCCACGAGGCCTCCATGTCCGTCGCTGCGAGTACTGCCTGAATTGTCCAGGTGAACGCGTACGTGACGACAAGAAAACTCACTAGACGATGCTGAGCGATCCACGACCGAGCAGTCGCGATCATACCTGTTTCTTCGCTCGCGACGATTGTTTATTGGCCGGTGATTCTCCCGAGATGAGAGTCGTCATCCGCCATCGCTTCGAGAGTGCCCGCAGTTTCAATTGCGTGCTGTAGGGGTACTTGGATCGGACAGCAGTAAACAGTTCATCTCTGATCGCTCGAGGTATCGGCCTTCTTGCCCGTTTTCGAGCGTATCACGAGTGACCGACTGGGAATTTTCGACCGAATCCACGATGGGTTTCGGCTAACCAGGTATTACCGATACCGGTCGATCACTCCCCCACCTCATTGGCCACTACCTGTTACCACATTCGCGCCGTGACTACTCCCACCACCTTAGTCGAGCTACCGGTTCGGGAGGAGTATCTATCGAACGACTGTTGAAGAGAAGAGTTGATTCGTTAGTTCGATTCACGGATGAACGCAAGCACCTCGTCAAGGAAGTGGTCTGTCGCGGTAAGCATCGCAACGTGTGCGTGCCCATCGAAAGTAACGGTCCGACTGTTTGGGAGCGCTTTGTTGACCGCATCAATCCCGTCTCTGTAAAGTGGAGGACTCTCGCTGCCGGACAATAACAAGGCCGGTGTGGTCAGGTCGGTGAACCGGTCAGCATCGAATTCGTACTCGGCAACTGCTTTCAATCCGCGGGGGATTATGTGGGCTATGTCCACTCGATCCCGCCAGGTCGGTGCCGAGCGAAGGGCATCGAGTTCCTCCGGGGATAGCCCGCCGACTTCTTGCAGGAACAGAACGAGTGCCTGCTCCTTCTCGCCATCGGCAAGCAGCGTCTCAATTCCATCAACAACCGCTTCCACGCCGAGTTCGTGATCGCCGACCGCGATGGGGGGTTCATACAGAATGAGTCTGTCGATATTGTCAGTTCGGAGGGTTGCCTCCAGCGAATAAAGGGCGCCGACGGAATGGCCAAGCAGCGTCACTGGATCGGAGATCGCGTCGACGACTGCGGCCACGTCCTCGACCTCGCGTTCTAGTTCGTACTCGTCAGCGTCGCCGCTTTCGCCGCGTCCACGGCAATCCATCGCGTAGACCGTACAATGTTCCGCAAAGGCAGGACGAACGCCAGCCTGATCCCATCGCGTGTGATCAGTGGTCGCTCCTCCAGCAACGAGCACGAGCGGTGGCCCGCTCCCCGTCCGTTCGAAGGCAATCTCAGTCCCGTCTGCTGACGTGACTGTTTCCATTTCTTCGCTTGTGTTTGGTGTCCTTACGTTTGCCATGGTTGGGCCTCTTTATTCCGAGAGCTCGTCGGCACAGTATTCGTTGACTGCCCGTCGAACCGAAGAACGCTCACCTCTCCTAGCCCGTGTAGCACGTTAACACTTTACATTCCATGGGCGATCAGTCCTGCTTCCGTCATCGACGGAAAATGGCGGCGTCGTGGTGAACTCATCCTCTGTCTTAAGCCCAATATTCCTATCAACGGTTGACCGTTTCAACAGAGCCGAATAGCCCCACGTATTCGTCCGACGAGCGAATCCAGGGGCTTGCTCGATGACCACGATGAATTGTTATTTTACTTATATTTAATCACACAGTCTCATCTCGATACCACCCAGCGTTTAACTCTCTCGAGGATTAATGAGTGGTAATGGAACGCCTGACTTCCCAGACAGAACGCGAAACGCAGACAGAGCACGAAACCACTGGAGAAGAGGGTGTTCGAACCTGCCCGGAGTGTGATTCGACGTCGCTCTCGAGAAGCGCAGACGGGAGCGAGATTAGCTGTGAGGACTGTGGACTGATTCTGGAAGAGGAGACGATCGACCGGGGCCCGGAGTGGCGAGCGTTCAACGCGGCCGAGCGCGACAGCAAGTCGCGCGTTGGCGCGCCGACGACCCAGACGATGCACGACAAGGGCCTCACCACGACGATCGACTGGAAGAACCAGGACGCCTACGGGCGATCCCTCTCCTCGGAAAAGCGCAGCCAGATGAATCGGCTGCGAAAGTGGCAAGAGCGCATCCGAACCAAGGACGCGGGCGAGCGCAACCTCCAGTTCGCCCTCTCCGAGACCGATCGGATGGCCTCTGCCCTGGGCGTTCCGCGCTCCGTCCGTGAGGTCGCGAGCGTCCTCTATCGCCGCGCGCTCGAGGAGGACCTCATCCGTGGACGGTCCATCGAGGGCGTCTCCACGAGCACGTTGTACGCGGCCTGTCGGATGGAGGGCATTCCGCGATCCCTCGACGAAATTGCCGCCGTTTCGCGGGTCGACCGGATGGAGATCGGTCGAACGTACCGATACATCTCGAAGGAACTCGGCCTCGAGATGCAGCCCGTCGATCCGAAGAAGTACGTCCCTCGCTTCTGTTCGGAACTCGAGTTGCCCGAAGAAGTACAATCGAAGGCCAACGAGATCATCGACGTGACGGCCGAGAAGGGGATGCTGTCGGGGAAATCGCCGACGGGATATGCCGCAGCCGCCATCTATGCGGCGGCGCTCCTCTGTAACAAGAAAAAGACCCAACGGGAAGTCGCGAACGTTGCCCAGGTGACCGAGGTCACGATTCGGAATCGATACCAGGAGCAGATTAGCGCGATGGGAATTCACGAGTAGCCGAAATCTATCTCGTTGTTCGCAAACAGAGGGGTTCCGATCGATACCAGGAACTTTCCTCGAATAGAACGATTGCTTTTCGATCTACAGGTGCTCAGAACCGCTATTTCCTTCTGTGGCCGCGGGTAGGCTGAGACTCGAGATTGACGACCGCGTCGCACTCGTGAGTCCCGATCACACGAACACCCGAGTCAAACGAGGTCGTAGCGAGTTATGCCTCCGTCTGTATCGATCAGTTGTTACTGGTTCGGTTCTGGAATGGTTTCATTCGTCAATAACGCCACACCATCTATTGAAGAGGAAGAAAATCACCCCACACCATCTATTAAAGAGGAAGAAAATCCGGCAGAAGTAAGTGTGCTTTTTTTACCTGACGACATTGACCGGTCACATTACCGGTAAAAAGCCGCTCACCTCCCGACAGCGTCCACGGACGATTGAAATCACGGGTCTGCCCGTGTGCACCGCCACAGATCCGGTTCGAACAACGACGAACGAACGGCAGAACCCATGCTCATCAAACCAACACGAGCCATCCTGATCACAGCCGTTGGAGTTGTCCTCGTATTGAACAGCCTGGCAGCGACCGGGGTCGCAATCGGAGAACCAACGAGCGAACCTGTGACACACAGTCATCACGGCACGGAGCAGATCGAGGTTCTCGACGATACGATCGATAGCACGTCTTCGTCCGAGACAATGCTCTCGATATCGCCCTCCACGGTCACGTCTATCATCTTTCTGGCTGGCCACAGCCACTCCAGGAGCGCTGATCTACTGGAACACGACGTCCGCAAGGAGGTTTACGAGACGGTCCATCAGACGTCCGGGATATACGTCGGTGATCTTCGAGAGACCCACGACCTCCACCGCTCGACGCTTCGGTATCACCTCGATGTACTCGAACAGGCGGAGTTACTCGCCTCCGAGACGGTATTCGGGAAGGTCTGGTACTATCCCGCTGGGAGCGACACGAATCAGCTCCGTGCCGCATTTATCCACGAACCGACCGGAGACATCCTGGAGGCGATTGCCCGCCTCGAACCCGTCAGCGTAACCGATCTAGCGAACGAAGTCGATCGAACTGACAGCACGGTGTCACACCATCTGGACCGTCTCGAGGAGAAAGGGCTGATCGAACAAGAACGTCGTAACACGACGGTACTTTCACGGTTGGTGCCAGAGGCCCGTGCCGAATTAGAAACGGTATCGGATCCGGGACAGTGGACGGAGCAGTAAGGATTCAATCACTCCACCACCCTATTTAATGACCACTATCTGTCGAGTTTGAAGAATTGGTCAGAACGCCCATATCAAACGAATTCGAACGTCAGGGCATGGGGGGATAACGCGATGAAAATCGTAAATAATCAGTTGCCCTCCTTTCATCAGTCGGTAGATATCTTGCTCGTCGAAGACAACGCCGGCGACGTTCGTCTCACGGAAGAGGCCTTCAAGGACGGTCGAATCGCGAACACGCTCTACGTCGTGAACGACGGGATTGCCGCGCTCGACTTTCTCTACCAGCGTGGTGACCATGCAGACGCACCACGGCCCCACATCGTCCTCCTGGATCTGAATCTCCCGCGAAAGAACGGTGACGAAGTCCTGCAGGAACTCAGATCTGAGCCCGAGTTCGAACGACTTCCGGTCATCGTCCTGACGACTTCAGAAACACAACACGACTTCGTCAAATCGATCGTTCCCGAGGCCGACGCCTATCTCGAGAAGCCGGTCGACCCCGACGACTTCATCGACACCGTCCGCACGTTCGAATCCGTCTGGCTCTCGGTCGGCTGGGCGTCGAAGCGTGAGGACGATTGACCAGGACAGTCATCTCTCGCTCGGCGTTGTGGTCTCGGGGGCCGAACGACGATTCTGGGGTTTAACCAGTATCGACAGAGAGTTCGATTCAACGAAGGAGGACGTCTCCAACACTGGTCTGTGGGTCTCGTAACCCGTGCGAAGGGGCGTCGGGCCAGGTACCAAAACGGCCAAAGAGGTACGATTACTCGGTCTGTCCGACCAGGGCTACCATCCGCCCACGAACGGACGGCAGTTCGATGACCTGCCACCCGACACCCGCTCCTACTGTCCCCGCAAGCGCCAATAGGGCTCGAGCGCTCCCACCCGTCACCACCGTTGCCAGAACGGCGATGCCGATCGCCACGGCGAACGCGCGCTCGGGGCGCCCCTTCGCGAGCCACGCGATGGCGACGAGATATCCGGTTCCAAAGAGTACGGCGGCGAGGACGTCGACGAGGTAGTGTACGCCAAGCACGAGTCGTGAAAAACCCACCAGCGAGATCACCAGCCCGGCACCCGCAAACCGGCTCCATAGCTGGCCGACCGAGAACCACGCCGCGAGGGAGCCGAAGAAAATCGTCGCGCCCATCGTGTGCCCGCTCGGGAAACCGTACACGCTCGCCTCGGCCACCTGAAGCTCGAGGGACGTCCGCGGCAACGCGAACAGTCCCTTTAAAAGCACGACCAGGGCACACCCGCCGAAGACGACCGCTACGAGAAACGCCGTCCGGGTCGAGCACAGTGGCTCCGATCGATCGTCTCGAACGAGGCTTTGCCCGACGTCCGTCAGATAGAGGACGGCGAGTGCGGGGACGATCACCACGAGGTCGCCCAGCATCGAGAGAGCGACGAACAGCTCGAGCGACCACTCGGGGACGACCTCGCGAAGTGCGTTGGTGACACCGAGACTGCGACTCATCGGTTCTCGAGGGAGGCTGCGTGGTCGGTTGTTCGACGGGAGGAGACAGCGGTCGACAGGTCGGCGAGGCCACCGGCGCGCCTCACGATATCGGGATTCATCACCGAAACGTCAGGGGGTGACACGAAAAACCCATTGCTTGACATCTCTCTCGAGGTCCAGTGTCCTCTCGAGGTTCAGTCTCGGACCCCCCTCGATACGTTTACCCCTCGAGCGTTTCGTCGATGAACTCGAGCGTCGTTGCAGCGTCCGCGTTCCGTTCGTTTCCGTCCCCAGAAAACGCCTCGATGAACGCGTTTTCGAAGAGCAGGCGACGACCGAGCCTCGAGATGCGGTAGGCGGTCGCCGCGTCGTGGGCGACGACCAGGCCGTGTGTCTCGAACGCTCGGCACCGTTCGGTGACGTGCGAGGCCGAGTAGGGCAGGTTGAGCGAGAGACTCTCGGTGGTGACCCACCCGAGATGAGTCGCGAGTTCGACCAGGATCGGCCGATCGGACGAGTCCATCCACTCTACGTCGTCGCACATACGTACACGTGATCCGTCATCGCTGCCTCTCATCAATCTACGCCGCTGTCGCACGCCGTGAGTCTGTGGATCGAAAGCTGTGAGCTTTCTCCTCGAATCACCCTAAGTCCCGTCGTTCGTTCGGACCCGGGTCGAGTCCCAGCCCCGGTGTCGTCCACTACCCCGTCCTGTACAGTTTTCCGTGCTCGTCGTAGCGCGCCTCCAGGATGCGATCGAACTGCTCGTCCGAGAGGTCGACCTCAAGGGCCCCGAGGTTCTCCTCGAGCTGGTCGACCGTCCGCGCACCGATTATCGGGACGCAGTCGAAGTCGGGCTGGTCGATCAGCCAGCGAATCGCGACCTGGGCGGGCGAGGCGTCGCACTCGTCGGCGATTTCCCGGACCGCCTCGAGGACGTGCCAGCCGCGCTCGGAGACGTAGTAGTCCAGAAAGCGGTCGTCGAGCTGGGCGCGCGTCCCCTCGGGGGCGTCGAGGTCGTAGGTATCCTCGCCGGCGCGGTCGTACTTCCCGGTCAAGAAGCCCCCGGCCAGCGGCGAGTACGGACAGACCGCGAGGTCCTGGTCGGCACAGACGTCGAGGTACTCGGCGACATCCTCGTAGTAGGCCGCGTGGAAGAGCGGCTGAGTGACCGTGAACGCCTCGTAGTTGTCGACGTCGGCTTTCCACAGCCCCTTCGTGAGCTTCCAGGCGTCGGCCGTCGAGAGGCCCACGTAGTGGACTTTGCCGTCGCTCACGAGATCGTCGACGGCCCGAAGCGTCTGCTCGATGGGCGTCTCGTCGTCGAACCGGTGGAGGTAGAGCACATCGAGGTAGTCTGTCCCGAGACGCTCGAGCGACCCCTTGACCTCCGCCCGGACGTTCTTCTTCGAGAGGTTCTCCTGGAAGCGCGAGACGGTCGACCAGAAGCACTTCGAGGCGACGACGTAGTCCTCGCGGTCACGCTCGGCGAGCCACTCGCCGATCCAGCGCTCGGAGTCGCCGTCGCCGTAGCCGTTGGCGGTGTCGATGAAGTTCCCGCCCCGGTCGGCGAACGCCGACAGCAGGTCGTGGGCCGTCTCACGGTCGGTCTCGAGGACCCCGTTCGATTCCTGGCCGAAGCGCCACGTGCCGAGACAGAGCGGCGAGACCTGGAGTCCCGTCGTTCCGAGTCGTCGGTAGTGCATACGGTATCACTGCCATTGCGAGCGTGTTAAGGGTTGGCGGGCTCCGTCGAGGACTGGATTTGCGTGCCAAACTCGAGCTAGAAGGCAGCGTGAGTTGCCTGTCCACGGACTTGCGTTTGGTCGATGCACGCTTCCCCCGATTCACTCGGCGAATCCCCAGAGTCTCGATCCAGCGGCGCTTCGCCGGGTTCGAGCACGGTACGAATGCGTTCGCTTCCTCACTTCCGTCCGTTTTGGTCCGCGAGGGCCAGCGCCCCGTACAGGCCGATGAAGTCTCCGAGTGGCGTCACCTCGAGCGCGGGTCGCTCGACGAACAGATAGTCGTCGAGGTGGGCCTCGATGGTCTCGAGGAGCACGTCGGCGTTGTTCAGCGCGACGCCGCCACCCACGGTCACCAGCCCCGGATCGTGGGCGTTACAGACCCCGCCGAGGCCCGCGGCGTTCAGCCGGCCGATTCGCTCGAGGTAGTCCTCGGCAACCTGGTCGCCGGCGTCGACGGCCTCGAACACCGCCTCGGCGGTCACGGTCTCGTGATCGAGCGTCGTCTCCCGGGACTCCTCCGCGAGTAGGGAGCGAACGTACTGCGCGATTCCTCGCCCGGAGCAGTATGCCTCCCACGCCCCGCGCACGCCGCAACTCTCGAGGTCCCCGTCCGCGACGATGGGTAGCAGGCCGACCTCGCCAGCGTGGCCGTGTTCGCCCCGGAGCAGGTGCCCGTCTTCGACGACCCCGCCGCCAATCCCGGTTCCGAAGGTGACGTGGGCGACCGTGCGATAGTCCGCGCCGGCGCCGAAGGCGTACTCCCCGAGGGCCGAGGCGGTACAGTCGTTCGCAACCGCCGTCGGGAGGCCGAACGACGCCTCGATTCGTTCGGCGAGTCGGACCTGCGGAACGGTCTCCCCGCCGGGTGTGTCGAACGAAAAAACCGTGCCCGCGTCGTCGACGAGGCCGGCTGTGGCGATGCCGACCCCGTCGAGGTCACCGTCCACTTTTGCGGCCAGGCGCTCGAGTGCCTCGAGCGTCTGGGTCTCGAGTTCGTACGGTCGTGTCGGTTCAGTCGTAACTTCCTCCAGGAATCCTTCAGATGGTGATCCGAGAACGGAGCGAAAATTAGTACTGCCAATGCCAAAGACGGCTATCCGATCCATTGGACTCGAAAAATCGGCAAGGGGGTAAAGGTATTCTGTTACTAAGCGGGCGTGAGCGTCGGATCGTGAGTTCCCGAACAACCAGCGGACACGCCACATTCGGGGCGAATTTCGCGTGTGCAACAGTTCCGTTGCGAACCCGATTCCGTCGATTCCGCTGGCGAACCCAATTTGGTCGAGTTGCGAATTCACAGGTTTCGAATCGGACTGGCCGATATTATAAGACAGTTCGAAACGTAACTGGAAGTATGCGGGACAGGGCTCGCGACCCGGACGACGTGCTCGCAGCTGACGTCGACCTTGAGGGGGTTCGATCGGTACTCGAAGCGAGCGACGTTCGCTATGCCGTCGTATTCGGATCGTATGCCACTGGATCGAACACGTCGACGTCGGACCTCGACGTATGCCTGCGTTTCGCAGACGAGTGCTCCCGACGCGACCGGTTTCGACAGCGAAATCGGATCGATAGCACGATCCAGTCCCACGCGACCTCATTCGTAGACGTGAGCGATTTCGAGACACTCCCCGAGACCGTCGCGCTCAATGCCCTCCAAAACGGGATTCTCGTCTACGGAGACGAGGAAGCGAAAAGCGTCGACGAACGACGGCTCGAGCAACGCCTCGCCGACACGGCTGAACAGCGAGAACGACAGCAACGCGAATTTATCGACCGCCTTGCCAGAGGCGACATTTGATGGTCGACGACGAGATTGTTATCAGTCGACTCGAGTTGATCAACCAGTACACAGACGAGTGCAAGGAGATGCGCGAGGTTAGAAGAGCCGAGTACCTCGACGATATCGTTCTCCAGCGCGCTGCCGAACGGTCGTTGATGAACGCGATTCAGTCCTGTATCGACCTGGCAGGTCACATCCGATCAGCTGAGGAACTCCAGACTGCAGAAACGTCGCGTGAAGAAATCGAGGCGCTCGCAGACGCAGCGATCGTCTCCGAGGAGACAGGCACGAAGCTCGCAGAGGCCGTTGGCTTCCGGAACCATCTCGCGCATCGGTACGGACACATCGATCACGACCTCGTATACGACGTCCTTCACGAGGATCTCGAGTGGCTCGACCGGTTTCAGCAGGAAATCGCAATCTGGTTTCAGCAGCGCTGATGCCGTCGAATCCGAGGTCGTTTCTCATCCCGCCGACGAATCGGTTACTGGCAGCGTAGTCGCTCACCCGCCATAACCGGCCATTACCACGCTATTCCTCTCGAGATCAACGAGACGCCGGAAGCATAATCGAACACCGAGAACGAGCAGCGTAACCGACCATAGCGATCCGTAAACCACCGATGACTCCGCGTTACGGCGCTCGTACTTACGGCCGACGGCCGCACAGTCACGCCTCGAGATGGCCCCCGCGATCGTTCACTTCCTCGTCGGCGCCTCGCTCGTCCTCCTGGTGGCAGCGCCGCTGGCGGCCCGGTACGACCTCGACGGACGGTGGCCGCTGTGGCTAGTCGTCGTCGGTGGCATCTGGGGCCTGGGCCCGGATTTCTATCACGTCACACCGGTCTATCAGGCCCAGCTGGAGGCCTTCCACGGGACCGCCTGGGCCGACCTGTTCGCGTTTCACCACACGCTCGACCGCCCGTTCGTCCGCGTGCGCTACGACGCGAGCGTGTTCGGTGCAATCGCACTCTTCCTGGGTGCGGTCAGCGTGTACACGATCGCGGACGTGCTAGAGCCGTGGAGAGGGGGAACCGGTGAGCCAGCACGGCCGACGCTGGCGTCACCGTCGTTGCTGTTTCTCAGCGCGGCGATCCTCGGTGGGCTCGTAAGCCTGCTCGTGTACGCGGCGATCGTCTGATCGGTACGCTCCTCGGATAACGGTGACGCACGTCCGTTTCAGGTTCGCAGGACACAGACGTCGAGTTCCCGTCCACCTCGCGAGCGTGGCGCTCGAACGCGTCGAGGCGTCACGATGGTCCGATTCGGAAATGCGGGATTAGGACAGGCATTTGACTATTTCGCCCGTGATTGGGGGGTCAAAGCTATGACGTCTTGTTCGAAACACCTACAGTGGATATGGCAATCGATGACACGTCACTACCGAGCCGACGAAAGGTACTGACTTACACTGGGGTTGCGGGATTGACAGCCGTCGCCGGGTGCATCAGTACGACGGACGAAGAGGGCAACGGAAACGGTGACGGCAATGGTAACGGCGACGACGATGGAAACGGCAACGGCAACGGCAACGGGAACGGGGACGCCGACGGAGACGTCTACGAAATCGGAATGGTCGACTCCCTGACCGGCTCGCTGGCCGACTTCGGCGAACGAAACCAGCGCGCGAAGGACCTGGCGCTCGAGCACGTCAACGAGGTGGGGGTCGGTGACGGCGAACTCGAGATCATCGTCGAGGACTCAGAGAGTGAGAGTCAGGCCGGCGTCTCGGCCGCCCAGAAACTGGTCAACCAGGACAACGTGCCGTTTCTCATCGGCGCGGTCGGATCGGGCGTCTCGCTGTCGATTTACGAGAGCGTGATCCAGGACACGGAGGTCGTCCAGTTGAGCCAGAACTCGACGGGACTCGGACTGACGGATTTCCCCGGACTGCTCCGGATGTCCCCGAGCGGACGCACGCAATCGATCGCTCTCGCGGACATCATCGCGGAGGACGGCTACGACGAGGTCGCGGTCACGTACATCAACGACGAGTTCGGCGAGAGCCTCTACGATGCGTTCGAGGAGGCCTACGAGGGCGAAATCGCCTACGATAGCGCCCACAACGCCGAGGAAGCGTCGTACTCGAGTCTGGTTTCGGAGATGAACAGCTCCGAGGCCGAGGCGTGGCTCTGTATCACCTACCAGCAGGAGTTCGCGACGATGGTGACCGATATGTTCGAGAGCGGGTACGAACCACAGCTCTACGGTGCCGACTCGAACCGCGGGGACACCGTCATCGAGAACACGCCGGAAGGCAGCATGGACGGGATGAAACTCGTCGAGCCGGCAGCCCCCGAAGACCAGGACAACTACCAGGACTTCGCGGCGGCCTTCGAGGAGGAGTACGACGAGGCCCCCACGGCCTGGTCGGCGTTCGCCTACGACTGCGTGGTGACGGCCGCCCTCTCGATCGCGGCCGCCGACGACTTCTCCGGCGAGGCGCTCGGCGAGGTCGTCCGCGACGTCACGCGTCCCGAGGGCGAGGAAGTGTTCACCTACGAGGACGCTCACGCGATCCTGGCCGACGGCGGATCGGCGTCTGACATCGACTATCAGGGGGTCAGCGGGCCGATCGATTTCGACGAGAACGGTGACCCGCGGGGCAGTCTCGTCGTCTTCGAAGTCCAGGACCACGACTACGAGGCAATCGAGTTCCGGCAGTCGTAGGCCCATCCAATGTCTGTCATCGAATTTGCGGCCAACGGCGTCGTCTACAGCAGCATCATCGTTCTCGGGAGCATCGGCCTCGCGATCATCTACTCCATCGCCGGCTTCGCCAACTTCGCCCACGGCGATACAATGACGGTCGGCGGGTACGCGGCGTTCGTCGCCTTCGGCGCGATCGGTGGCCTCGGCGCAACCGTCCTCGCGCTGCCAGTCGGCTTTTTCGTCGCCTTGCTAGTCGGCATTGCGGTCGCCGCCGCCGTCGCTATTATCACCGAGAAAATCGTCTACGAGCCCCTGGACATCGGCTCCATCGGCCTCCTCATCACCTCGATCGGGGTTGCGTTCGTCTACCGGGCGCTGATCCAACTCGGCTTCGGTGCCGGTCGGAACCAGTTCGACATTCCCGCCCAGCGGCCGATCGAGGAGCTGATCGCCTACGGCGTTCGGGTAACCCCCCACGACCTCGCCATCGTCATTTCCGCGGTCGTTCTCGTCGTCGGCGTTCACGTCCTGCTCCAGTACACCGATCTCGGGCGCAAGATGCGGGCGATGGCCGACAACCCCGACCTCGCTCGAGCCAGCGGCATCCGAACCCACCGGATCAAGCTGTGGTCGTGGGTCCTCGGCGCGGGACTGGCGGGGGCGGGCGGCGCGTTCCTGGGGCTCTACAACGCCCTGACGCCGCGGGTGGGATTTAGCGTCCTGCTAGTTATCTTCGCCGCGGTGATCCTCGGCGGGATCGGCTCGGTGTACGGCGCGATGCTCGGGGGCTTTCTCATCGGCATGGTCGTCGAGATGACACCGCTGCTCTCTCGCGTAGGCATCCCGATCGGCGTCGACTACGGCCCCGCGGTCGCGTTCGTGATCATGGTCGTCGTCTTGCTCGTTCGTCCGACCGGCATCGCCGGCGACGGAACCGCGGGCGGGGAGGGGATCTGACGTGACCGATCGATTCGATGTCGGGGCGTACTGGTCGAACCTGACGAACGCGGAAAAGCGTCTCACTATGGCGATGAGCGTCCTCGTGTTTGGGCTGGTGATCGCACTTCTCACCGGCGCGCTCGGCGCCTCGTACTTTCTGTTCCTGTTCGGACTGGGCGGGATGTACGCGTTGCTCTCGCTGGGACTCAACAGCCAGTGGGGGTTCACCGGTCTGATCAACTTCAGCGTCGCCGCCTTCTTCGGCATCGGCGCCTACGGCGCGGCGCTGATGACCGGGAGCAACTCGCCGATCGCCGGCGGGTTCAATCCGATTTTCGGGCTCGCTATCGGGCTAGTGCTGGCCGCGATTGTCGCCGTCGCCATCGGCATCCCGACGCTTCGTCTACGGGCCGATTACCTCGCTATCGCCACACTCGGACTGGCGGAAGTGCTCCGGCTGGTCTTGCAGAACGAACGCCAGTGGACCAACGGCAGTGCCGGGATTCGCGGCATTCCCAGTTTCTTCGACGGGTGGCCGCTCCTCGGCGAGTTCCCGCAGTGGATGCCCGGTCTCGAGATCGCCATCGTCCCGGGATCGCCTGTAATCCTCGGGACGCCGTTCTGGCGCCAGTTGCTCAACGTGACGCTGTTGCTGGGATTTCTGGGCGCGGCGTTTTTGATCCTCCGGCGGGCCCAGCGCTCGCCGTGGGGGCGACTGCAGCGCACGATTCGGGCCGACGAGGACCTGGCGAAGGCACTCGGGAAGAACACGTACAGCTACAAGATGCAGGCGTTCGTGCTGGGCAGTCTCATCATGGCGCTTGCGGGCGTCTTCTACGCTCACCTCAACCTCTTCGTCAACCCGGGCGACCTCGACCCGATCACGACGTTCTACGTCTGGGTCGCGGTTATTCTCGGCGGCAGCGGCTCGAATCGCGGGGCCTTACTCGGCGGGTTCGTCGTCGTCGCCATCCGCGAAGGGTCCCGGTTCGCGAACGACATTTCGTGGCTGCCCCTCGACGCGGCTCCGTTGCGGTTGCTGATGATCGGTCTCTTGATCATCCTGGTCATGCGATTCCGGCCACAGGGAATTCTCCCGCCGCAGCGAGAGTTGATCTGGCCGAGCGCAATCGGTCGCGAGGCACCGTCCCGACCCGACCGCGGCGTGCCACAGTCCAACGGCGGTGAAACCGATGAGTGAATCCACAGCCAACGCTCGAACGAACGCCCACATGGCGAAAAACGACGTTCTCCTTCGCGTCGAGGACCTCCAGAAGTCCTTCGGCGCGCTCCAGGTCACCGACCACGCGAGCTTCGCGGTCGAGCGCGGCTCGATCACCGGCCTCATCGGACCGAACGGCGCCGGCAAGTCGACCCTGTTCAACCTCATCTCGGGCTTTTACGAGCCCGAAGGGGGCACGGTCACCGTCGACGGTACCGACGTCACTGGGTTAGAACCCTACGAGGTCGCCACCCACGGTCTCATCCGGACGTTCCAGACTCCCCGCAAGGTCGAGGGGATGACCGTCCGAGAGGCGATGCTCGTTGGACCTCAGAACCAGCCCGGCGAGTCATTCCTCGAGCTGTTCACCGCCCCCTCGAGGGTCGGCGAGGCCGAACGCGAGAACCTCGAGCGCGTCGAGCAGATCCTCGAAGAGTTCGAGATCGATCACCTCGCGACCCAGCCAGCGACGGACCTCTCGGGCGGACAGATGAAACTGGTTGAACTGGCTCGTGCGATGCTCGCCGAGCCCGAAATATTGCTGCTCGACGAGCCGGTCGCCGGAGTAAACCCGACGCTGGCGAACAAGCTGGCCGTCCAGATCGAGCGGCTCAACGACCAGGGAATCACGTTCTTGATCATCGAACACGACATGGAGTTCATCATGAACCTCGCAGATCCGATCATCGTCCTCGATCAAGGAAGCGTCCTCACGGAAGGCCGACCCGACGAGATCCGCGCGAACGACCGTGTCATCGACGCCTATCTCGGTGGTGGCGCGTGAGCGCGACTCGAGACCTCGAGGATGGGACGACCGCGGCCGAAAACGCCGTCCTCAGCCTCGAGGGGGTCGACAGCGGCTACGGCGAGGTGCAGGTACTCGACGACTGCTCGTTGCACCTCGACACCGACGAAATCGTCTGCCTGATCGGGCCGAACGGAGCCGGGAAGTCGACCGTCCTCAAGACGGCCTTCGGAATGCTGACGCCGTGGACGGGCTCCGTCCGCTATCACGGCGAGGACATCGGCGGCATGGCTCCAGAAGACATCGTTCGTGAGGGCATCGGCTACGTTCCCCAGACCGAGAACGTCTTCGGCTCGCTCACCATCGCCGAGAACCTCCGGATGGGGGGCGTCGCCCGAAAGGACGACCTCGGGCCGGTGCTCGACGAACTGTACGAGCGGTTCCCGCTCCTGGAGGAAAAGCGCACGCAGAAGGCTCGGAACCTCTCGGGCGGCCAGCGCCAGATCCTCGCACTCGCTCGAGCGCTGGTGATGGAGCCCGACGTCCTCCTCATCGACGAGCCTTCGGCCGGACTCGCGCCGAACACGGCCGACGACGTGTTCGCCGAGGTCCAGACCGTCAACGAGATGGACACGTCGATCCTGATGGTCGAACAGAACGCCAAGAAGGGACTGGGAATTTCCGACCGCGGCTACGTCCTCGACCAGGGCAGCGTCCGGTTCGAGGGCCGCGCCGACGCGCTGCTCCAGGACGACGAGGTCGGAAAGCTCTACCTGGGCGGCTAATCTCCTCGAGTCCCCGCTACGCTGGGCGGCTGACCACATCGATTGGCCCTGCACCTACAATCGCAGGCACTCACACTGCGTTTCTCACCCGTTAGATCGGCCGTAGCTCTCGAGTTCATCGAGACTGGTGATCTGTGATCCGAAACAGGAGACCTGGACGACGGAAGCCGGTACGTTGCTGTTCAATCGTCGTCCATCGGCATCGTCATCGGCTCGACGCGCTCGCCCCGGGGCCCCTCGAGGTCCACCCCGGGGAGCAAATCCCGCAGGTACAGCCCCGTGTAGGAGTTCTCGCTTCTGGCGACTGCCTCGGGGGTGCCGGTGGCAACGACCTCGCCGCCGTTCTCGCCGCCCTCGGGGCCGAGGTCGACGATGTGGTCGGCGTTCTTCACGAGGTCGAGTTCGTGCTCGATGACGACGACGGTGTTGTCGTTGTCCGTCAGGCGGTGAAGCACGTCGATGAGCTTGCGCTCGTCCTCGGAGTGCAGTCCCGTCGTGGGCTCGTCGAGCAGGTAGAGCGTGTTGCCCGTGTCTCGCTTGCCGAGTTCCTCGGCGAGCTTGATCCGCTGAGCCTCCCCGCCCGAGAGCGTGGTCGAGGGCTGGCCCAGTTTCATGTAATCGAGACCGACGTCTTTCAGGAGCTGGAGGCGACGGCGAAGCTGGCTCGAGGACTCGAAGAAGTCGTAGGCCTCCTCGATTGACATCTCCAGGACGTCCGCGATGGTCGCATCCTTGTAGGTGACGTCGAGAGTGGCGTCGTTGTACCGGGCGCCGCCGCAGGCCTCGCAGGGGACGTAGACGTCCGACAGGAAGTTCATCTCGATCTTTACTGTACCTTGCCCACCACACTCCGCACAGCGCCCCTCTTTGACGTTGAAGGAGAATCGCCCCTTCTCGTAGCCGCGCTGTTTGGCGAGTTTCGTCTGGGCGAACAGCTCCCGGATGTAGTCGAAGACGCCGGTGTACGTCGCCGGATTCGAGCGCGGGGTGCGCCCAATGGGCGACTGGTCGATCAGTCGAACGGTCTCGATGTCCTCGATTCCCTCGATGGCGTCGTGGTCGCCCGGAATCACGGAGGTGTTGTCGTTCATCTCCCGTGCCAGGGCCTTGTAGAGCACCTTGTGCATCAGGGTCGACTTTCCAGAGCCCGAGACGCCCGTGATCGCCGTGAAACACCCCATCGGGATGTCCACGTCCACGTCGTCCAGGTTGTGCTGGCGGGCCCCGCGGATCGTCAGCGCACCCTGTGGCTCGCGGCGCTCCTCGGGGACGGGAATCCCCTTTCGCCCGGAGAGGTACTCACCCGTGATCGACTCCTCGCAAGCCTTGACCTCCTCGAGCGGCCCGTTGACGACGACTTCGCCGCCGCGCTTGCCGGGGCCAGGACCCATGTCGATGACCTGGTCGGCCCGCCGCATCGTCTCCTCGTCGTGTTCGACGACGAGCAGCGTGTTGCCGATGTCGCGAAGTTCACAGAGGGTGTCGAGCAAGCGGTCATTGTCGCGCTGGTGGAGCCCGATGGAGGGCTCGTCCAGGACGTAGAGCACGCCGACGAGGCCGGACCCGACCTGAGTCGCGAGCCGGATGCGCTGGCTCTCGCCGCCCGAAAGCGTCGAGGCCTCCCGGTCGAGCGTGAGGTACTCGAGGCCGACCTCGCACATGAAGCCCAGGCGGGCGCGAATCTCCTTGAGGATCTCCTCGGCGATGGTGAGGTCGCGACCCGACAACTCGGCCTCGAGCCCCTCGAAGTGCTCGAGGGCGTCACCGATGGACAGCCGGTTGACCTCGTCGATCGAGGTTCCGCCGACGTGAACGTGGCGGGACTGCTCTTTCAACCTCGAGCCGTCACAGGCCGGACACTCCGTGACGGCCATGTACTTCTCGATGTGGTCGCGGGTGCCGTCGGAGTCGGTCTCGAGGTAGCGTCGGTCGAGGTTGGGGATGACGCCCTCGAAGCGCTTGGTCTTGCGGCGAATGCCGTTCTTGGTGCGGCGCTTGAAGACGACCTGGCGGTCGGTGCCGTAGAGGAACTGCTCTTGAATACTCGCGTCGAGGTCTTCCCACGGCGTCTCGAGGCTCACGTCGAAGTGCTCGGCCACCGCATCGAGTCGCGTCTGGTAGTACGAGCGATTGTAGCTCCAGGGTTCGAAGACGTGTTTGAGCGACTTCGAGGGGTCCTGGATCACCAGATCCTCGTCGACCTCCTTGGTCTTGCCCAGCCCCTCACACTCGGGACAGGCGCCGTGCGGGCTGTTGAACGAGAAGCTTCGGGTCTCGATTTCGCTGAACTGGAAGTCACTGTTTGGATTGCCCAGCGCCGTCGAGAACTCGATGGTCAGGCGGTCGTCACCCTCGCCCGCCAGGTCGCCCGTCGAGCGGGTGTTCGATCCGAGGTCGATCTCGTCGCTCGGATCGGGGATGATGAGTTTGAGAACGCCGTCGGCCTCCTCGAGGGCCGTCTCGACGCTGTCGGTGATCCGGGGACGGGCCTCCTCGCTGATCTTCACGCGGTCGACGATCACGTCGATTGTGTGGTCGTAGTTCTTGTCGAGGTCGGGTTTCTCGGTCGCGAGGTCGACCTCCTCGCCGTCGACTTCGACTCGTGAGTACCCCTCGGTCAGGAGTTCTTCGAACAGGTCCTCGAAGGCCCCCTTCTGGTCGCGGACGATCGGGGCGGCGATTTTCGCACGGGTGCCCTCGGGTAGGGACATCACCTGCTGGACCATGTCCTGGGCGCTCTGGGTGCCGACCTCCTCGCCCGTGATCGGATCGTACTGGGTGCCGACGCGGGCGTACAGGAGACGGAGGTAGTCGTGTAACTCGGTGACGGTCCCGACGGTCGACCGGGGATTGTTCGCCGCGTTCTTCTGGTCGATCGAGATGGCAGGCGAGAGCCCTTCGACGGTCTCGACCTGGGGTTTGTCCATCTGCCCCAGGAAGTTGCGGGCGTACGCAGAGAGGCTCTCGATGTAGCGGCGCTGGCCCTCGGCGTAGATCGTGTCGAACGCGAGGGAGGACTTTCCGGACCCGGAAAGCCCGGTGACGACGGTGAACGACTCGCGCGGAATCGAGACGTCGACGTCCTTGAGGTTGTGTTCCTGTGCCCCACGGACGTCGATCTGGTCCTTGCTCATCGCTGCCCTCGTCTCGATCGTTCTCGCGGTCGTTCGGCGGCTCGATTCATGTACCATAGCCAGTAGTCGAAGCGACTTAACGAGACTGATAGCGGCTCATCGAGTGGCGTGATATCAAGGCACGCGGATCGCCGGAGTGGTCGACGATGCCGATTCGAGAGCGAAGTCCGTAATCGGACGGTACGGTGAGCGTACACCCGTCTGGGAGGCAGATGCAAGCAACGCGTTCCTTTGCGTGAGTGTCGAACGCATCGTATGGTCGTTGCCACAGCCATCGTCTTCCTCGTCAGCCTGCTGCTTGGCGCGGTGGGCATCTACGTCGGGGCACGGATCATCGTCGGCGAGAAGGACTTCGATCACGCGATCGTCACCGCGTTGCTCGGCGCGATCGTCTGGACCGTCGCCGGGGCGCTCGTCGGCTGGATACCGCTCGTCGGGCCGCTCGTCGCGCTCATCGCCTACGTCGGCGTGATCAACTGGCGCTACTCGGCGGAGTGGACCGGCGCCGCGATGATCGCCCTCCTCGCGTGGCTCACCGTGTTTGCCGCGCTGTACGCACTCAGTCTGGCCGGCGTGACGGGGGTCGAGGCCACCGGCGTGCCCAACGTGTGAGACGTCAGCGGGAGCGAGCGATCCGGCTCACTCGAGGCTCGATACCCGCCCGGACGTTACGTAGAAGGGAACCGTCTCCATCCGCTCGTAGGTGCCTGCTTGCATCTGCTCGATCACTTCCCGGCCCATTTCGCGCCAGGCCCGTCGCAGGTCGTCGTACTCCTCGTCCGTGAGGTCGCTCTCGAGCATCGTCGCCCGGTCGTCGGCCAGACCGGCCCCCGTCGCCTTCCGGCGGGCCACCGTCAGCGCGTGGTCGTCGTAAGGTGATTCAATCGAGCGGTCGTGGTCGTAGCGCACGGTGGTGACGTCCTCGAGGCCAACCGACTCGAACACCTCTCGAGCGTCCGCCCCGAGGGTCACGTCCGTCTCGATGCCACCGAGGTAGGCTCGGCGAGCGCGACGCTCGAGGGGAGCCTCTCGCGGGACCGTCGACTCGACGGTGACAGCCCCGTTGTCGGGTTCGACGGCGGCGACGCCATCGCTGGAGACGCGGGCGAACTCCTGGACGGCCACGGCCGGGTCGGGCAGGTTGATCAGGAGCGCCTGACAGAGCACGAGGTCGAAGCTGTCGTCGGCGAAGGGGAGGCGGATGGCGTCGCCCTGGACGACGGGGACTGCCGACGCCTGCTCGGGACCCGACGAATCACCAGCGAACTCGAGCAACGACCGGTCGACGTCACACCCGACGACCTCGCCTGGACACTCCTCGGCGAGGACGCGAGTGAGTTCACCCGAGCCACAGCCCACGTCCAGGACGCGTTCGCGAGAGCCGAGGTCGAGACTCGAGAGGGCCTCGCGGGAGTCGGCCCACATTCCCTCGCGGGTCCGGCGGAGGTAGGCTTCGGAGAACGCGCGCACGCCCTGGGGATTGCGGGTGGCGGGTAAAAAGGCGTCTGGATTGTGGCGACGAGGCGGTCTCGAGTTACGTGGGCGCTGGCGAATCGTGAATCGGGGGTCGACGTCAAGTAGCCTCAAGCGATGTCCAGGACCCTCGAGTGATTTCGATCGATGCCCAGCGTCCTGATCGACATCGAGCATTGATGCGCGTCGGTGGCCACAGCCCACGCAGTGCCGTCGGCCTGGCACACACAAGAGGTACAACACGCCCCACCGTAGTGTGACTCGAGAACGATGCTCGAGACGGTCGGAATCGTACTGTTCGTGCTGGTGGTGGGGTTCGTGCTGTTTCTCCCGTCGATTGCCATCTCCTGGTGGCAGTCCAGAGAGCGGGACGACGACCACGAAGAGCGAGAGAGTCGCTGACGCGGCGTTTCGATCGGTTGAGGAAGATTTCGATGATTTATGAGAGTTCGCCGCCCACCCCGAGCATCCTCGAGGAGCAGATCAGGCCTCTTCGGCGGCGTATCGAAACGCCCGAAGCACGTTCCGTCCGTCCTCGGTGAGGGTGACGTACTTCTCGCGACCGACTTTCTCGATCTCCAAGTACCCCTTCTCCAGCAGGGGATTCACGGCATGTCGATCCAGCAGTCGATAGTATCCCTTCCGCGTCGTCGCCTCGGACCGCGCGACGAACGGGAACGCCGACTCGAGGGCGAAGTCGATCAGGTCTGTCTTGGGAACCCCGCGATAGCGCCCGCTGGCCGTCTCCGCGGTCTCCGCGTCGACGTGTGCCAGAAACGCGACGTGGACGTCCGACGGTCGTTCGATGGGGTACCTCGGTAGTTCGAATATTTCCGCCACCTCCTCGTGAAGCGGTTCCTCGGGGATCCGCGACGCCTCTGGGCCGTACGACGGCCGGGCGTAGATCGGCCGTGCGCCGGTCGCCATGCAGGCGATCATGCCCGCGATGGCGGTGATCTTGCTCCCGGCGGAGAGGTTGACGAAGACGTCGTCGTCGGCGTAGTCCGCGATCGCCGCCGAAATCGTCCCGAGCGTGTCGTACAGGTCGAAGATGTCACAGGAGCGGCGGTCGACTGTGATGCGCTCGTTTGCCTCGAGTTCTTCGAGGAGCGCTCGAACGAACGGAATCTCCCGGTCGCTGTCACGGTACTCGATCGGTACGACGCGATCGGCCTTCCACCGCAGGATCGGTTCTTTCACGCGAGCGTACTCGAAGCCGAGCGGGACGACGTGAACGCGGTCGGTCACCGGCGAGTCGCGGCTCATACGTGGCCATGAGCGACCAATAGTAAAAGGAACCCGTTACCGTCGTTACCAATACTACCTCCGCCCAGCGACCTGGATGAGCAACACGCCCACCAGCACTGCGGCCATGCCGAGACCGTCCGTGAGCGTGAGCGACTCGCCGAGGAAGATCCAGCCGAGGAGCGCCACCTGCACGAGCATCGTGTTGTTGATGACGCTCGATTCCGTCGCGGTAAGCGTCTGTAACGTCCGGTTCCAGAGGGTGAACGCGAACGCCGTGTTGACGACCGCGAGCCAGAGGACGATGGCCCAGCTCCGAAGGCTCAGCGACGGGAGGCCCTGCACGGCGATACCCGTCCCGAGGAGTAGAGCCGATCCGACCCCCATGCTGACCGTCGTTACGGCGAGCGCCGACAGCGTTCCGTCGCGATTCGCGTATCGGCCGAAGATCGACGCGAGGGCGTTCGAGAGCAGCCCAACGGCCATGATACCGAGGCCGACCAGCGCGAGGACGCCGAGGTCGAACGGGTAGAAGTAGACCCCGACGCCGACGAACAGGACCACCATCCACAGCCACTGTCGTCGCGAGGCGCGCTCGCCAAGAAGCGGGACACTACACAGGGCAACCACCGCGGGTGTGAACGTCAGGAGAAGGCTGACGGTCGCCGCTCGCAGGTACTGTAGCGCGAGGAACTGCGCCCCTTGCGTGATCGCGTACATGAACAGCCCGAGGGCGAGCAACACGGCGAGTTCTCGCCGCTCGAGCCGTCGGACGGATCGGTGCCCGCCCTCGCGGAGAAAGAGTGGAACCAGAACGACCGTCGCCACGCCGTAGCGCAACCCCGCGAACGTCACCGCCGGAATCTCCTCGAGGCCGACTTTGATGAGGACGTACGAAGACGACCAGAGGACAGTCACGAATAGCGCTTCGAAGACGGCTCGCGTACGTTTCGATCCGGATAGGCCGCCTGCTGTCTCCGTCGTATCCGCGCGAGTTCGCATCGAACGGAGGACGGCTGGCAACGATGGTAACAGTATTTCCGTTACTATCGTTACTGATTGATACTGTTCGTTACTGTGCGTTACTGTCGACTGAGACTGACGAACTACAGAGCACGCCGGGGAAACGTGTAGAAGACGAAGAACTACCTCTTGCAGCGTTCATACTGCTTCTCGCAGCGTTCAGTGATTGACCATGTTCTCCCGTTCTTGCTCGATTGGTGAACGCGGTCTTCCTCCCTTCCGACGCAACAGCCGCCGTTACTCGTGTTCTTCGTCCGGTGCCACCGGTTCGCCGTCTTCCATCGGCCACTCGAGTTCGACTTCGAACTCGGCCTCGTCGTCGGTGACCTCGTACTCGACTTCCAGTTCGAAACGCTCTGGAACGTCCACCGTGAAGCCGTCTTCCCCCTCGATGTCGATCGTCCCGTTCTCGACGCCATCAGCGACTTCGCGCAAGATTGCCGCGCCGTCCGATCGATTCATTACCCGCTCGCCTTCGCGTTCCGTCTCGTCGGCTTCCGATTCCGCTTCCGTCTCGGATTCGTGTTCGTCGTCTGCCATACCGGAAGCACCACGGCTGCTGGTAAAATAGACGTGCTTTCAACGTCACGTCTCTGCCTCGAATCCTTCCAAACGAGTTGCGGTACCAACTCCGAAGGAGTACGATACCGGGGACTCCGAACGGGTGTCGAGGCTGGGGCTAGGCCTCGCGCAGTTCCTTGACCTTCGCGATGTTCCAGGCGAAGCCCTTCCCGTCCTCGGTAGGCGTCTCGAGCGCGAACGGCAGGTCACGGAGGTCGGGGTGATTCACGATGGCGCGCATCCCATCTTCGCCGATGTAGCCCTCGCCGATGAGCGCGTGCTCGTCCTTGTGAGTGCCCACGTCGTGTTTCGAGTCGTTGAGGTGGATGTACTCGAGGTGCTCGAGGCCGACCACGTCGTCGAAACGCCCGACGGTCTCGTCGACGGCTTCGGGCGTCGTGAGGTCGTTGCCCGCGACGAGGGTGTGGGCGGTGTCGATGCAGATACCGATGTCCTCGTCGGTGCGGTCGATGATTCCCGCGAGGTGTTCGAACTCCCCGCCCAGCTTGGTCCCGCTGCCGGCGTCGGATTCGATCAGGATGGTTACGTCTTCGGGCACATCCAGGTCGTCGATGACGCTCGCGGCGTTGTCCAGGCCGCCCTCGACGCCCGCGCCGGTGTGGGCCCCGAGGTGGACGTTCACGTACGGGACGCCCAGCTGGTCGGCCGCGTCGAGTTCGGCTTGCATGCTCGCCATCGACTTCTCCCGGAGGCCCTCCTTAGGGGTACAGAGGTTGACCAGGTACGCCGAGTGGATCACCCACGGGCCCTCAAGCAGGTCATCGGTCTCCTCGCGGAAGCCGGTGGCGGCCTCCTCGCTAATTTCGGGCTGGGCCCAGACCTGCGGGGAGGTGGTGAAGATCTGTCCGCAGTTACCGCCGAATGCGAGCTGTCGGTGAACGGCGTTGCGGACGTCGCTGTACGGTGGCGTCTCCTCGTCAGAGGAGACCCGCGATCCGGAGATTGACACGTGTGCGCCGACGTGCATAGACATATCGACGAGTCTGTATCCGGGGATCAAAGGTACTTCGAACCCGGCCAGGGAGACGAGCCGTTCCGGCGAGTTTCGAACGTACTCGTCAGACTGGCAGACTCGCCTTCGGGCGCCACGCCTCGTCAATTCGGGTGCCCGTCTCCGCCAGCGCGTCGAACACCGTCTCGATGTCCGCCTCGGTCGTCCGGTGGCTGCAGATCGACATGCGGAGGGCCCGTCGACCGCGAATGGTCGTCGTCGTGAGGAACGCGAGACCGCTCCGGACGACCTCGTCGGTGATCGCCTGGTTGAGTTCGTCCAGGTACTGGTCAACCCGCGCCAGTGGCACGTCCGGTGGGTCGGCCAGCGTCATCTGAAGGTCGTCGGGCACGTACCTGAACGAGTAGATGAACAGGTTCGGCTCCTGGACGGCCAGGAAGTCCTCGTGATCGCGAACGAGCGTATCGAGGTGTTCGCCACAGCGAACGCTCGTTCGCAACAGTTCCCGGTAGCCCTCCAGTCCGTAGTACTTCATGGACACCCAGAGCTTCAACGCGCGGAAGCTGCGGGAGAGTTGCGGGCCGAACTCGTAGAAGTCGAACTCCTGTGGCGTCTCCGCGACCGATCCCCGGAGATACGACGCGTCCATCGCGAACGTCTTCGCGAGGCAGTCCTGGTCGCGGACGAGCACTGCGCCACACTCGTAGGGAACGAACAGCCACTTGTGCGGGTCGAGCGTCACGGAATCGGCGCGCTCCATGCCGTCGTATCGCGACTCGAGTTCGGGAACCATCGCCCCCACCGCACCGCACGCGCCGTCGACGTGAAACCAGAGTTCGTGTTCGGCACAGATGTCGGCGATGTCCCCCAGGGGGTCGATGGCACTCACGTTGATCGACCCGGCCTGGCCGACGACGCAGAAGGGCTCGGCCCCCGCTTCTCGATCGGTCTCGAGCAGCCGTTCGAGGGCCTCTACGTCCATCGTGAAGTCGTCGTGGCTCGGCACCCGCCGTACAGCGTCGCGGCCGAGGTTGAGCATGTCCGCGGCCCGAACGACGCTCGAGTGGCCCTCGTGGTCGGCGACGTAGAGCGTGTATCGCGGACGATCCTCCTGTAGCCCAGGCCCCGTCGTCTCGTACGCCGTGTGATCACGCAGTGCGGTCATGAGGGCGGTGAAGTTGGCCATCGTCCCGCCGCTGGTGAGGAGGCCACCGGTGTCGGACGTGTAACCGATCGCCTCGGCCAGCCAGCGGATGCACCGCCGTTCGATCTCGGTTCCGGACGGTGCCGGATGCCACCCACCGACGTTCATGTTGACCGTCGCCGCAATGGCGTCGGCCAGCGGGGCGAGCGGCGTTCCGGACCCCATCACGAAGCCGAAGTACCGCGGCGAGGGGTTGTGGGTCGCGTACGGGATAACCGACTCCTCGACGGCGTCCAGGATGCGTTCCGGATCCTCCCCCTGCTCGGGAAGGGGTTCGTCGAACGCCGCGACGACGTCCTCGGGGTCGTCCTGGACGTAGACGGGGCGGTCGTCGATGCGCTCGTAGTAGTCGGCGATCAGGTCGACGGTCCGGTAGCCGGCCGCCCGGAACTCGTCGGGATCGAGATCGCCCACCGGCCGATCCTGGGTAGCCATGACCGCACCACCACACGTGGTGAGTTAACACTTACCAGTGGAGAGGTGCCGTACGTCGTGCGTAGCCCGGGGAACGGACGCGGTCAGTCGGTTGCGCCGCACTCGAGCGTCCTGGATGTGGACGACACCCGAGTGGCGAATTCCTCACGCGCAGGACCGCTCCCATTGTTTTCCGACGAGCGAGACGTGGGCCTCGAGTCGAGTACGTACGCTAACGAGGCGCATGGTCGTGTAGCTGATGAGGAACCACGAGACGCGCGTCGAATACGGGGAACGCTGGAGCACGACTGGATCGCTAGTAGACCCGCCCGCTACTCGCTGCTCACCCCTCGAAGCTGCTGACGTGTTCGGGTCGAATCGAGATGATGACGCGTTCAGACTGGATCGGATTCGGGTACTCGTCCTCGCCCATGTAGCGCTGTGCCAGTTCGTCGATGTGTTCGCGCGCGCCCTCCGTCGTGACCTCGTCGACTTCGCCCGTCACCGACAGCATCCGGTAGGGATTGTCCGGGTCGGTCATGCTGATTGCGATTCGCGAATCGTTCTCAGCGTTCTTCGTCTTTCGCCGGTCGCGCTCGGTGTTCACCAGCAGCCGATCCGCGTCGGCGTCGTAACCGACCCACACCGGCGTGACGTGGGGCGCCCCGTCCGGAAGCAAGGTGGCGACGTGGGCGAATGTTTGTTTCTCGAACAGGTCGTGGAAGTCGGTCGGGATCGATGCCATATCGACCGTTCGCTCCCGCGGAACTAAGATGCAAACCCCACTTACGCAAATCCCCCTCGATCACTCGAGGCGAGCCCGTTCAATCAGTTCCACGGGATGGGGCGGTCGGTCGGCCTCGAGCACCTGCGCAAGTTGACTCCGACAGGAGGTGCCGGTGGCCGTCACGCGGTCGCCTGGACTCGCCTCGACCTGGTCGGCGAGCAAGGTTCCGATAGCCAGTGACAGGTCGTAGTGCTCGGCCTCGTAGCCGAACGAACCGGCCATCCCGCAGCACGTCGAGTCCAGCGGGTCGACGGCGTAGCCGGCCCGTCGAAGGACGCCTACGGCGTGGTGATCGGTTCCCTGCGCCTTCTGGTTGCAGTGGCCGTGGTAGGTCAGCGACTCGCCCGACGCGTCGAACTCGAGTTCTCGATCGAGGCCCAACCGGTCGACGTACTCCAGGACGCCGAACGCCGCGCTCGAGACGGCTTCGAGCGCTCGCGAGTCGACGTCCGCACCGCCAGCGAGCAGGTCGCGGTACTCGTCCTGAAACATGACGGCGTCGGAGGGCTCGACGAAGACGACCGACCAGCCACGGTCGGCGTAGGGAGCCAGCGCGCGGACGTTGCGTTTCGCCCGGTCGCGCGCCTCATCGAGCAGGCCCATCGAGTAGGCCGCCCGGCCGCTGGGAGCGAGGTCGGTCGGAACGCGGACGTGAACGCCGGCGGCCTCGAGCAGGCGAACCGCGGCTTTCCCTGGCCCGAGGTCGCTGTAGGTAGTGAACGTATCGGGGAACAGGACGACGGCGGCCCCGGCGTCGGATTCCGGAACGGCGGGACCATCCCGGGCGTCCCACCAGTCGTGGAACGTCTCCCGTTCGAACGACGGCAAGTGACGGTCGCGGGCAATCCCCAGGGTTCGCTCCATCACGGGTCGAACGCCCGGCAGGTCGGGCACGCGGTTCGAGACGGGCGCGACGGCGCTCGCGAGGGCCGCCAGTCGGTCGATATTCGTGAACAACTTCGTCCGGAGGCTCGCGCCCTGATCCTGGTGGTACTGGTGTTTGGCCGCCGCCTTGAGCTTCGCCAGGTCGACACCCGTCGGGCAGTCGCTCGAGCAACCCTTACAGCCGACACAGAGGTCGAGGACCTCGGACTGGAACCGTTCGGTGTACAGTTCCTCCGGTGGAAGTTCGCCCGAGATTGCCGCTCGGAGCAGGTTCGCCCGTCCGCGTGTCGTCTGGATCTCCTCGCCGGAGGCGCGATAGGTCGGGCACATCACGTCGCTATCGGTCTGGCGGCAGGTGCCACAACCGTTACACAGTTCAACGAGGTGAGCGAAGCCGCCCTCGTCGTCGAACGAGAGCGTCGACCGCGGCTCGAGCGAGTGGTAGGCGGGCCCGTAGCGCAGGTTCTCGCGCATGTCGGCGCCCACCCCTCGTTCGCAGTCGGGACCGACGTCGTCGGGCCCGTCGCGGTAGACGACGTTACCGGGGTGGAGACGCCACTCGGGATCGAAGGCCGTCTTGAGTGCCTTGAACGCCGCCCACAGGTCGTCGCCGTACATCTTGGGGGTAAACGCTGTCCGGGCCTTCCCGTCGCCGTGTTCCCCGGAGAAGGCGCCGTCGTGCTCGAGCACGAGGTCGGTCACGTCCTCGGTGATGGCCTGCATCGTCTCGACGCCGTCGTCCTCCTTGAGGTTCAGGATGGGGCGAATGTGGAGGGTACCGGCGCCCGCGTGGGCGAAGTACGCCGCCGATGTGCCGTGGTCGCGTAGGATCTCCTCGAACCGGCGGACGTAGGTGGCCAGTTCAGCCGGCGGCACGGAGGCGTCCTCGATGAACGGGTAGGGTTTGGGGTCACCGTCCATGCTCATCAGGAGCGGGATCGCCGCCTTCCGGAGCTTCCAGAGGTCGCCCTGGGCACCGTCCGTGTAGGCCTCGACGACGTCGAAGGCGTCGCCGTCGTCGACGAACTCCGCAGTCGTTTTTGCGATGGCCGCCTCGAAGTCTTCGACCAGTTCGGAGTCGAACTCAAGCATCAGCGCCGCAGCAGCCTCCTCGGGGATGGCCCCGGCGTAATCGGCGTACCCTTCTGACTCGCGGGCGAGACGGAACACCTCGTCGTCCATCAACTCGACGGCGCTGACGTCGTGGGCGAGCGCGCGAGGGACAGCGGCGAGTGCGTCGATCAGGTCCGTAAAGGGGTAGACCACGAGCGCCGTCTCCTCGGGAACCGTCACGAGCGAGAGGGTCGCCTCGACGACGATTCCAAGGGTACCTTCGGCACCTACCAGCAGCTTCGAGAGGTTGATCGTTCGCTCGCCGTCGTCAGTCTCGTCGATCACCTTCTGGAGGTTGTAGCCGCTGACTGACCGTTTGAGGTCGGGGTAACGCGCCTCGATTTCGGCCTCGTGGTCCTCGACTAGGCCGCGTACCGTCTCGTAGATGTGGGCCTCCTGGTCGTCTTTCCCGACGATTTCGTCCCACTCCGGCCCGTCCAGGACGACTTCCCGCGCGTGGATCAGCGAGCCGTCGGCGAGGACGACCTCACAGGCCTCGACGTAGGCGTCCGTGATCCCGTAGCGAACCGAGTGCGCTCCCGTCGAGTTGTTGCCGATGCCGCCGCCGACCGTCGCCCGGTTCGAAGAGGCCGGATCTGGCGCGAACTTCAGTCCGTGGGGCTCGAGGCGGGCGTCGAGGTGGTCCTGGACGACGCCGGGCTGGACGACTGCCCGCCGGTCGTCGGGGTCGACCGCGAGGACGTCGTTCATGTGGGTCGAAAAATCGAGGACGAGACAGCCCGGACCGACGGCCTGGCCGGCCAGCGACGACCCGGCCCCGCGAGGGAGGATCGGCACGTCGAACTCGGCAGCCGTTTCGACGGCCGCGCGCACGTCGTCGACGTCAGTCGGGTGGGCGACGCCGGCCGGTCGAGCCTGGTAGATGCTCCCGTCGGTGGCGTAGAGCACCTGGGCGTACTCGTCGAAGGCGACCTCGCCCTCGAGGCGCGTCTCGAGTGCCTGGGCGAGAGCGGCGTACTCCTCGACGGGTGGGCGGTCCCCGCCGGTCGACTCGAGGTGAGATCCGACATCGCCTGCCACAGGTGGAACGTCCTCAACTGCCATGCCCCCTCGTACACGGAGGGCGGTCAAATATGCTGTGCCAGATAGTCTCTCACGAAGGATCCACAGCGGGTCGGCACCGACGCCTTCCGGATCGACCAGCAGACATACGTCGCTCGCCTCGAGAGTCCCCAGCATGCGACTCGCGAGACTGTCGACGCCCGACGGGCCCGTCTCGGGCCAGCTCGAGGTTGGGACTGCAACCTCCGAAGACGGCTACGACGGCGCCGTCCTCCGCGCCGACGGCGGGACCTACGAGGTCGGCCGGGACGGCCGCCTCCTCCCGCCGTGTGACCCCTCGGCGCTGTACTGCGTCGGGAGAAACTACGCCGACACGCTCGAACAGATGAACTACGAGCGCCCAGACGAACCGGACTTCTTCATCAAGCCTCCCACCTCCGTACTCGGACACGGTCAACCGATTCAGTATCCGGGGTTCACCGACGAGCTGACCTACGCGGGCGAGTTGGCGGCCGTGATCGACCGACGCTGTCGGGACCTCGCACCCGAACAGGTCCCCGAGGTCGTCCGCGGCTACACGATCATGAACGACGTGGACGCCCTCGACCAGCAGGGCCGAACCGCCCGCAAAGCCTTCGACGGGTCGGCGCCGCTGGGCCCCTGGCTCGAGACCGACATCGATCCGACACGCCTCGAGATGCGGACGGACGTCGCCGGGGAACGTCGCCAGGAGGCGAGCACTGAACTGATGCTGTTCGATCCCTTCGAAGTCGTCGCCTTCCTCTCCGAGCGGTTCACCCTCCGTCCAGGCGACGTGGTCGCCTTCGGCAGCCCGGCGAACCCAGGGCTGCTCGAACCCGGTGATGCGGTCGAGATCACCTACGAGGACGTCGGAACGCTACGTAACGTCGTCGAGCACTAACCGAATTCGGGCAATTCGGCCGAGCCGTCGCTCGGTGGATGCAAAAATCGAGAGAAGGGGGTATCGAGCGATTACAGGTAGGTGATCGCCGGCGGCAACTCGAGCTTCATGCCCTTGCGCTCGCGAATCTCCATGATCGTCTCGCGCTGGAGCGAGTCGGCCATGACGTCGAAGCCGGCGTTCTCGGTGTTCCATGCCGCACGACCCTCGGTGGCCGAGCGGATGTCACTCGAGAAGCCGATCATCTCCTCGACTGGCGCGACGCCTTCGACGACCATGAGGTCACCCTCCTGGTACATGTCGTCGACCTGGCCACGGCGGCCCTGGATCTCGCCGGAGGCAGCGCCCATGTGCTCGTTGGGCACGTCGATCCGGACGTCCTGCATCGGCTCGAGCAGCTTGATGTGAGCGTCGATCAGCGACTTGTGGACGGCCTCCCGCGTCGCGGGGATGACCTGTGCCGGACCACGGTGGATGGTGTCCTCGTGGAGCTTCGCGTCGTGCAGTCGGATCAGGGTTCCCTGGACTGGCTCGGCGGCCAGCGGCCCGTTGTCGAGAGCGTCCTCGAGCCCCTCGATGACGAGCTCCATCGTCTCGTTCAGGTGCTGGATACCCTTCGTGTCGTCGATGAGGATGTTCGTCCCGTGGATGTGCTCGACGTTCTGGGAGGTGTCCTTGTCGAGGCCGGCCTCCTGGAGCGCTTCACGGCGCTCGAGTTCGGGCATGTCCATCGACGCTTCGCCGAGTTGAATCGTCTCGACCAGTTCCTGGGTCAGCGGCTCGGCGGAGATGTAAAAGCGGTTGTGGCGGTTGGGCGAGATGCCCTCGACCGTGTCGCTCGGTCGCTGGACGGCCTCGCGGTAGACGACGATCGGTTCGCCGGTGTTGACCGGGATGCCCTGGTTGGCCTCGATACGCTGGGTGATGACCTCGAGGTGAAGCTCACCCTGCCCGGAGATCAGGTGCTCGCCGGTGTCCTCGTTGATCGTAATCTGAATCGTGGGGTCTTCCTTCGAGACCTGGCGAAGCGTTTCGATGAGCTTGGGGAGGTCGTCCATCGTCTTCGCCTCGACCGCCTTCGTGATGACGGGCTCGGAGATGTGCTCGATGGACTCGAACGGCGTCATATCGATGCTCGAGACGGTCGAGCCGGCGATAGCGTCGCGCAGGCCGGTGACCGCGGCGATGTTCCCCGCGGGAACGTTCTCCACTTCCTCGCGCTCGCCGCCCATGTAGATGCCAACGGACTGGACGCGGTTCTTGCCCGCAGTGCCCGATACGTACAGCTCCTGGCCCTTTTCGAGGGTGCCCGAGAAGACGCGCCCGGAGGCAATCTCCCCGGCGTGAGGGTCCATGGAGATGTCGGTGACCATGAAGACGACCTCGCCGGATTCGTCGACGAAACGCATCGTCTCGGCGAGTTCGGACTCGGAGTCGCCGCGCCAGATCCGAGGGATACGACGGGGTTGAGCGTCGACCGGGTTCGGGAAGTGCTCACAGACCATGTCCAGCACGACGTCCGAGAGCGGTGTCCGCTCGTGGAGTTCCTGGCGCTCGTCGTTGCGCTCGAGTTCCATGATGTCTCCGAAGTCCATGCCGGTGCGCTGCATCGACGGCATCGAGACGCCCCACTTGTAGAGGGCGGACCCGAAGCCGACGGTGCCTTCTTCGACGGAGACGGACCAGTCGTCGACGTCGTCCATCTCCTCGGTCATGCCGCGGATGAGGTCGTTGACGTCCTGGATGACCGAGAGGAGACGCTCTTGCATCTCCTGGGGGCCTTCCTGTAGTTCGGAGATCAGGCGGTCCACCTTGTTGATGAACAGCGCGGGCTTGACGCCCTCGCGGAGTGCCTGCCGCAGGACCGTTTCGGTCTGGGGCATGGCACCCTCGACGGCGTCGACGACGACGAGCGCACCGTCGACGGCGCGCATCGCGCGGGTGACGTCGCCACCGAAGTCGACGTGGCCCGGCGTGTCGATGAGGTTGATGAGGTGGTTCGTGTCCTCGTACTCGTGAGTCATCGAGACGTTCGCCGCGTCGATGGTGATCCCACGTTCCTGCTCGTCTTCCTCCGTGTCCATCGCGAGCTGCTGGCCGGCAGTATCATCGGAGATCATACCGGCGCCCGCGAGGAGGTTGTCGGAGAGAGTCGTTTTCCCGTGGTCGACGTGAGCGGCGATGGCGATGTTCCGGATGTTCTCCGGTTCGTCCATCAGCCGTTCACACTCCTGGACGATCTTTTTGCGTCGGCCCATATACCCACCTGTACCGGTAGCGGGGTCAAAAGGGTGCTGTTTCGTCTCGGCGGGAACAGGCCCCAAGACCGCCTCGAGACTCGAATTGGCCAATTTGCGTGAGAGAATAGCAAGCATTGAACGCCAGGGGTTCGACCGACGGCCGACGAACACCGGCGTAAGAGCCATAGGCGCCCGACCCCTGTTACGGACACACATGGATTTGCGCATACAGGGACCGGGACCTGCCGCACCGTTTCTCAGCGCCCAGGACCTGTTCGAAACCGAGTGTGACCTCTCACTCCCCGTCTACGTCCACCTGCGTGACGACCCCGACGAGCGAACCTGGGCCGCCCATCACGACGACCGGCACGTGCTCAACATCTCGAGGCAGGCCGCATCCTCGGCGATGGCGCGCGAGCTGGCACTCCACGAGTTCGCCCACATGGCCCGTCACGAGCAGGATCACCCTTCACACGTCCAGTCGACGAAGGAGGCCCTCTACCTCGCGCTGGCCGGGCAACGCGTCGAGCAGTACAAACTCTCACACTGCTACCAGATCGCCAACCACATGAAAGACATCTACGCCGACGACATCACGCTCTCGGTCGGCCCCGGGGAAAAGCTACTGGCGTTCCTGGAGTCCTCGCTCGCGACTGCCCTCCGTGATCGACCGGAGACGCCCCCTGGGACGAATCCGGGCGTCGAACGGCTCTCCCCCGCCGCCGATCCCGATATTACCGCCGTCAACGCGGCCTTTGCGCTCGCACTCGCCGAGCGACACGACCTGCTCGAGGCCGACCACCGCCTGTACGACCTCGCCCACGTGGCAGCGATGGACGCCCCGCAGATCGACTTCGAGGCGTTCCGGCGGCGATTCCGAGAACTCAGCCAGGATCCCGACCCGAGCACCTACCGGCAGGTGCTCGTCGAAACCACTCGGTCGTACGTCGGCGAGGGGACTCGAGCGGCAGATTGAACGGCGCGCGAACACCGCCGATTGGCCGTGCCTCCCGCTCGAGACGTGCCGCTTCGACCCAAACGCTTAATGTTCGATACTTCATAGATGCGGAACATACTACTGATGTTTTCGGGGAAGGATTGTCGTAATGGGACGACGGAGCGCGCATTCGCCGACGAACTGTCCCGGTTGAAACGACGAGGGGCGAGCGTCCTCGTGACCGGTGTCGTACAGGCCGACCAGCGACAGGTGATCGCTCGCCGATTGCTCGGAACGGCCCCCGAGGAAATCCGGAAGCGCATCGTGATTTCGACGCCTGGCACGGAGTTCGACATCGACCGCCTGGTCGACGACGTAGATTCCGGGAACGCCGAAATCGTCAGTTACCAGGGAACGGCCCGCAGCGTCTCGGCGGAGACGGCGGGGACAGCGGGGACAACAGAGACAGCAAAAACGACAGAGGCAGCCGGGACCAAAACTCCCTCGACACCATCGACACCAGGCGCCAAAGCACCAGTGACGACGGCCGAAACCCTCGGCGACGTCGGCATCGCCGTCTCGAGCGCCATCGAACGATTCGAACGCAACGGCGACCTCGAACCCGGCGTACTCCGCGTCGGCATCGACTCGCTCGTGCCATTCCTTGAGGAGTACGGCAGGGAAGCCGTATTCCAGTACCTGCACTTGCTCAACGGACGGACTCGAGCCGCCGGCGGCATCGCCCACTACCACCTCCCGATCGAACGCGACTCGAGTACCGTCTCGATCCTCACCCCCCTGTTCGACGTCGTCGTCGAACTTCGAGAACGAAACGGCATCGTCCAGGAGCGATGGTCGCTCACAGAGAGCGACCTCTCCACCGGCTGGGTACCGATAACCCAGTGAGCAAGACGCGTCGAGGCGCCGGTCGGGTGTCCCATCCTGGACGGGGCCGACTTCAGAGATTACTGAGATGAAGCCGACATTCGAAGCAGTCGATGGCGGGCTCGAGATTATCGATCGGATAGAGCGCCATCGCTACCGGTTGACGACCCACGAGTCGGTGTCGCCGGAGCCGGTCAGCGACGATTGTTTACAGTATCCGGTCGATTCGGCCGTCGAAATCGAAATCGAGAGCGTCACGCTACCGACGAACGACCTCGTGTACGTCCGGGACGAGACAGGTGCGATGGTCCACGAGGTTCGACCGGGTGAACAGCAAATACTTCCAGAAGGGGCGTACACTCTCGATCTCTCGACACCGTTCAAGATCTACCTTCATTTTAAAAGTTCGATGCATATCTACGCAGATAGTCAACAAACACACATCACTCTTGACGATGCAACCCGAGTGATCGTCGGCGCCCGTTCTTCACACACGCGCCCTGCAGGGACGATTATTACGACAGAAGAGCCGGCAGACCTCATGGAAGCAGTTACGGCCTTCGGGTCAGCGTTAAAAACCACCACTCCCGAACGATCCTATCCAACGCTCAGAGGACATCCACCAGCGCTTGAAATCGGAGAGACGTTATCGATTCCAGACGAGTTTGACCGCCCGGAAACCGGAATACGAATCGAGATTCCGCCGAGTCTCGAGAACGTATATGTTATAGCTCCACTCGCATACTATCTCGGAGCGGAGGTCACCTCCGGAGATGCATCGAGGATATCGACCGATGCCGGGCTATCCTATTCACTAACCAGTGACGGTGGTTTCGAAGAAACTGCTGAACGGTTACTCAAGCAGATCTTCTTCCTCGACTGTATCGTCCGTACCGAAGGGATGACTCCCGTACCGTTACACGAACGGCAGGCGATCGAATCGTCCCTTCCATTCGACTTAGAACAGGTGTACGAACAGCCCCTCTCCAAACAACTCGAGGAATATCTCTCGACGCCGTTTTCGACGATCGAACCAGTCATCCCCGAGTGGCGTCTCGAAGCCCATTTGAAGCCGACATCAGAGAGCATTACGTTCCTCCCCTTTATCGCGAACGATCTCGCAATCATTCAGATACAGCAAACCGATAGTGCTTCGCCAGAAGCCCCCGCACAGCGTGAAGCGATCCAAGAGTTTACACGGGGTGTGAGTACCTCTCGAGGTGCCGAGGAGCACGACATTCGCGATCAGGGACTGGACATACCAACAATTGAACAGCATTGGGAAACTGATGACTCGACGACTTTGATAAGTACAACACCCCTGTCCGCGTTTACTCACAGTATCGGACGAGAGCCGCGAGAGGATCCTATCGAGATCAAAGTCGTCTGTAACGACTCAGAGATGAAAGATGAACTCGAGACTGTAAACGGGATATACGGTAATCGCGACGAACTCCCGTTCAACGTGGCCGAGTACTATTCTCTGACGATGGACGAACTCAGAGAATTATTGGCCAAAGAGAGCGATTTTGTACATTACATCGGCCATATCGATCGGGAGGGGTTCCAGTGCTCGGACGGCAAATTATCGGGAACGACGCTCGAGGAAGTCGGCACAAAAGCATTCTTGCTCAATGCGTGTCAGTCACGCGACCAAGGGCTTCATCTGGTCGAAGCCGGAAGTTCTGGAGGGATTGTCACGCTCGGCGACGTAATCAATAGCGGTGCAATTCGCATGGGTAGCATGATCGCTAGAGTGCTAAATCGAGGCTACCCGCTCTATGCTGCACTCGACGTGGCACGAAGAAAGACACTTGTGGGACAACAGTATCGAATGGTCGGAAACGGATTAATCTCTATAGCGCAGTCAGAGACTGGTGCCCCGACTATTGGGAGAATTACCCAAAAAGATTCGAAAACAATGATTGCACTCGATACGTACGAGACAACCGAATTACCAAAAGGTACGATAGTTGTTCCGTATCTCGACTCGAACGACTCTTATTTTCTTACTGCAGCAACTGCAGGACCATTCCCAGTAACGAAGCAGGAGCTCAACCGGTTTCTTCAGTTAGAAGACATCCCAATTCTATACGAAGGCGAAATTCAGTGGAGTGAAACGTTCTCCATTGACGATTAAGGTCCAGTGTAAGCGCCGTTGTTCCCCGCCGCAACCGTTCCCGCCTGGGACAGCAACAGCATTGCCGTGAACAGGACGCCGATCATTCGTGGGTGGTTCTTCAGGTAGTCGCTAAGTTCCGTCATAGTACATCCAATCCATGGTACCGACACGTAATGAATTTATTTTAAGAAATCACACACAGAATACATGGGAAAATCTGATAGTATAAATAGTTAAACAACGATTTGATATAGAAAAAGGGGACTGCGTCGGGGTGGCCAGAAAATCGGCGGAAAATAATCGTTACTCGCTGAGTAACCGACGAAGCGCCCGGTCGAACCCGTCGCGCGAGAACTCACCTCTGATCGAATCCGCCCGCTCTCGCCACTCGTGTAGGTCAGCCACCACCTGCTCGTATCGCTCGTCGACGTCGACACCCGCCTCGCGTTCGTTCTCGAGCAACGCCCGCTCCGTCGCGAGTCGAAAGTACTCACTCATCGCCTCCTGGTAGGCGTGCTGGAGAACCAGTCGATCGATCGTCGATCGGAGTTTCTCGGCCGAGACGGGCGTCACCAGATACTCGTCAGCGCCGCGGTCGATGGGGTCGTCCGTCGGGACGTCGCTCGTGACCACGAGAATGGGCGTCGATGGCGCGTTCTGGCTGAGCGCATCGAGAACCCCTCTGGGGTCTGGACTCTCGAGTTCCCAGTCGACGAGGATGACGTCGTCGCCCGCCTCGAGCTGATCCAGGATCGATCGATCGAAGTCGATACGGCGAACGTCGTACACCGCGGAGAGGGCCTCAGTATCCGACACGACCTGAGAAACGTCGTGGTGAACGGCGAAAACACGAGGTGACGTAATAGACAACACAGTTAGTACGTAGAATCCACGTGCAAGGATTATAAATCTGACTCGCCTCGCCTGCAAGTGCAAGCAAACCGGTCCGAGAAGGTTGGTATCTGTCGAGGCGGGCTCGATCGACGTACGCTGTCCGGACCAGCAGTATCACTCTCGAGGTCGAATTCGAGGATACCGAGTAACGAACGTCGAGTGCGCTCGAGGAGGTGCCCGATAGATGGAGAGTCAATTGGAGGTCGACAGTTGGTAGTCGGTGTCAGTGATCGACAGCAGCCAGCCAGCAGTCAGTAGTCGACAGGCAGCGATCAGCAGTCGACAGCTGACAACGGGCCGAAACCGAGAAAAACGCAAACGTAAACGTAAACGAAACGCGGTTATCTCGCCGCAGCCGCGACGCGTTCTTTCTCCTCTTTCTGGTTGATCGCGTACGCCTGGACGTCGTAGTTCGACGCCCCAATGAGCTGGCTGGCGAGCGCTTCCGAAGCCGACGTCGGCGACTTGAACGAGGCACTGTAAGCACCCTCGGCGATGAACTTCAGGGCCTGGTCGACGCGGCGCTGGGGCGCGACGTCGACGGCCTTCGGGACCGAGATACCGCCGTACTTGAGGCGGACGGTCTCCTCACGTGGCGCCGCGTTCTCGACGGCGGTGACGAGGACCTGGACGGGGTTCTCCTCGGTGCGGTCGTTGACGATTTCGAACGCATCGCGAATGATCTTCAGCGTCTGCTGTTTCTTGCCCGTGTTCTCCTCGGTCTGCATGAGTCGGTTGGCCAGTCGCTCGACGATGGAGAGTTCGGACTTCTTGAACTGCTTGCTCGCGTGGCGACCCGCCGTGTGCGCGATGGGCGTCACCGACAGGTAGCGCTCGGTCGAGGGGTCGTTGTACTGGATTTCGGAGACGTCCCACGTGCCAAAGAGCTTGGTAGTGAGGTCGCTGCCGCCAGCGGGGGCGTCGGGTTCGGGTTGTTCTTGCTCGCTCATGTTATCGCACCGGTTTCTCCGCGTTGCCGCGAACCAGTTCGAGCATGGCGACGCCGTTGACCTTGTCGACCTTGTAGTTGACGCCGGAGAGGTCACCCATGGCACGACCCTTCGCGCCACCGATACCGGCGATGGTGACCTCGTCGTGTTCGTCGATGAACGAGATTGCCCCGTCGCCAGGACAGAAGGCCGTGACCTGCTTGCCGTTCTTGATCAGCTGGACACGGACGCACTTCCGGATGGCCGAGTTGGGCTGTTTTGCTTCGATGCCGACCTTTTCGAGGACGATACCGCGAGCCTGGGGCGCACCCTCGAGGGGGTCCGATTTCTCGCGCAGGCCGCGTGCTCGGCGCGCGTAGTCAGAGTCGGACCACCGCTGGTTCTGGCGGTCCTTCTTGAGTTTGCGCGCGGCGTATTTGCCGTTTGCCATGCCGATGGCTATCCGACGAAGGCACTTAAGCATCCCCTTTTGCTTCCGAGAGAAACGCCTCGAGAGCGCTTTATCGAGCCTCCTCGAGAGATCTGAGGGCGTTTCGCAGTCTCGAGTTACGGCCACAGCACGGTTTATCGTCCCTCGGCGTCACTGAGGCGCCGTCACTCGAGATCGAACGCCGTCCGAGCACAATCTTCTCAGTACTGAGACCGAGCGCGAGGGCGAACGTCCCAGCATCGGGCGCTCAGGCTAACTGCACGTCGTCGATTCCGAAGTGACGGTTGGCGAGCGTTCGTGCGTCCTCGATCCGCTGGCCACCCGTCCCAATCGCCACCCCGCGGTCGTCCTCGGGCACCTCGACGTAGGCGACCGTCGTGTCGTTCTCGCTGATCGTGACGTTGCGGATCGCTGCGGGCGCTAGCGCGTTCGCCACGAAGGCTTCGGGGTCGCTCGAGCCCTCGACCAGCCGCACGGATCGCCCCGTTCGGCGCTCGAACTGCTGGACGTGCTGCCCGCGGGCGCCGACTGCCTGCCCCATCGTCCCCGCAGGGACGACGATCACCAGGCGGTCCTCGAAGACGAGACAGTCCTGGCCGGAGATGCCTGAGACGTCCTCGAAACGGGCAATGAACTGGCGTGCGTCGTCCTCGAGGGTGATGGTCATCTTGGTATATGACGTCTAGAAAACGAGCGGTATGTCAGTCCGCCCGATTCGGCGACGACCCCATCCGCAGGTCGACGTCACCGGTACCGAGCTTGATCGGCTTGCCGACGATAACGTTCTCGGTGACGCCGTCGAGTTCGTCGATCTCGCCGTGGATGGCCGCGTTGAGCAGGTGGTTAACCGTCACCTCGAACGCCGCGCGGGCGAGCACGGAATCCTTCGAACCCGAGATGCCGTGACGACCGATGGACTCGATGGTCCCCTCGTTGGTCATCATGTCGGCGACCAGCATCAGGTGGCGAACGTTCACGTCGTCGAGCCCCTGCTCGGCCAGCGTGTTGTTCGTCTCCTCGATGATCGCCTCCCGAGCGGCCTCGATACCGAGGTTTCGGTGAATCTCGTGAATGTTGTTACAGGTTGTCCGCGAAGCGTCGACGCCCTCGATCGAGAGCACGTCGCCAAAGGCCGACCCCTCGGTGTAGAGGACGAACTCCTCGCGCTCCTCGACGCCGTCGTCGGTCTCGACCTCGAGGTCCTCCCGGCGGATGACGACCCGCGAGATGTCCTCGATCCCCTTGAACGTGATGTCCCGAAGCTCCTCGACCAGCTGGAGGAGGTCCCGGTAGGACGGCTCCTCGGGGCCGAACTCGATCTGGGTCCCCTGCTGGGTCGTCTGCACGCCCAGAGAGTCTTCGATGATCTCGGCAACCTCCTCGGCCGTGATGAGTCGTTCCTCGAGCGTGTCCTGATTCAGATCGATCTGGACGCGCATGTCGGCGACGTTCGTCGACACGTCACCCAGCGCGAGGATCTTCGTCGCCTCGATGTTCCAGACGACCTCGTGGGCCTTCTCGCGCTCGGTCGCGTACTCCTCTGTGAGGTGGACCTGCATCGTCGGCGTGTCCGGCGTCTTCCGGGCGTCGACGAGTTCGATCAGTCGGGGCAGTCCCTGGGTGACGTCGATCTCGGCGACCCCCGCGTAGTGGAACGTGTTCATCGTCAGCTGCGTCCCGGGCTCCCCGATGGACTGGGCGCTGACGGTCCCAACGGGGTCGAGCGGATCGACGCGCGTCTCGACGTACTCGGTCTCGACGGCGCTGACGATATCCTGGGCCTGCTCGATCGTCACGTCCCCCTTGTCCTCGAGCACCGCGTAGACGCGATCCTTGAGCCGTCGCGGGAGTTCGCTATCCTCGACGATGACGACAGCGTCGTCGTCGACGTCGTAGTCCTGGACGAAGACGTTCTCGGTCTTAGTCATCCGAGCTCACCCCCTCTGGCTCGACAACTCGACGGCTGTCGGCGTGTTCCGAGAGGTTGGTCTCGATCCGCTTGCCCGAGAGGAACGCCTCGCGCTCGGCCTCAGAGTCGAACTCCTCGTCGAGCACCGTTTCGGCGATGCCCTCGACGTCGACGTCGTGGTCGTCGTCGTAGGCCACCTGGACCGGCGATGTGCCGTCCTCGCCGAACTCGAACTGCACGATGGTGTCGCCTGTGTCCCGGACGGTGCCGTCGTACTGGGCCTCGAGTTCCGAGAGCGCGTTGATCAGCCGACGCTGGAGGTAGCCGGACTTCGAGGTCCGGACTGCCGTGTCGACCAGACCCTCGCGGCCACCCATCGCGTGGAAGAAGAACTCCCGCGGGTCCAGGCCGACCGTGTAGGAACTCTCGACGAAACCGTGAGCCTCCGCGGAGAGGTCGTTTTGCTGGTAGTGGCTCAGGGTGCGGTTCTCGTAGCCGCGGTTGATCCGCTCGCCACGAACTGCCTGCTGGCCGACACAGCCGGCCATCTGGGTCAAGTTGAGCATCGACCCACGCGCTCCGGACTCGGCCATGACGACCGCGGGGTTGTCGCCCTCGAAGTGCTCCTCGGCGATGTTCCCCGCGTTGTCACGCGCCCGCGAGAGCGTCTGCATGATCTTCATCTCGAGCGTCTCGTCGAGCGTCCGCCCGGGCAGGCTCTCGAGTTCGCCGCGCTCGTATGCCTCGATGAGTTCCGCGACGCGATCGTAGGCCTCCTCGATCGTCTCGTCGATGCGCGCTTCGGCCTCGGCCGGAATCGTCTCGTCGTCGATCCCGATCGAGAACCCGAAGTGCATGATCGCCCGCATCGCGAGCGTCGAGAGTTCGTTGATGAAGACGCGCGAGCGAGTGTTCCCGTACTGCTTCGTGATCGCGTCGACGATCTCGCCGCCGAACTCGCCGACCTCGTCCTCGGCGATGGTTCCCGAGACGAGTTGACCGTCCTCGATGACGACGTCGTCGCCGACCGTCCCCGTGAACTCGAGGTTCATGTCGTCGGGCAGGAGTTCGGAGAACACGTCCCGGCCAGTCCAGAACGGTTCGTCCTCATCGTCGATGCCGCTGGGTTCGGGCAGTTCGTCGATCCGGGTCGCCCGGAGCAAGTCGAGCGCCTGCGTCTCGTTGAACCGGGGGTTGTCCTTCGTCAGGAGGTACGTCCCGGAGATGTGGTCCTGGATCGCCCCGATGATGTTCTTCCCGAAGCGGGGACTCAGGATCTGTTCTTGCACGCGCATGAGGACGCGCGCCTCCGCGCGGGCCTCCTCGTTCTGCAGGGCGTGCATGTTCATCTCGTCGCCGTCAAAGTCCGCGTTGTACGGCGGACAGACGACGGTGTTGAGTCGGAACGTCTTGTACGGCATGACCACGACCTCGTGGGCCATGATCGACATCCGGTGGAGCGACGGCTGGCGGTTGAAGATGACGATGTCGCCGTCGATCAGGTGCCGGTTGACCTCCCATCCTGGACCGATCGTCTGGGAACTCTCGAGTTCACCTTCTTCGGACAGCCCCGCGAGCGCCTCGCAGTTCTTCTCGGTTACCTTGAGCCGGCGGCCGTCCGGCCGTCGCACGTAGTTCGCGCCGGGGTGGCTGTTCGGCCCGTTGGCGACGTAGCGTCGAGCTTCCTCTAGGTTACGCTCGGTGACGAGCATGGTCTGGGTCATCTCCGTCGCCACGCGGTCGGGGACGCCGACTTCGTTGAGGCTCAGGGTGGGGTCGGGGGAGATGACGGTCCGGGCCGAGAAGTTGACGCGCTTCCCGGACAGCGAACCGCGGAACCGGCCTTCCTTCCCCTTTAGCCGCTGGGAGAGGGTCTTCAGAGGCCGTCCGGAGCGGTGTCGCGCCGGCGGCGTTCCCGAGATCTCGTTGTCCATGAACGTCGTAACGTGGTACTGAAGCAGTTCCCACAGGTCCTCGATGATCAGCTGGGGCGCACCAGCCTCGCGGTTCTCCATGAACCGCTGGTTGATCCGGATGATGTCGACCAGTTTGTGGGTGAGGTCGTCCTCGCTACGCTGGCCGTTGTCCAGCGTGATCGACGGGCGAGCGGTGACCGGCGGTACCGGCAGCACCGTCAGGATCATCCACTCGGGTCGGGACCGCTCGGCGTCGATACCGAGTACCTCGAGGTCCTCGTCCGGGATCGCCTCGAACCAGTCGCGGATATCCGAGGGCATCAGCTTGTTCGTGTCCTCTTCGGTCAGGTCGATGTCGAGAGCCTTCTCGATCGCCTTGCGCTGATCCTCGCGCGGACGGAACGAACCCGACAGAATCTCGTTGATGCGGGTGAGTTCGATATCCGTCTTCTCTGCGAGTTCGTCGGGCGTCGTTCGGTCGATGCCCTCCTCTTCGTTGCCCTGCATCGCACCGGCGATACGCTGGGAGTACTCGCTCGTGAGAACCTGCTGGACCTCGTAGTACGTGGTCGGCTTCTCGTGGTCGATGTCGTACTGGATTTCGGCACAGAACGGACACCGATCCTTCTTTCGTGCCTGCCGAATCGCCGCCTTCGTCACGTCGTTCAGGTCGTGACCCAGCTTTCGGTACTCCGTGATCTGGTCGCGAAACTCCTGGCGCTCGTCCTCGGTGAGCAAGAGCTTCGAACACTCACGGCAGGTTCCCCGGAGCAGTCGCCGGATGAGTTTGGTGAAACCGACGTGGATCACCGGCGCCGCGAGTTCGATGTGGCCGAAGTGGCCGTTACACGACCCCGAGTGCTTCCCGCAGGTCTTGCACTCGAGTCCGGGGTCGATGACGCCCAGTCTGGGGTCCATCAACCCCATGTCGATGGGGAAACCGTCGTCGTCGTAGGTGTCGGCGGTGATGATCTTCGTCGCGCTCATCTCCCGGTACTCTTCGGGCTCCATGAGCCCGAAGTTGATCGATCCGATGTCTTTGGGTGTGCTGTGTTGCATGTGTTAGACGGCGTCCTCCAGTTCGAGTCGCGGGGCGATGCCGAGGGCCTTCATCTCGTCGAGCAGCAGTTTGAACGCGTAGCTCATCTCGATCTCGTGGATGTCGGTCTCCTCGTCGCAGTTCGGGCAGTACACCCGGCGTTGCTCGACGTTCTCGACCGCGCTCATCCCGCAATTGCCACAGATGTGGATGAATTCGCGGTCAGACTCATCGAGCAGGCGTTCCTTGAGCGTCATGGCCGCGCCGTGGCCGATGAACACGTCGCGCTCCATCTCCCCGATACGCAGCCCACCCTCGCGGGCACGCCCTTCGGTGGGCTGGCGGGTGAGTACCTGCACCGGCCCGCGCGAACGGGCGTGCAGTTTGTTCGAGACCATGTGGTAGAGTTTCTGGTAGAAAATGACGCCAACGAAGATTTCGGCCTCGATCTTCTCGCCGGTCACGCCCGAGTACATGACCTCCTTGCCCGCGGAGTTGAAGCCGGCTTCCTCGAGTCCGCCGCGGAGTTCGTCCTCGTCCTCGCCGAGGAACGGCGTGCCGTCGACACGACGGCCCTCCATCGCGCCGAGTTTGCCGCCGATCATCTCGAGAATGTGTCCGACGGTCATCCGCGACGGCAGGGCGTGGGGGTTGACGACCAGGTCGGGAACGACGCCCTCCTCGGTGAAGGGCATGTCCTCCTGGGGCGCCAGGTGACCGACGACCCCCTTCTGGCCGTGGCGGCTGGCGAACTTGTCCCCGAGTTCGGGGATTCGTTCGTCGCGCACCGAGACCTTCGACAGTTTCGAGCCGTCCTCGCCCTCCATCAGGGTGACGGTGTCGACGACGCCCGACTCGCCCGAGCGCATGGTGACTGACGTCTCCCGGCGTTTCTGGGGCGAGAGCCCGCCCATGTCGTCGGGTTCCTCGAGGAACCGCGGTGGGCTCGTTTTGCCCAGCAAGACGGAGTTCTCGTCGACGTTCGTCTCGGGGTTGACGAGGCCGTCCTCGTCCAGGTGGGTGTAGGCCTCCTCACCGCGAGCGCCGCGGACGTCCTGACTCGGAATCTCGAAGCGGTCCTCCTGGCCACCCGGGTAGCGCCGTTCCTCGCCCTCGTAGGTCCGGAAGAAGTGCGACCGGGCGAGCGCTCGTTCCACGGAGGCCTTGTTCATAACCAGCGCGTCCTCGATGTTGAACCCCTCGTAGCTCATGACGGCGACGACGAAGTTCTGGGCGGCGGGGCGCTCGTCGAACCCGATCTGTTCGGTCGTCTGGGTCTTGACCATCGACAGCTGCGGGTAGTGCAGCAGGTGCTGGCGCGTGTCCGGCCGGATTCGGTAGTTCGCGCTGGGCAGGCCCAGCGACTGCTTGACCATCCCTGCCCCCATCGTAATTCGCGGGCTCGCGTTGTGCTCGGGGTACGGAATCATTCCCGCACCGATCCCGAAGATCAGCGAGGGATCGATCTCGAGGTGGGTGTGATCGTCGTTCAGATCGTCCTCGTCGACCGCGACGTAGATGTCCTCTTCTTCCTCGGCGTCGATGAACTCGATGTAGCCGTGGTCGACGAGGTCCTCGAACTCGAGATCGCCGTCACGAAGGGCCTCGATCTCGGCGTCCGAGATACGGGGTTCGCCGTCCTGGACGACCAGCAGGGGACGACGAGCGCGGCCCGCGTCGGCGTTGACGATGACCTCGCGCGTGCGCTCTTTCACCGAGACGTTGACCATCTCGCTGACGTCGCCGATGCGTCGGGCTTCGCGAATCTGTTCGGCCAGTTCCTCCGGGTCTGGGTGCGTACCCACCAGCGACCCGTTGACGTACACCTTGGCTTCTCGTTGTTGGCTACTCATGTGTTAGTCGTCCGCACTCGTTGTCGTTCGTTCGACGCCCTCGATGCCGGGGATGCCCTCGACACCCATCGACGCCAGTTCGCGTTTCAGGTCCTGTTCGTCCTCGACGTGCTGGGAGAGTTCCATCGCCTGCGCGAAGTTCTTCACCAGCCCACAGTTCGGCCCCTCCGGCGTCTCGGAGGGACAGATTCGGCCCCACTGGGTCGCGTGCAGGTCCCGCGCTTCGAAGTGTGGCTGTGAGCGCGAGAGCGGGCTCCGCAGCCGGCGCAGGTGGCTCAGGACGCCCATGAAGTCGGTTCGGTCGACGAGCTGTGAGACGCCGGACCGGCCGCCGACCCAGTTCCCCGTCGCGATGGGGTGTTCGAGTCGCTCGGTCAGGACGTCAGAGCGCACGACGGTGTTGACCGACAGGTTCCGGTTTCGCATGTTCGCGCGCTCAAGCTGGTACTTCACGTCGCGTGCCAGCTTGTTCAGCGCCGTCCGGAACAGGTCGCGCATCAAGTCGCCGCTGACTTTCAGCCGCTTGTTCGCGTAGTGGTCCTTGTCGTCGGATTCGCGCCGGTTGAGCGCGAGTTCGAAACACGCCTCGGCCATCCGGCAGAGGTAGTGGGCCTTGTTGATTCGGACGTCCTCCTCCTCGACACCTTCCTCGTGGAGGTGAGGCAGGAGGTAGCGGTCGATCACGTAGTTCGCCCGCTTGAGCTGGTAGTTCTTGCCCTGACCGGAGGCGACGCGCTTGCCCAGCGCCTCGATAGCCTCCTCTTTCGTCTGTACCTCCGCCTCCTCGAGGTTCTCGAGCATGTACTTGACGACCTCGGGGTCGTTCGAGACCTTGTGGACGATCTCCTCGTCGGACTCGAGACCCAGCGCGCGCACGAGGGTGACGAAGTTGATCGAGCCCGATACCGAGGGGAACGAGACCTCGAGCAGGCCGTTCCGGGTCCGCTCACACAGCACCAGGGCGCGGTAGCCACGGCGCTGACTGAAGGTTTTGGCGACCTGAATCTCGTCGCCGTACTTCGTGTCGTACTCGGCGAGAATCTTGTTCGGCGCGAGGTCCTCGCTGGTCATCAACACGCGCTCGGAGCCGTTGACGATGAAGTAGCCGCCTGGGTCGGCGGGGTCCTCACCGATTTCGATGAGTTCCTGGTCGGAAAAGCCCGCGATGTTACACTTCTCGGAGCCCACCATGATCGGCATCCGGCCGATCTTCGTCTCCGTCGAGTCGACGACGCGCTCGTCGCCCTCCTCGCCCTTGACGATGCTCATCTCCATGAAGACGGGCGCGGAGTAGGTGATGTTGCGCAGGCGGGCCTCCTGCGGGTAGAGCAGTTCCTCGGACCCGTCGGCCTCGCGAACCCGGGGCGTGACGACGCGTACGTCTCCGAGATCGACGCGGACGGGCTCCTCGCCCTCCTTGTCGCCGATGTCCGTGTCGATGGTTGCCTTCTCGTCGACTACCTCCTGCATCCCTCGCGTGAGGAAGGAGTTGAACGAGCGGTAGTGGTGCTCGGCCAGTCGTTCTTTCGAAAAATACTCCCGCGAGATGTCTCGTCTGAGTGTTCGGTCCAGTTCCATTTATTCCACCACAAGTCGATAGACGACGGCCTGGTCCGTCGTTCGCGAGTTTCGCACAATTTTGATGACGTCCCCGACCTCGGCTTCGTCGGGCAGCGCCTTGTCCGTGCGTTTGATCTTCGGCAAGTCTGTACGGTCGATGTCGTACTCGTCGAGCACGTCCTCGAGTACCGCTTCGTCGAGGATTGTGTGCTCGGGCACGAGTTCGTGTTGGCTTACGTCTACCATGTGTTGTTGGTCCGGCCTACCGGGGGAGAAGCGGCTGTCACGAGATACTACAGGGACGTATTGCTGGAAGGCATTTAACGGTTACTAAGTTGCCCCACAGGCACGGCTAGTCGGCCCGCCGGCCATCACCCGTCGCCGGCGGCGTCACATACCAGTACGTACCACACGTATTGATTAAATCCTTTGCGGAGAATTGGCAACCGTTCGTCAGGAAGTTCGCTTAGCCGTTCGATAGCTAGTCTGGCTCGAGGTTTCGGTTGTCTCGAGCGATTCAAACAGCGTCGAAAATCCAGAAATCGTGTTGCGTCCCGGCCTACCAAACCGTCACCGATTGGAAAGCCTTAATACTGCGACCGGGAAACGAAGAGATGCAGGGTGCCCGGGTGGTGTAGTGGCCCATCATACGACCCTGTCACGGTCGTGACGCGGGTTCAAATCCCGCCTCGGGCGCTTTTCGAGGAACTAACCGACGAGCGGAGCGATTCGGCGTGCTTCGAGAACCACAGCGAGACGAATCGACTCGTACCCAGACGGTTGTTTTGCGGCCAGGCCTCGAGCGTATAGCGACGGGCCGGCCTGTAAGGAAACCGAGGCGGTCGGCCTACCCGTAGAAATCTCACACAGTCCAGGAGTTTTTGTACGAAAACGGGACCAGACCTCGCGTGAATACGAAGCAAACAGGAGACGAGACTGAAGCGACGATCCTGGCGGCACTGATCGCTATGGGCCACTCGGTGTCGATTCCGTTCGGAGACAACGACAAATACGACCTCCTGCTCGATACCGGTACTCGTATACTCCGGGTGCAGTGCAAAACCGGCTGGGTCGAAGGCGACGTCATTCGATTCAAGACGGCCAGCAAGACGACGGTCGACGGAACTGACACGGTCGTCGACTACGACGACACGATCGACGGGTTCGCCGTTCGGTGCCGAGAGACCGACGAGTTGTACTGGGTCCCGATGGAAGACGCCGGAAAGAAGAGCACCTATCTCCGAATTGTGGAACCCGAGATAGAGCATCCGTCGACGAAACGGGAGTCGGACTATCGACTCGAGAAGCGACTGTGAGTCCTCCAGAGAGGGGGACCAATGCTAATTATTTAGTACACTCCAGTTTACGTCTCGATAATGAGTACCGTCGCTCCTCGAGCCAGCACGAGTCACCCGGTTGGGGCTGACGCTGTGGAGCCGTCACCTCGAGACGCAGAGCGTGGTCCAACGTGACCGAAACTATGCGCGTCCTGGTCGTCGACAACGACCCCAGGTTCGCCGAATTGACGGCGACGATGCTCGAGCGCGAACGCGATGACATCGAGGCGACGGACGTCTCGAGCGCGGACGCGGCCCTCGAGACGCTCGAGGCTGAACCCATCGAGTGTATCGTGAGTGACTACGACATGCCCAGCAAGAACGGACTCGAGTTGCTCGAGGCCGTCCGGGAACGCGACCCGGAGTTACCCTTTATTCTGTTCACCGGGAAAGGCTCCGAAGAGATCGCGAGCGAAGCGATCGCTGCCGGCGTGACCCAGTATCTCCAGAAACAGCCCGGGAGCGACCGGTTCACCCTACTGGCAAACCAGATCACGAACGCCGTCTCACAGTACCGGACGGAGACCGAACTCCGGGAGAACGAACGGCGGTACGAACGGACGCTGACGACGCTCCACGACACCACGCGCGACCTGATGCGAGCGGGGACGAAACGCGAGATTTACGAGGCCGCCGTCGAAACCGCGGGGGCGATCCTGGAGGTGCCGATCGTCTCCGCGTATCGGTTCGAGCCCGCCGAGGGGGCGCTCGCTCACGCGGCGTCGACGGCGGAGACACGCCAATTGCTGACGCCGGCAGAGACGATCGGGCGTGGCGACGGACTGGTCTGGGAGGCGTTCTCGGAGGGCGAACCGCAGTACTATCCCAACGTCCGGGCGGCGGGGGTGACGGACGTTGCCGACACGGTGAGCCGAAGTAAACTCGTCGTTCCGCTCGGGACGCACGGGGTCGTCGTCGCGGGGGGCGAACGACCCGACCGATTCGACGAGTCGATGCGCGAGTTGCTCTACATCCTGGGGGCCAACACCGAGGCCGCCCTGGACCGGGCCGAGCGCGAGCAGTTGTTGCGCGAACACGACCGCACGCTCACCGAGCAAAACGAGGAACTGACACGGCTGAACCACACGAACGAGATCGTTCGGGCGATCAACCGTGGGATAGCCAAGGCCTCAACCCGCGAGGAGATCGAGAGGACGGTCTGTCAGCGCCTCGCCGAAACCGATCGCTACCTCTGTGCGTGGATCACCGCGGGCCAGGAGACGCCGTCGCCGACCGTCTGGGAGGGAATCGACGTCACCTACGTCGACCGCGTTCGCGAGGACGGGGCCAGGGCACCCGAAGCGGCCCTGATCGAGCGCGCGCTCGAGGCCGAATCGGTGCAGGTCGCCGAGAACGTGCTCGACGACGAGGCGTGGGCCGACCGGCGAAAAGCGGCGCTCACCTACGGCTACCAGACGGTGCTCGCCGTGCCGCTGGTCGACGCCGAGCGGCGATACGGCGCCATCGTGGTTCACGCCCCGCAAGCCGACGCGATAAGCGAGAGCGAGCGCGAGGTCCTGGGGGAACTCGGCGAGACGATCGGCCACGCGATCCGGTCGGTCGAGCGCACCCAGGCGATGCTCACCGACAGTCGACTCGAGATCGAACTCGAGTGTCAGGACCCGCAGTTGCTGTTCAATCGGATCGGAACGGTCGTCCCCGGGACGATCACCCTGGAGGGGATCATCGATCGGGCTCAGGAGACCGTCCTGTTTGTCTCGATCGAGGAACCGTCGGTCGACGAGATCCTCGAGCAGGCGGAGCGATGGGCGGTGGTCGACTCCCTCTCGGTCGTCTCCGACGGGGAGGAGTCGACGCTGTTCGAGGTGACGATCACGCCGACCCCGTTCGTCGAGATACTGCGAGAGTACGACGCCCACGTAACGTCAACCACGACGAGCGACGACGTAACGACCATCGCGCTGTCGGTCCCGAGCCAGATCGATACGCGGGCACTGGTCGAATCGATCCGAGACCACTATCCGGAGACGGAACTGACGGCTCGCCGGGAGACGACGGCGAGTGTCTCGAGTACCCGGTTCGACGCGCGCCTCGAAGAGTCGCTGACGGCAAAGCAGTTCGAGGCGCTGCAGGCGGCCCACTACAGCGGGTTCTTCGAGTGGCCCAGGGAGAGCACGGGCGAGGACCTCGCTGCGGCTCTCGACGTGACGCCGCCGACCTACCACTATCACCTGCGAGCGGCCCAGCGAAAGCTGGTCTCGCTGGCGTTCGGGCCCGGTTCTAATTAATTAGTACCTGTCTTCGAGACCATCTAAACAGCTAGAAGCTATTTTTAATGGCCCCGCGTCCATACCATTAGTTGGCGATCTGAGACAGACTGTCGCCACCCCCCCCCCCCCCTTAACCCCCCACCCCACTTTTCCAGATCCTCGAGTGTCAACTGGATCCCTCAGACGTGAATTTATATACTAACGAGCGGCCAGACCGGCCATGCGACCACCACATCGGTTCGGCGCGGACGACAGGGCGATCGAAGGACTCCCCATCAGGTTAATCATCGCGCTCGTCGTCGGCGTCGCGAGCCTGGCGATCATGATGAGCATGCTCGGCGGAATCGGAACGCTGGCCGAGACGGAAACGGACGTCGAGATCGACCCCGTGACGGTCGACGCCGGCCGAACGACGAGCGTCGATCTCACCGTCCTCGGTGACGACGGCAACACCGTCGAGGGGGCGACCGTCATCGTCATGAGCGACGACGCCTGGCTGGACTCGGCCGTCAAAGGCGAGACCGGAAGCGACGGCACGGTCACCCTGCGACTCGACCCGACGCTCAGACAGGGCCAGCGAACCGGGACGCTCCAGGTCGACGTCGTCCCGCCGACGAACACTGACTACGTCGACGACCAGTCGAACACCGAAATCGTCGTCATCGAGAACTGAAATTATCCCTCCCACTCGATCCACTCTCGCTCCCAACCGGTTCGGGACTGGGCGCGGCGCGTCGCGTGTTCGACGTCCTCTCGAGCCGTCCGGTTACGCTCGACAGCCCCAACCTGCTCACCGTCGACGAGCAGCGGTTCGAACGAGACGGCGCCGAATCCCTCGGTCGTGCCATCGGGTCGACGCGCCTCGAGGCGCTGGCGCTGTACCCCCCGTGGATACACGATCCGGCCGCCCTCGCGACACTGCTCGAGCAAGTCCCTGGGCGGCGAAACGGTCGCCGCCTCGAGTAAAATCCGATCGAACGGCGCGTACGCCGGCAATCCGCGGGCCCCGTCTCGACAGTCGACGAGGACGCCGCCGTACCCCGCTCGCTCGATGTTCTCGCGAGCCTCGTACACCATTGGGCGGGCGATGTCGACGGCGTGGACGTTGGTCTCGCCGACGAGTTCCGCGAGAACGGCGGCGGTGTAGCCAACGCCGGCCCCGACGACGAGGACGGAGTCGCCGCTCCGGGGGGCGAGCGCCTCGAGTAACTGCGCGACCGTACTGGGAGCCAGCACGCGCGTACCGTGACACTCGTGGGCTCGGTCGGCGTAGGCCGCCGACTCGTCCTCGACGAACTCGTGGCGCGGGACGTCGCGCATGGCGACGGCGAGCGACTCGTCCGCCAGGACGCCTTTCGACTCGTGGACGAGACCGTCAATCATGTCCTCGCGCAATACCGCCGGGTCCATAGAGACGGTATCGCCGCGACGGTAATCAACGACTCGCTTGCTGTGGCCAATTCGTTGTCACGTCAGGCGACCGAGTGCCGCCCGGCGAGCACCGCGTACGCCGTGCCAGGAACCGACTCGACGGTCCACCGCCCGAGTCCCGCTCGCTCGAACCACTCGCGATACCGATCGGTCGGGTAGATACGCCCAGCCGTCGTCTCGAGCACCGTTTCCACGGCGGCCTGCGTCGCTGCCGGCCCCTCGAGTCGTTCCGCGACGACGAGCCAACCCCCCGGCTCGAGAGCGTCCGCCGCGGCGTCAACGAGGGTTTCGTTCGCCGCCGGATCGAGTCGCGACAGCTGATCGACGGCGACGATCAGGTCGAATCCGTCAACTTCCTCGAGCGCCTCCGACAGCCCGCCGGGGACGGGGCCCTCGAGCACGTCCACTGGTTCGCGAACGAGGATGGCCTCCGAGTCGGCGACGGATTCCGACTCGTCGTACAACGTGGCGTCGACCCCACGGCGGGCGAACTCGACGGCGCGGGTTCCCGGCGCACCGCCGACCTCCAGGACGCGCTGGGTCTCGGGAGCGACACGAATCGCCGCGGTGACGAGCGCGCGGGTCCTGGCCTCGTCCGCGGCTGCTTCCCTGCCGAGGCGGTTTCGCCGCTGGGTGTCCGTCGCGGTCGGCCGGTCGTCAGTCAGGAGCCAGTCGGTCTCGAGGCCGCGGTCCAGTCGATCCAGGGTTGCGGGAAGCGATCCGATGGACCGGGCGTCCGTCTTCGTCAGGAAGCCGAGCGAGCGATTCGTGGGTTCGTGCGCGCCGTCGACGGCTTCGAGGAATCCCTCGGCCTCGAGAACGGCGACGAGTGTCTCGGCCGCGCGTTCGGTCAGCCCGGTTTCGCTCGCCAGGTCGGTTGGCGTCTCCGCAGTGGTCATCAGCGCCTCGAGCGCGCCGGTCTCGCGAGCGGCGCGCAGGAGCAAGCAGAGTTCGAGCGATGGCATCGCAGGTGGCTGTGACATGTCCTCGAGTCGTCGATGGTTCGCGGGGTCGAAAAAGCACGCGTACTCGTTCGCCGTGCCGGTCGCCGCCTCTCTCAGCCACGCATCCGAACGAACCGCACCGCCCCGCGTTCCTCGCGCTCGAGGGAGCCGTCCTCGCGCTTACGGGCGAACGTCAACGTCTGGGAGCCCAGCCCGCCCTCGAGCGGAGCGAGGAGTCGGCCGCCTGGACGGACCTGTTCCACAACCGCGTCGGGGAACGCGGGAGCCGCGCAGGTCAGGTAGGCCGCGTCGTAGGGGGCGTGCTCGGACCACCCGTCGCGGCCGTCACCGATCCGGACGTCGACGCCCTCGTAGCCGAGGTGGGTGAGGCGATCTCGCGCGTCGTCGGCGAGTCCGGGGTCGTACTCGACGCTGTAGACGTGTTCGGCACCGACCAGTTCGGCGGTGACCGCGGCGTGGTAGCCACACCCCGTGCCGATCTCCAGGACGGCGTCGCCGGGCTCGAGGGAGAGTTCGTCGGTCATCACGGCGACCATGTGCGGGGCGCTGATCGTCTGTCCGTTGGCGATGGGCAGCGGGCGATCGGCGTAGGCGTCGGCCCGCCGGTCGTCGGGGACGAACGCGTGCCGGGGAACGGCTTCGAGCGCCGACTGGACGCGGTCGCCGATCCCGTTTCGGGCGGCGACGGTCTCGACGAGTCGTTCGCGGTCGTCGCGCCGGTCTCCAGGAGCGTCGTGGGTCATGGTCTCGGTCTCGATCTGGGTCGGAGTCGTGATCGTGGTCGTGGTCGTGATCGCGAGTGTGAGCGTGTCGTGATCGTGGTCGCGAGCAAAAACCACCTACCAGGCCGACCAGGCCGTGCTCGTCTCGTCGTAGGCGTAGACCCGCTTGACGTCCTTCGCGAAGGCCATGTCGCCGGCCTCCTCGAAGCGGTCACGGTGATAGCCCTCTGCATCGCCGCGGACGACGAACGCGTCGATTTCGAACTCGTCGTCGCCGAAGGAGTCGGTTTCCCCGACGGTGAACTCGTAGTCACCGGGGACGTACACGGTGAGACTTCGACTATCCTCGCGTCGGCCGTCCTGGGGATGGATCGTGACGTTGACCGAGACGTTGTCGACCTCGCGGGTCCAGACGGTCACAGCCTCGTCGGCCGGGGCCGACTCGACGCGTTTGTCGCCTTCGAGTTCGACGCTCGTGACCCGGACGGTCGCGAGCACGTCATCGGTCTCGAGGAGGAACTCGTCACCCACCTCGACGGTCTCGTCCTCGGGCGTGGTCACGTTCGCGGTGAACGACTCGCCGTCCTGGGAGACGACGACGTCGAGGGTCACCTCGCGGTCGGGCTCGGGCTGGATCTTGTGGACGTGGCCGCACTCGCCACAGCGGACGGTGAGGCTGCCGCCGCCGGGCGAGAGCACCTCGTGGACCGTCTCGAGGTCGGGCGAACACGACGGACAGGGCGTCGGGATGCGGTCCTGGTCCTGGGCGTGGGTATCGCTCATAGCACGCCCCTACAGGCTCCGGGCGTAAAAGACGATTGAAGCGGGTCCGGCGCTCGAAGGGGAATCTACCAGAACGGCTACTCACTCGTGGGCAGCGTCACTTCCTCGCCATCGGCGTACACCGTCGGCTCACGAAGGATCCCGTCCAGATGAATCGGCGCCTCGACGTCGCCACCGATTCCCGCATCGTCGCCGATCGCAATGTGGACCGTCCCGGCCGCCTTCTCGTCCAAAAGGACGCTCCCGACCAGGGTCGTCACCGCGACGTTCGTCCCGATGCCCAGTTCCGCCAGGTTGTAGGCCGCGTCGCCGACCTCCTCGGCCGCCGTCTCGACCGTCTCGCGGATCTCCGGATCCGAAATCCGGGTGACGAGGCCGTCTTCGACCTCGAACTCGAGCGTCTGACCCGGTTCGAGCAATCCGTGGGGCATCATGGTGCCGTCGACGACGAAGGTCCCGTCGGCGGTCTCGGGGCTGACGAACACCTCGCCGGCGGGGAGGTTCGACATCCGGCCGGGTTCGTGGACGATGCCGGTATCCGAGAGGAACTGCCGGTTGCCGATGCCGAACGTGACGTCGGTACCGATAGGCGTCGTCACACGAACCTCGTCGGCACCGTCGATCTGCTCGCGAACGTCCGCACAGTGGGCCGCGATCGTCTCGTAGTCGGCGTCCAGGCCGGTGGTGAAGACGTCCTCGGTGATTCCCGGGAGGGTCGCAACACGAGCGCCGGCCTCGTTGGCCTCCGTTCGCGCCCGGGTGTGACTCAGGCTCTTGCTCGTCGGCGCGAGGACGACGTCCGCGTCGGCCATCGCGGCCGCTACGGGCGCCGGCGGCTCGCCGCCGTGGGTCTCTCCCGGCGGGTAGCGCACGATCACCGCGTCGTCGGTGATCTCGCTCGCCACCTCGTAGAGGGCCGCCCCGATCTGGACCCGCTTGTCGTCGGTAACGACGACGCACGATTCGTCGGGCTCGAGGGCCAGGCACTGTCGAACGGCGGTCTCGGCAGGTGATCGAAGATCCGTCATGGATACAGATCGACGGACGGTTCGGAAAGGTGTTCCGGACGGCAAAAATTACAGGGTTTCGACGTGTTCGGAATGCCGACGAGCACGGCGTTCGATCACCCGCGAGAGTGCCTCGAGCGCGTCGAGCACGGGGCACTCCGGCGCAACTGCCCGAAGCGGGCGGCCCATCGACTGCGCCTCGGCAATTGCAGGTCGCGTTTCGACCCGCACCGCAGGTGCCCCGAAGTGACGCTCGACTGGATCGAGTAGGCGTTCGTCGCGACGGGAACGCGATCGGTTGACCACGACCGCCGCGAGCGGCGTCTCGAGCGCCAGGGCGAGCTGGCGGGTTCGATACGCGTCGTGGATGGCGACCTTAGATGGCGTCGTGACGAGCACCGCCGCGTCCGCGCTGGCGAGTTGTACTCCCACGTCGCGGGCCAGTCCGGCCGGGCAATCGACGACGACGCGACCGTAGCGTCGGTCGAGCGCGTCCACGACGCGTGGAAGTTCGGCGAGGTCCGACGCTCGAGCGCCCTCGAGAGTGCGACCGCAGGGGAGGACCTGGACGGATCCGGTCGAATCGACGGCGTCCAGGGGCGTCGCCCGGCCGACGAGGACGTCGTGGAGGTCTGGGCCGCGTCCGGATCCCGCCGGGAGGTCGGCGGCGACGAGGTCCGCGTCGACGACGACCGCCCCGAGTTCTGCGCCGAGATTCAGCGCCATCGTCGACTTGCCGACGCCGCCTTTGCCGCCGGCGACGGCGACGATCATTGCTCCGGGGGGTCTCGAGGAAGGTGGGTGGTTCGAGAGGGGCAGGGTATTCGAGATGAGTGGGTGGCTCGAGAACGGTCCGCGGACTCGGGGGGAGCGCCAGTATCGTGGCCGGGTTCGGGATCACGATCCGAATCGCGCGCGGCATCAGAATCCCAACCGGAGCCACCGTCCAGAACCGCACCGACCGGTGCCCACGGCGCGAGCGACGCCAGGACGTCGTCCGGTCGGGCCGGTCCGTTCTCGCCGTCCGCCCGTTCGGCCGATACGAGTTCGACTGGTGACTCGAGTGCCGCCTCGAGGTCGGTTCGAGCGTCGATGGGATCGGGAGTTCGAACATCGGTTCGAGCGCCTGTGAGATCGGCGGATCCGTCGGACGCCAGCGTCCGCTCTGCCGCCGCCGCGTCGTCGACCGCCTCGGACACCGGCGTCGCGAATCCGAACCCCCGGCGACGGCCGGGCTCGAGACGGGCCGTCCACTCGTCGTTCGACCACTCGGCCGTCGCCCCCTCGCCGTCTCGCGGCGGCCACGTCGGTCCGGACACGGTACTTCGCACGCGGACGCGCTGGGGCGTCGAGTACGTGTTCCACACCGTCGCGCAGACGAACGCCACCCCGGAGACGGTCGTCGCCGTCGCCTCAACCTCGACCATGGTCGCTCCTGGCGCCCACTGGTATTTAAACTCGAGCACGGTAGCTTCCCGACTCGAGCACGGTAGCTTCCCGACTCGAGCACGGTAGCTTCCCGACGGCACGGCGCTCGGGGCTGGGGTGGACGACGGATCGACGAGCGATGGGCCGGTGGACTCGAAGCGACTGCGGTCGAGGCAGCGAGCTCGAGGCGACTGCGACCGAGATCCGAACGATCAAATCCGTGAGTCCACTGGGGACGGGCATGGAGGTTCTGCTCCGGTTACTAGCGTTGCTCGCCGTCGTGCTCGCCGGAGCAGGACTCCGATCGGCCGGGATCCTCGATGCAACGCGGACGACGCGACTGAACGCTGCCACCTACTACGTCGCCCTGCCGGCCCTGATATTCGTCGCCACCTACGACCAGGCGATCGCGTCGCTGCTCTCGCCGGCCCTCTTCGTCGGCGTCGTCGCCGTCCTGGCGACCACGGCGGCGCTGGCGTGGGCCGTCCACCGCAATCGCGACTCGAGCGCCCGGCGGAGCGTCGCCGTCGTCCAGTCGTACCACTCGAACCTGGGCTACCTGGGGATTCCGCTCGTGGCGGCGACTTTCGATGCGAGCGTAACCGCGATCGCGAGCGTGATCCTCGGCATCGCGACGCTGCTTCAGGCGCCCCTGACGATCACGATTCTCGTGGCGTTTAACGGGGCCGAAACGAGCGCGAGACGCCAGTTCGTTCGACTCCTCGGGAACCCCGTCTTACTCGCGCTGGTCGCCGGCATGGTCGTCGGCTCGCTGGGCCTCTCGGTGCCGGGGCCCTTCGTCACTGGCCTCGACGCACTCGCCACCCTGGCGCTTCCGCTCGCGCTCGTCTGCGTCGGTGCGTCCCTCGAGTTCGACCTTCCCGAACTCGATCCCGTCGCGACGGGTGCCGTGACCGCGATGAAGGTCGCGGTCATGCCCGCTGTCGCCTGGGTGATCTTCTCCGCGCTCGCAGTCGACGACGCAACGTTCACCGCCGCGGTCGTCATGCTGGCGATGCCGACGGCCGTCTCGACGTACGTCTTCTCGAGCGAACTCGGTGGCGACGAACGGTTCGCCTCGCTCAACGTCTTCGTGACGACGGTCGCGTCCGTGCTGACGCTGTTCGTCGTGATTGCGCTCGTCGGCAGCGCGTAAGCGCGTCGAGATTCGGGAGACGGAAGGACGAATTGGCCGAACGCTATATAGTGCTCCCGCGGTGACAGCAGACATGAACGTTCCCGAGGCCGCGCGAACCGGCGAGGCCACCCTCCAGGAGATCCAGACCGCCGTCGTCGGCGAGTCCGGGCGACTCGAGACCATACTGACCGCCATCCTCGCCCGGGGCCACGTCCTGCTCGAGGACGTCCCCGGTACGGGGAAGACGCTGACCGCCCAGACGATCGCGACGGCACTCGACCTCGAGTTCACCCGCGTCCAGTTCACGCCCGACCTGCTCCCGGCGGACATCACGGGAACGCACATCTACAACGAACACGACGCGACCTTCGAGTTCGAACGCGGCCCGATATTCGCGAACGTCGTCCTGGCCGACGAGATCAACCGCGCGCCGCCAAAGACCCAGGCCGCCCTGCTCGAGGCGATGGGCGAGGGGCAAGTGTCGGTGGCCGGGGACACGTACGACCTGCCGGAGCCGTTTTTCGTCATCGCGACCCAGAACCCGGTCGAGCAGGAGGGGACGTTCCCGCTCCCGGAGGCCCAGATCGACCGGTTCATGGTCAAGACGTCGATGGGGTACCCCGACCGCGACGGCGAGTTGACGCTGATCGATCGCCGGGCGAGTCGTCAGTCCAGGACGCCCACGGTCGAGAGCGTCGTCGACCGCGAGGCGGTGCTGGCGCTCCAGAAGGTCCCCGAGACGGTGACCGTCGACCCCGCCATCCGGGCGTACCTGATCGACGTCTGCCGGGCGACCCGTACCGACGACCGCGTCCAGGTCGGTGTTTCGCCGCGGGGTATCCAGCGACTGTTCGAGGCCAGTCGGGCGCGAGCGGTGCTCGCCGGGCGGGACTACGTCGCCCCGGAGGACGTTCACGCGGTCGTTCACCCGGTCCTCGACCATCGGCTGGTGCTGACGACCGAGGCGGACGTTCGCGGCGTCGATCGGAGGGCAGTGATCGATGGCGCGCTCAACGGCGTCCAGGTGCCGTCGATGGGCGGGTGAGGCGTCGAGGTGTCGAGCGGTCTCTTACCGAGACGGTCGCTCGGGACACACTATAATTTTTGTACCAATGGTTGCAGGAGCGACAGACTCCGAGAAGAAGCCAATGGATACGGCGAAGACGGACACCCGAGAGCGAGCGAGAAAGTCAGCGTACGTTAGAGAAGATACGTCTCGTGGCGCTCACCCAGGTCCTCGAAATCGTCGGCCGCCTCGACGAGTTCCTCGGCGGTCGAGGATTCGAACGCCATCACCTCGACCTTGACGCCCTCGTGGCGCAGGTGCGAGCAGAGCCTCGAAAAGTCGCCGTCGCCCGTACAGAGGATCATCGTGTCGACGTGGTTGGCGAGCGTGACGGCGTCGAGGCTCATCCCGACGTCCCAATCGGCCTTCTTCGTCCCGTCCGAGAAGCGCTTGATGTCCTTGATCTTGGGCTCGAAGCCGATATCGTACAGCGCCTCGAAGAAGCTCTCCTCCTCGGGCGAATCGGCCCGGATGACGTAAGCGATTGCGCGCGTGAGTTGACGGCCGTCGACGGCCTCCTCCAGGAGTTCCGAGTAGTCGATGTTTCGGCTGTAGATACTCTGGGCGGTGTGATACAGATTCTGCGCGTCGACCAGAACCGCAACGCGCTGGCCCGGATGAACGTCTGTCATACGGTATCCTGTGCGGGCCAGTGTGAAAACCGCTTCCATCTCGAATGTCGTGAAAAGAACGTCGCCAGCGAAATTGGGGTCGAATCGACTCGAGGCGGCCAAATTCGGTCCTTCCGCCGGTCGCGAACCATGCGAGTGACTGGTATCGGCTTATCCGTCTCACGGGTGAAGGGAGTCCCATGGAAAGAGACAATTCAGTATCACGACGGCGAGTGCTCTCCGCCGCGGGCGCCGGTGTCACCCTAGCACTGCTCGCGGGCTGTACGGAAGGAGGCGGGCCGGGCGACAACAACACTACCGGCGACGATACGGCCGATGGCGGTGACGAGAACGAGACTGGCGCCGGTGGAACGGATGACGAGACCGGAGACGGCAACGAAACCGGAGACGGCAACGAAACCGGAGACGGCAACGAAACCGGCGCTGACGGCGGTGGGGGCGACTGGGAGGATGTCGACGAAATCGTCCTCGACGGGATCACCGAGGGGTGGGAGGGCGTCGAACCGGCGCCCATCGAGGGGGAGACCAACCCGACGCTCACCCTGTTCGAGGGCCAGGAGTACGACATCACCTGGGAGAATATCGACGGCCAGCCCCACAACATCGTAATCTGGGACGACAACGACGAGGTCGTCGAGGACTACCAGACCGAGATCATCGAGGAGGAAGGCGAAACCCAGACGCTGACGCTCGAGGCGACGTCGGAGATGACCCAGTACGTCTGTGAGGTGCACATCGGGACGATGCTGGGCGAGATTCAGGTCGAGTCAGGCGGGTGAGCAGACCGACTCCGGCGAGTGATCAGTTCCGGAGCCGCGCGATGCGTTTCTCCGTTGGCGGGTGCGTCGAGAGCACCTGCTGGAGGAGGCTGCGGTCGGTGTTCAGAATGCACAGCGCGCTGACGCTGTCGTCGATCCTCGACTCGCGCCCTTCGGCGCCCCGCGAAATCTTCTCGAGCGCGCGGGCCAGCGGGTCGCCGGTGCCGATAGCCTCGCGGGCGTCGGCGTCGGCGACGTACTCGCGGTAGCGGCTAATCGCCATGACGAACAGCATGACGAGGAAGTTCGCCGCGATGGAGGCGACGTACGCGAGGACGAAACTCCCGATGTTGTTCTCGCCCAGGCCGCGGACGACGAAGAAGACGGCGTAGCTGACGATCATGCCGATCGACTGGCCGAGCACCATCGTGATCACGTCGCGGTTGTTGATGTGGGCGAGTTCGTGGGCGATGACGCCCTCGAGTTCGTCGCGCTCGAGCAAGCGGATGAGTTCGGTGGAGACGACGACGATGCCGGCGCCTTTCCGTCCCGTCGCGAACGCGTTGGGGACGCCCATATCCGCGACCATGAGCCGAGGTTTGGTCTCGAGACCCATCCGCTCACACAGCGTTTCGGTCATGTGGTGGATCTCCTGGTACTGCCCCGATTCCGGCATGTCCTCGGCGCCGACGCTCCTGACGGCCATCCATCGGCCGAGTTTGTACTGGATCGCCGGGACGACGACGATTCCGACGCCCAGGACGAGGTACAGCGGCGCGCCGAAGGCTGCGGCGAAGACGAGCCCCCCGAGGAGGTAGAAGCCGAACAGGACCGAGCCGACGATTGCCATCCGGACTTTCAATCCAAAGTCGTTCATACGCGCTCCAGTTAGCGTTTCTGACGTATAAATATCGCGGGAAGTCACAGCCTCGAGTCGGTTTTGCCCGACACTCGAGTTGCAGTTCGACGATCGACGCGGACTGTCGACCAGCCCGAACTGCCGACAGGCGGGGCCGACGATCAATTCGCGGAACCAACCGACTCGAGAGGGGGCTCGAACCGTCAGCCCGTGTGTCCGACGCTGGAATCCGTCGCGTGATAACACGCCAGGCAGCATTTGTCGAGAGGCGCAACCGATAAGTTCCTCGACTGCCGTGTGTCTCGTATGCGTCGCGTCGCGCTCGCGGTCGAGGCCCGTCCGACGGCCCGGAGCGACGCGACTCCTGGTTTTCGCCCCACAAAATCGAAAAAACGTGCGTAAGAGTGCTCACTGCGAGACTGGCACCCTCGTTTCGGGCGCATTTCGGATCGAACGCACGGTCTAACAATTCACACTTCAGAGGGCAGCGCGGCCGTTTCGCGCCGCTCTCGATTACAGAACCCACGGCCCACGACCCACCACCCACGACCTACGACCCACAGCTCACAACCCACACCAATGACACACGACATCGACTTCACGGGCGTCTTCCCGGCAATGTGCACGCCCTTCGACGCCGACGAGCGAATCGACTACGAGACACTCCGCGCGGACGCCCAGCGCCTCGAGACCGCGGGCGTCGACGGCCTCGTCCCCGTCGGCTCCACCGGCGAGTCCGCCACCCTGACCCACGACGAGCACGTTCGCGTGCTCGAGGCGGTGATCGACGCCGTCGACGACGTACCCGTGATCGCGGGCACCGGTTCGAACAACACGCGCGAGGCGCTCGAACTCTCCGAGCGCGCGGCCGACGCCGGCGCCGACGGCCTCCTGTTGATCTCGCCGTACTACAACAAGCCCGAGCAGCGCGGCCTGCTCGAGCACTACCTGACCATCGCGGACGCGGTCGACGTGCCCCAGATCGTCTACAACGTGCCCTCGCGGACGGGCCGAACGATCGAACCGGACACGGTCGTCGAACTGGCCGACCACCCGAACATCGGCGGCTACAAGGCCGCCGAGGGCGACCTCGGCGTCATCGGCGAAATCGTCGAGCGGACCGCCGACTCGGACTTCTCGGTGCTCTCGGGTGACGATGCGCTCACTCTCCCGATGCTCTCGATTGGCGGGCACGGTGCGATCAGCGTCGTCGCCAATATCGAACCCGAACGAACCGTCGCGATGGTCGGGGCCGCCCTCGAGGGCGACTACGAGCGCGCCCGGGCCATCCACCACGAACTCGGGCCGCTGATGCGCGAACTCTTCGTCGAGACGAACCCCATCCCGGTCAAGGAGGCGATGGCCATCCGTGGCTACGGTCCCGCTCGATTACGCCCGCCGCTCACCCGCCTCCAGGACGAGTACCGCGATGACCTCGAGGCCGTCCTCGAGGACCTCGAGAACCGACCCGTCTCCCGGGCGGAGGCCGAGTAATGGGGGTCCGGGTCGGCGTCACGGGCGCGGCCGGCCGGATGGGGCAACGCGTCCTCGGCGTGCTCACGGACCGCGACGACTGCGAGGTTACCTTCGCGGTCAACCGGAGCACCGACGTCGAGCGCGTCCAGGGCATCGAGATCGAGTCCGCTCTCGAGATCAACCTCCTGCTCGAGGAGCGCGACCCGGACGTCGTGATCGACTTTACGGGTCCGGCGTCGGCGCTCGAATACGCTGCCGCCTGCGCCGAGGCGGGCGTCCCCTTCGTCACGGGGACGACGGGCTTCTCTAGTGACGAGGAGTCCCAGCTCGACGCTCACGGCGACGACATCGCGCTGCTTCACAGCCCGAACTTCGCTCGTGGCGTCCAGGCGCTGCTCGCGCTCGTCGGGGACGCCGTCGCGAGCCTGCCCGGCTACGATGTCGAACTCGTCGAGACCCACCACAACGGGAAGCGCGACGCCCCGAGCGGGACGGCCAATCGACTGCTCGAGGAGATCGAAGCGGCCGGCGACTTCACGGACCGCGTCCACGGCCGGGAGGGTGAACAGCCACGAACGCCGAGCGAGATTGGCGTTCACGCCCTGCGAGCCGGGAACGTAACGGGGGAGCACGAGGTCGTCCTCGCCGGTAACCACGAGGAACTGCGACTCACCCACCGCGCCGAGGACCGCGGGGTCTTCGCCGCCGGCGCCGTCGACGCGGCGGTCTGGCTGGCCGGCCAGGAACCCGGCCGATACGACTTTTCGGAGGTACTTTCAGCATGAGTCCATCGACTGACGGCAACACGAACGGGAACGCGAACTCGAACGCAAACGCGGACGCGGACGCTGACGCGAGCGCACTCGAGTCCGAGATTACCGACCTGTGGAACCGCTACGAGGCGAACGACGTCGACGCCGAGTCGGCGACCGAAGACGACATGGCGACGCTCGAAACCTTCCTCGACGCGCTCGAGGCGGGCGACGTCCGCGCGGCCGAACCCCGCGGTGAAGATGGGGCGTGGGAAGCAAACGCCTGGGTCAAGCAGGGCATCCTGCTCAACTTCGGCCTTCGCGAGACTCGCGCCCGCGAGTACGGCAGCGTCACCTACAACGACGTGCTCCCGCTCGCGGACTCGAGCGATTTCGGCGAGCGCGGCTCCCGGAACACGCCCGACGGCACGGTCGTCCGGCGGGGCGCCCACGTCGGCTCGGACTGCATCCTGATGAGCCCCGCGTTCGTCAACGTCGGCGCCCACGTCGGCGACGGGACGCTCGTCGACTCCTGCGATACGGTCGGATCGTGCGCCCAGATCGGCGCGAACGTCAAGCTCGGCGCCAACACGCTGATCGGCGGCGTCCTCGAGCCCGTCGAGAGCGCACCAGTCGTCATCGAAGACGGCGTCTCGCTGGGCGCTGGCTGTCGCGTCACCTCGGGATTCGTCGTCGGCGAGAACTCCGTCGTCGGCGAGAACACGCTGCTCACCCCACGGATCCCAGTCTACGACCTCGTCGAGGAGGAGGTCGTCTACGGCGAGTTACCCACCGAACGGCGCGCCTTCACCAGATTCGTCGAGTCCTCGATCAGCGACCACGACCTGTTCGAGGGCGGCGCGTACAAGCCCGCCGTCGTCGCGACCGCCCTCGAGGACCGGACACTCGAGCGCTCCGAGCGCGAGGAGGTGTTACGGGACCGATGAGCGCCGCCGAATCGGGGGTACCGAACCCGCCAATACGCCGCCTCGGCGACTGGAGCGCGAGCCACCTGCGGAACCTGGCCGACGACTACGGGACGCCGCTGTACGTCCTCGACCTCGAGCGCGTCCAGGAGAACTACGAGCGACTCGAGGCGGCGTTTCCCGACAGCGAAATCATGTTCGCGGCGAAGGCGAACGCGCTCGGCAGGGTACTGGAAACGCTGCTCGAGGCCGGTGCGGGCATCGAGTGCGCCTCCGCCGGCGAACTCGTCCGGGCGCTCGAGGCGGGCGCGCCGGGCGAGCGAGTCCACTACACGGCGGTCAACCCGCCCGCGGCCGACCTGGACGTCGCCGTCGAGGCGGCCGACGAGCACCCGACCCTGACGATCACCGCCGGGGCCGAAGATACCATCGACAGGCTCGAGGAACGCGGTTACGACGGCCGCCTCTGTCTCCGGGTAAATCCCGGCATCGGCGCGGGTCACCACGAGAAGGTCCGGACGGGTGCGGACGCGAAGTTTGGCATTCCAGCGAACCAGGCGGTCGAGACGGCCGTCGACGCCGCCAAGCGCGGGCTCGACATCGTCGGCGTCCACGCCCACGTCGGCTCCGGCGTCTCGAGCGACGACCTGGACGCCCACCGCGAGTTCGTCTCCCGGATGGGCGACCTCGCACGAGAGCTGAACGAGACGTTGACCGCCGCCTCCGACGCACAGGCAGGCCTCGAGTTCGTCGACGTCGGCGGCGGCTTCGGCGTCCCCTATCGCGAGGACGAAGCGCCACTGGACCTCGAGGCGGTCGCCGAAGCCACCCGCGACGCGCTGGGAGCGGTCGACGCCCGACTGACGATCGAGCCCGGCCGGTACCTGGTGGCTGACGCTGGCGTGCTCCTGGCGCAGGTGAACACGGTCAAGGACACCCCGGAGACGACCGTCGTCGGCGTCGACGCGGGCATGACGACGCTGGCCCGACCGGCGATGTACGGTTCGCATCATCCGATTCGGAACCTCGAGGCCGATGCCGTCGACCGTCCCGAGAACCCACAAACGGTGACGGGGCCCATCTGCGAGAGTTCGGACGTCTTCTGTACGGACCGCTCCCTGCCCGAAACAGCGCGTGGCGACCTGTTCGCGATCGGCAACGCCGGCGCCTACGGCTACGAGATGGCGAGTACGTACAACTCTCGCCCGCGGCCCGCCTCGGTCGTCCTCGAGGTCGACGGCTCGACGGCGCTCTCGCGGCGCCGCGAGACGCTCGCGGACATCGTACGGCTCGAGCGGGCGGCTCGAGACGGTGAGGTCGATAGTGACGAACCGAACCGCAGCCCACCACGGGGGATGTCCCGATGAGCGCATTCGCCGACGTCCACTTCGAGAAGTACCACGGAACCGGCAACGACTTCCTCGTGATCGACGCCGAAACGTACGTCCCCGACCGGCGGGGCCTCGCCAGTCGCGAGTGCGACCGCGAGACCGGCGTCGGCGCCGACGGTATCCTGTTCCTGGCGCTCGAGGACCGGTACAACCCGCCGCGGGTAATCATGACGCTCGTCCAGCCCGACGGCGGCACGGCGCCGATGTGTGGCAACGGCGCTCGCTGTGCCGGCCGGTGGGCGATGGAGCGCACCGGGAGCGACGAGGTCATGATCGACACCCAGGCCGGGACGCGACGTGCCTATCGCGTCGAGGGCGATGGGAGCGACGGGTACGACGGGAGCCACGGAAACGACAGCGACGAACAGGACCAGGACCAGGACGACCGGATCGCCGTCGAAATGGGCGATCCGACGTTCGACCCGAAGTCGATTCCGGTACTCGCGGACGAGCCCGTGATCGAGGAACCCATCGAGGGGCTCGAGGTCACGGTCGTCAACACGGGTGTTCCCCACGCGGTCGCCTTCGTCGACGACGTGGACGCGGTCGACCTCGAGGCCGTCGCGAAGCCGGTTCGCCACGCCGATGCGTTCCCGCTGGGGACGAACGTAAACCTGGCGAGCCCAGATACAGAGGGGTTCCGCCAGCGAACCTTCGAACGCGGCGTCGAGGGCGAAACCGACGCCTGCGGGACCGGAGCCGTGGCGATCGCTGCGGCCGCCCGTCGACTGGGGCTCGCCGACGGCGACTCGATTTCCGTCAGCCCACCGGGCGGCAACCTCGAGGTCGTCTTCGACGGCGACACCGCGACCCTGATCGGCCCGGTCGAACACGAGTTCGACGGCGAGGTGCAGACGACCCACTTCTCGTCGTTCGACCCGTGACGGGGGATTCGGGGGGATTCGACCCGCTCTCGTTCCTCGAAGCCGCGGTCGCGATTCCTTCTCACCCCGACGCCGGGGTCGCGGAGATGCGAGCCTTCCTGGTCGAGACCCTCGAAGATCACGGCGTCGAGGCGACGGTCGACGAGGCGGGGAACGTGCTGGCAACGCGAGATGGAAAGACCGACGGCGAGGATGCAAGCGCTGAGCGAGGAACGCACTACGTCCTCAACACCCACATCGACACCGTCTCGCCGCACGTCTCGCTCGAGATCGGGGACGGCGAAATCCGCGGCCGTGGATCCTGCGACGCGAAGGGACAGGTCGCCGCGTTACTCGCCGCGTTTCTCGAGGCCGAGACGACGAATCGAGTGACGCTCGCGATCACTCCCGACGAGGAACTCCTCTCGACTGGCGCCCACGCCCTCGTCTCCCATCCAGACTCGCCGGTCCAGGACGCCGATGCCGTCATCGTCGGCGAGCCGACGGGCCTCGACGTCTGCACCGCCGCGAAGGGGCGCTTCGAGGGGACGATCGAACTCTCGGGGGCGAACGCCCACGCCGCCGAACCGCAATCGGGCGTCAACGCGGTGGCCGCCCTCGAGCAGGTTCTGGGGGCCCTCGAGACGTTCGACGACCGCGAGGACGCGCCGCCCGCCCACCCCGATCTCGGGCCCGCAGCGCTCACGCCGACGGTCGTCCAGGGCGGCGAGGCTACCAACCAGGTTCCCGACCGGGTTCGGCTCACGATCGATCGGCGGAGCGTTCCGCCCGAAACCGCCGAGGAGTTCGAGCGAGCCCTGGTGGCCCACCTCGAGGCAGCCGTGCCCGCCGAAGTGGGCGTCGACTTCGCCTTCACCGAGCGGCCGACGCCGTTCCTGGAGGCCTGGGCGACCGATACCGAGGCGCCGATCGTCGACGCTCTCGCGGCGAGGGGGAGCGGCGAGGTGCGCCCGTTCACGGCCGCGACCGAGGCCTCCTACTTCGCCGCCCACGCACCAACGGTCGTCTTCGGGCCGGGGGTGCTCGCGGACGAGGACGGCGCCGTCGCTCACTCCCCGCGGGAGTACGTCGAGACGGCCGCCGTTCGGATGGGAGCGGAGGCGGTGAAGCGAGTGCTCGAGTTGTCGTGAGTGGCGAGCACCGGGCGAGCGCCGACTCGTGAGGCAGGGCCGGGTCCGAAGCCCTTTCCTCGAGTCCGCGCGAACGGGCGGTAGAGAACAAGAATGAGCGGGCACGCAGTCGACGAGAGCGGGAGAAACGAGGGCGCAGACCTGCGGACCATCGCAGACTACCAGTTCGGGGCCAGCGCCGGCGCGGCGCTGTTCCCACCCGGCGAGGACCGCCGTATCGAGCGAACGACGTCCGGTCGCCCCCAGCAGATTCACGCTGACCGCGGGCGGATCGTCTCCTTCGGTACCGACGGCCGCTTCACCCTCGGACTCGAGGGTGGACACCGCCTCCACGACGCGCTCGAGCCACCCGCCTACCGCGTCGTCGTCGACGACGAGAGCGAACCATTCGTCCGCGACGGCAAGAACGTCTTCTCGAAGTTCGTCCTCCAGGCGGGCCCCGAGATCCGGCCGGGCGACGAGGTGCTCGTCGTTCACGAGCGGGGCGACCTGCTCGCGGTCGGGCGGGCGGAACTCGACGGCGAGTCGATTCTCGACTTCGAATCTGGGATGGCGGTGAACGTTCGGAGCGGAGCGAGTCGGGCGGACGACTAGGTCAGTAATTTCACCCGTCTCACTCGAGGTGTCGCGCTCGGACCAGCGCTTTGAGCGGGGCGAACGAGACGACGCGACCATCTTCGACCCGAATGTCGAACGTCTCGACCGCCTCGTCGGAGGCCTCCCGTAGCGTTCGTTCGACCCGTTTTCGCTCCTCGCCGGTACAGGACTGGCCGTCGGCCCAGGATTCGAACTGGAGTGGCTTGTGCAATCGGACCGTCTCCTCGAGCGCGAATCCCGCTTCTCGGAGCCACTCGTGCCACCGCTCGATCGTATAGGACTCGACGTGGGTCGGATCACGGAGCCGTTCGACGCGGTTGATGAACTCGCCCAGCGACGGGTCCGCAGGCGCTACGTTATCCTCGAGTGCGAGCACGCCACCGGGCTCGAGCACGCGGGACACCTCCCTCACGAACGCCGTCGGGTTCGGGAAGTGGTGGGCGGCGATCCGACAGGTGACGGCGTCGAACGCGTCGCGGGCGAACGGAAGGCGCTCGGCGTCGACGATGGCCCCCTCGAGGCCGCCGAAAGCGTCGACGGCGGTCTCGACCATGGACGGCGCGGCGTCGGTCGCGACGACGGTCGGAACGCCTCGATCGGCGACGGCACCAGCGGTGTGACCCGCGCCCGTCGCGACATCCAGGGCACGCGTTGCATCCGCACACCACGACGTCAGTCGCTCGAGGTCGGCGCCGTGGCGGTGGACGTCGCTGTCGAGGTAGTGGTCGCTCGCCGCATCGAAGGTGGCGGCTGTCTTCCGTTTTCCATCGTGTTCCTCGGTCACTGGCTCGCTATCGGTCGACGAGAGCCGTATAGGTGTCGACCGTCCGTCAGCGTCGTCGCGCGCTCGAGGCCGCCGTCCTCTCGAGTCCCCGAGTCGCGCGGTCGAGGTCGTACGTCGGTCTCGACTCGAGTCAGTATACTGACCGGTGATAGGCCTATGTTACTCGATGACATAGATGCAGTATGCTTCCACGCCTCCGACGATTCCTGGTCATGCTCGGCGGGGCGGTCGTTGCCGCCGCTGTGATCACGCTCCTGTTCGCCCCACCGACGCTCGTCGCCGGAGTGGTTACCTTCGCCATCGTGATGGTCGCCGGCGCCACGCTCTCGTACGTGATCGGCTACCTCGAGACGCCGTGGGCGACGTCCGGCTACGTCGACGCCGACGAAGAAATTCGGTCACGTAACCACACCGAAACGGCCGACCGCGACGCCGAAGAGCTTCGGTGGGCGATCCGGGAGGGAATCGGCGTCGCCATCGCCTCGCTGTTCGGGCTGTTGTTGCTCGTCGCGTTCTTGCTCCAGGCGACCACCCTGTTTACCGGCTCGGCGCTGACGGCGACCCAGATCGGCGTCTGGGCGGTCATCGCGATCCTCGGGATCACGATGATGGTCCTCGGACTGTGGAGTTGGCGGGGCCGGGACGGCCTCGAGAGCGGCGAGTCACCGGAGTCGGGAAGCCTTCGGTGAGGTCGCATCTCGAGTTCCGTCGCTCGAGTCGAGATGCGGCGGAGACACGAAAGACGGAAAGTCGAAGGACGCGAGAGACGGTTCCGGTGGGTTTTTGCCCGCGGCTGGCCACGTCTCGAGTATGTTTGGAGGCGGCGGCGGACTCAATCCACGGAAGATGGAACAGATGATGAAACAGATGGGAATCGACGTCGACGAACTCGACGCCGAGGAGGTCATCATCCGGACGGCCGACCACGACCTCGTCTTCACCGACGCGGACGTCACGAAGATGGACGCCCGTGGTCAGGAGACCTATCAGGTCATCGGGACGCCCGAGGAGCGCGAGCGCGGGAGCGCCGGCGACGCTGGCGGCGCCGACGCGGACGAAACTGACGCGGACGCCGACAGCGAGTCGGCCATCCCCGACTCGGACATCGAAATCGTCGCCGCCCGCACCGGCGTCAGCGACGACGAGGCCCGCGAGGCCCTCGAGGCCGAGAACGGCGACCTCGCGGCCGCAGTCGAACGCCTCGAGTGAGCCCAGTACTCGCGTGATGGGATCACCTGACGGCGGAGACGAGAGTGGAACTGACGAGCGAGACACGAACGCAGACGTGAACGCGAGCGACGCGGGCGAACCGGTAGCCGAAGCCGAAGCGGAACCCACCGACCGACCGCCAGTCCTGCTCGTCCACGAGGACCGCGAACACCTCGTCCAGCCCGGCGAGGAGTTCGGCTCCGACCTCGGCGTCCTCGAGGTCCCCACCGACGTCGAACCGGGGCAGGTCCTCGAGACCCACCTCGGCACCGAGTTTCGCGTCCGAAAGCTCCGCGGCCCCGACCTCTTTCATCACTTCGAGCGCACCGGCGCCCCGATGGTGCCCCGCGACGTTGGTCTCGTGCTCGGTGAGACCGGGGTCCGCGTCGGCGACCGCGTGCTCGACACCGGTACCGGTACCGGCGTCCTCGCGGCCTCGATGGCCCGCGCTGGGGCGAACGTGGTGAGCTACGAACGCGATCCCGAGTTCGCCGACGTCGCGCGGGAGAACATGGCCCTCGGCGGCGTCTCGAGCGACGTCGAGGTCCGGACGGGCGACCTTCGAGACGACCTCGAGACCCTCGCCGCGGGCCCCGGCTTCGACGTGATCACGCTCGATACCGGCGACGCGCCGGCCATCGTCGAGTACGCGCCCGACCTCCTCGTCGAGGGCGGGTTCGTGGCCGTCTACAGCCCGTTCGTCGAGACCGCCCGCGAGACCAGCGAGGCCGCCCGCGGGGCCGGACTCTCGAGTGTCGTCACCCGCGAGACCATCCAGCGAGAGATGACCTTCGACGACCGTGGGTCGCGGCCGTCGACTGCTCCCGTCGGCCACACCGGGTACCTGCTCGTGGCTCGACTCGAATAGAACCAGTCGGATCGAGAGCGATTCTCGCGAGAATCAGTTATCGTCTTCGCGCCACTTGTACTCACACTCTGCGCAGACGAAGAACCTGGTTTCGGACTCGTCCGCCGAGCGCGTCTGCTGGAGGTACCAGTACGCCTGATCGTGCCCACACTCGGGACACCGGGCCTCGGTCTTCGGGAGCGACGTCTCGTCGGAGGACTCGATCACTTCAGTGGCCTCCTGATCTTCGGTGACCACGTACTCGTCGCTGTTGCCCTTCGGTTTCGTGAAGTCACAGCTACCGCAGACCCAGTAGCCATCGTCCGCCTTCATCATCGAGCCGCATTCGTCGCAGAATTCCATGTATCCGGCTACGGGAGTCGAGACACATTAATGGCGCGTTCCGCCGCGGACGGCGAGGAATCGAGAGACGTGAGAAACGGAATCGGAAGAAATCGAGCGGCGAAGGGCCCCGAGGGCGATTGAGGCATCGAGACGCTCGAGCATCGTGCTCGCCGTTTCGTCGCGACCGCAAAAAACGGAAACAGGCGATCCCCCCAGTGGATCGGTTAGTGGTAGATGGTTTCCCCCCATCACTCGCCCGCGTCTGCCGGGCACCCCATACGCACGGCATCCGCGGTGCGCAGCAGCCTGTCTAACGTGCTGCTAACTCGGGATAGCAGGTTCTTCCATATAAAAACATGGGATTTTCCGTCTCTCGTTTTCCGCCTACTGGTGCTCGCAAGGAGTTTGGCCATCAACAGCCAGCCACGGCCTCGTACCGTTCGAACGCGGACGGGAAAGCGACTGCATCGCTCGAGCTACTCGAGCAACCAGCTCAACACCGCCTTCTGGGCGTGGAGCCGATTTTCCGCCTGATCGAACACGATAGAGCGCTCGCTTTCGATGACAGCGTCGGTGATCTCCTCGCCACGGTGGGCCGGCAGACAGTGCATCACGGCTGCTTCGGGCGCGTGCTCGAGCAGTTCCTGGTTGACCTGGAACCCCTCGAACGTCCGGAGGCGGATCTCGCGTTCGTCCTCCTGACCCATGCTGACCCAGACGTCGGTGTAGACGACGTTCGCGTCCGTCACCGCTTCGACGGGGTCGTGCGTCACCGTTGGCGCCGTTCCAAGTTCGGCCGCCCGCTCGAGGACGGCCTCGTCGATGCCGTGTTCTTCGGGCGTCGCTACCGTGAGGTCGATTCCGGCGAGTGCACAGCCGAGGACGAACGACTGGGCGACGTTGTTGCCGTCACCGATCCAGGTCGCCGAGACGGAATCGAGGTCGGCGAAGCGCTCCCGGATCGTCAGGAGGTCCGCCAGCGTCTGACACGGGTGGGCGTCGTCGGTTAGCCCGTTGACGATCGGTACGTCCGCGTACTCAGCCATTACCCGAATGTTCTCGTGTTTGAACACTCGGGCCATCACTGCGTCGACGTACCGCGAGAGGGTCCTCGCCGTGTCTTTGAGCGGTTCGCCCCGACCTAGCTGGATGTCGTCGGCCCCGAGGAAGATGGCGTGCCCCCCGAGGTGAGTCATCCCCGTTTCGAAGGAGACACGCGTCCGGGTGCTGGGCTTCTGGAAGAGCATGCCCAGCGTTTGCCCCGGCAAGTCGGCGTGGCCCTCGCCGCGCGTCTGGGCGAGTTTGTAGTCGGCCGCCCGGTCCAGGACGGTAAACAGCTCCTCGCGAGAGAGGTCGTCGACGTCGAGCAGGTGGCGCACGTCACCCTCGTTTCCGGCCGCCGAGCGACTCGCGTGGGCGGGACGACCCGAGTCGTCCGTCATCACGCGTCCTCCCCCCGGAGCGTGTTCCCGACGCGTTCGAGGACCGCGATCGAGCACTCGTAGTCCGCGAGCGAGAGTCGTTCGTCGGGGGTGTGATCGAGGTTCGAGTCGCCGGGGCCGTAGGTAACCATCGGGCAGTCCCACGCGCCGGCGTAGAGATTCATGTCGCTCGTTCCGGTCTTCCGGAGGAGTCGCGGCTCGCCGCCTTCCTGCCGAATCGCGACGCGGAACGCCCGCGCGATTTCCGTGCGTGGACTCTCCATCACCGGTGGGATCGGCTCCCTCCAGGAGACGGTGCCGACCTCGAGCGTGGCCTCCGCGACCTCCCTGACCGCCTCGGCGTCGAGACTCGGCGGGATGCGGAGTTGTGCCTCGAGGGTCGCCTCGACGGAGAGGCCGTCCTCGGTGGTGCCGCCCTCAAGCGAGACGGGTTTGGCGGTCACTTGCTCGAAGACGGGTTCGTAATCGTCAGACTCGAAAGCCTCCTCGACGGCCGACCACCAGCGAATCGCCTGCTGGATGGCGTTCGGTTCGGGCCGGGAGGTGTGGCCGGACTCGCTGGTGGCGACGTAAGTGCCGGCCAGGAAGCCGCGATAGCCCAGTGTGATGCCGTCGGCGCCGGAGGGTTCGCCGTTGACCACGGCTTCGGGTGCGTCTCGCTCGGTGACGAGATGTCGTGCGCCCCGCGAGTCCGTCTCCTCGCCGACGACGCCGACGAAGGAGACGCCGGTGGTGACGGCGGCGACGGCCATTGCGGCCAGCGGGCCGGTGGCGTCGACGCTGCCGCGGCCCCAGAGGACGTCCTCGCCCGCGGCCGCGACCTCGGCGTCCACGTCCTCGTCGCTCGCCGGCTCGACCCGAACCGGAATCTCTCCCGGGACGGTATCGATGTGGGAGGTCAGGAGGACCGCGTCGTCGGCCGGTGCGTGCACGTTGCCGACCTCGTCGATCCGGACCTCGCGGTCGTGGGCTTCGAAGAAATCGACGAGCACTTCGGCTGCCGCGTCCTCCTCGCCCGAGGGTGAGGGAGTCGAGACGAGGTCGATCAGCAGTTCGTGTGCCGCCTTCCGCGAGACAGCCGCCGCGCTCGAGTCGAATTCGGCGCTCGTCTCGCTTCCGTCGGCCTCGTCTGCCTCGTCGGCAGGAGTAGCCGCCGTTTCGTCAGTCTCGTCCACGTCGTTCGCGTCCATTGCTGTCGTGGCCTGCGTCATTGTTCTTCCATGTCTCGAGTCATTGCTCTGCCGTGGGTGTGAGGATTGCCGACAGTGCGTCGACGACCTGGTCTGCGTGTTCGCGCTCGAGGACCAGCGGCGGGAGCAACCGAACGACGCTTCGGCCCGCTGGCAAGGCGAGTATCTGGTGCTCGAGTGCGAGGTCGCGAAGCACACGGTTGGCACCGCGCTTGACTTCGAGGCCGAGCATCAGGCCCTCGCCGCGGACGTCCCGGAGGGGCACGTCGGACGCCTTGAGTTCGTCTTTCAGGTAGTCGCCAACCTCCGCGGCGTTGGTCGACACATCCTCGTCGACGAGGACGTCGATGGTGGCGTTCGCGGCGGCAGAGACGAGCGGATTCCCCGAAAACGTCGAGCCGTGTGGACCGGCATCCTCGGCGATCCAGTCGGCACACAGGGTCGCCCCGAGCGGGAGCCCGCTGGCGAGCCCCTTCGCGGTCGTGAGGATGTCGGGTTCGACGGGTCCCCCGAGGGCCTCGTTCTGACAGGCCCACGTCGTCCCCGTCCGGCCGAGTCCCGTCTGAATCTCGTCGAAGATCAGCGCCGTCCCCGTCGCCTCGGTGACCTCGCGGGCCGCCTCGAGGTAGCCCGCCGGCGCGGGGTGGATGCCACCCTCGCCCTGGATGGGCTCGAGGATCACCGCGGCGGTGTCGTCGTCGACGGCCTCCGATAACTCGCCTGCGTCCCCGTAGGTGACGAACTCGACGTCCTGGAGCAGCGGCTCGAAGGGCTTCCTGTACTTCGGTTTCCACGTCGCGGAGAGCGTCCCCGCCGTCCGACCGTGGAAGGCGCGCTTGGCGGCGACGATCTTCGTCCCGCCGGTCGCGCTCCGTGCGAACTTCAGTGCCGCCTCGTTGGCTTCGGTGCCCGAATTGCAGAGCCAGACGTTTTCGAGGTCGCCGGGGGCGAGCGCGGCCAGTCTGGTGTGGAGATCGGTCCGGGACTTGACGGGGTACGAACCCTGGACGAACAGCAACTCGCCCGCCTGCTCCTGGATCGCCTCGACCACCTGCGGGTGGCAGTGTCCCGTCGGCGTGCAGGCGTAGCTCGCACCGAGGTCGAGGTAGTCGATTCCGTCCTCGCTCGTGAGGAACGCGCCCTCACCCGAGGCGATCGAGATGGGCTTCTCGGAGAAAACGAACCCGCTCATTGGTTGGTCACCTCGAGCGCCGCCTTCTCGTCCGCGTCGGTATCGTCCGTTTCGCCATCGTCCGCGTCGCCGCCGTCGAGCCCCAGACCCAGCGCGCCAGGGGTGATCGTCGTTCCGTGACCCGCGAGGGCGTTCGAAACGGGATCGTTCGCGTTCGCATCCGCGACCACGACCGAACTCGCGCCGGTCTCGAGGGCCTCTTTCGCGGCCATGACCTTCTTCGTCATGAAGCCCTCGGCGGCGTCCTGGACGGCCGCGAACGACTCTTCGTCCGTCGCTTCGTCGATCTTCGTCGCCTCGTCCTCGGGATCGGCGTAGATCCCCGAGACGTCCGTCAGGAGCACGAGGTCGGCCTCGAGCGCCCCCGCGACGGCCGCGGCCGTGCGGTCGGCGTCGGCGTTGACCGCGGTGTAGCCGCCGTCCTTCTCGGCACCGAGGACGGGTCCGCCCACGACGGGCACGTACCCGCCCGCGAGCAGGGTCTCGAGGAGATCCGAATTGACGTCCTCGATGGTTCCGGAGTGGTCGCCACGCTTGATCTTCTTCTTGCCGCCCTCCTGGACGCGGACAGCCGACTTCCGTTTCCCCGAGAGGAGCTGGCCGTCGACGCCCGAGAGACCGACGGCGTCGACGCCCTCGTTCTGCAGGGCCTCGACGAGGTCCGTATTCAACTTCCCGGGCATGACCATCTTGAACACGTCCATGGTGCGCTCGTCGGTAAAGCGTCCGACGACGCCGCCGGGGGTCTCGACGTAGGTGGGTTCCTCGCCCAGTTCCTCGAGGGTCTCGTCGACGGCGGTGGAGCCGCCGTGAACGACGATCACATCTTCACCGTTGGCGACGAGATGGGCCACGTCGGCCAGCGCTCCTGCAGGGTCGACGGCGCGAGCGCCGCCGATTTTCACGACTACCGTCTCGCCCTCAGTGTACGGATTCGTCGTCATCTCAGGGCGCCCCCACGGGATGCAATCCCGTAAACTCGAGTCCCGCGGTTTCCTCGAGCCCCAGCGCGATATTCGCGGCGTGGACGGCCTGGCCGGCCGACCCCTTCATCATGTTGTCGATAGCCGAGAAGACCACGATCCGTTTGTTCGAGGGGTCGAGTTCGAAGCCGACTTCGGCGATGTTCGTTCCCGCGACCGCTTTGGGTTCGGGGTAGCGATAGACGCCGGAGCCGCCGGCTGCCATGCGGACGAACGGTTCGTCCTCGTACGTTTCGCGGTAGGCTTTCCAAAGGTCGCCCTTCGAGACCGGCCCCGAGGGGAAGACGTGACTCGTCGCGCTCGCGCCCCGAACCATGTCCACCGCGTGGCAGGTGAACGCCACCGATGTGCCGAGGAACTGCTCGATCTCGGCCTCGTGACGGTGGCCCGTCGGGGCGTAGGGGCGGACGACGCCCGAACGTTCGGGGTGGCTCGAGGCCTCGCCGCCCCCGGCGCCGCCCTCCGAGGAGCCGACTTTCACGTCGACGACGATCTGTTCTCCCCCCTCGAGGATGCCGTGCTCGAACAGGGGGTACAGTCCCAGGATCGTGGCGGTGGCGTTACAACCGCCGCCGGCGATCAGGTCCGCGCCCGCGAGGTTCTCGCGGTTGATTTCGGGGAGGGCGTACTCCGCGCGCTCGAGGTACTCGGGCGCGCTGTGCCCGTCGTACCACTCGTCGTACTGTTTTTCACTACCGAGGCGGAAGTCCGCCGAGAGGTCGACCACGGTGTCTGCAACGTCGAGGAACTCGTCGATCTGGCCCATCGAGACACCGTGTGGCGTCGCCGTAAAGAGCACATCGACGGACTCGAGGTCCTCGGGGTCGCTGAAGCGCAGATCACTCCCGCGCAGGGGCGGGTGCTTCGAGCCGACGCTCTTTCCCGCCGCAGAGCGGCTCGTGGCCTGCCGAATCTCGAAGACGGGGTGGCCGGCGAGCAGACGGAGGAGTTCACCGCCCGTGAAGCCGGTGCCGCCGACGACGGAGGCGGTGACGGTCTCGGCGTCGGTCGCGGTCGCGTCGTCCGCGGCTTGTGCGCCTGTTGCCATCACAGCGTCACCTCGAGTTCGGCGTCGTTCGCCCCGTCCTCGTCGGTCGTGGCCTCGGCCTCGGCTTTCGCCTCGAGCCAGTCGACCACGGTCCCGGGGACGTCCACGTCGACGGCATCGTTGAGCGCCTTGAACTCGACGGTGTGGTTGACCTCGTGGACGGTGTATCCGTCATCGGCTTCCATGAGGTCGATACCCAATAGACCCCCGCCGACGGCGTTGCTGGCCTTCTCGACCAGCTCGAGCGCCTCGTCGTCGAGCTCGAAGGGGTCGGTCGTGGCGCCCTTCGCCGCGTTGGTGAGCCAGTGGTCCGAGGAACGAGCCATCGCCGCCACGGGTTCGCCGTCGACGGCCAGGACGCGCACGTCCCGGCCCGGTTTCTCGACGAACTCCTGGACGTAGAACACCTTGTGCTCGTAGTGACCCAGGGTCGCCTTGTGCTCGAGAATCGCCTCCGCGGCACTCTTCGAATCGATCTTGGCCATCAGGCGCCCCCACGAGCCCACGACGGGCTTGAGGACGCAGGGGTAGCCGAAGGATTCGATGGCCTCGAGAGCGCTCTCTTTGGTGAACGCTACTTTCGTCGCAGGCGTGGGGATACCCGCGGACTCGAGCGCAAGGCTGTTCTTCACTTTGTCGGCGCAGATTTCGGCCGTCTCGTTGCTGTTGACCACGGGAACGCCGTAGGCCTCACAGAAGCGCGTGGCGTAGAGGCTCCTGCTGGTGGCGAGACAGCGGTCGACGACGAGGTCGAGGTCAGCGAACGTCTCGCCGGCCTCGGCGACGTCGAAGGTCTCCGTGCGCACGTCGATCTTTTCGACCTCATGGCCGCGCTCGCGAAGCTCGTTGAGGAGGAGCTTCTCGTCCTTGCGGATCCGGGAGTAGAGGATTCCTACGTGCAAGGTCACTCACCCCAGTCCTCTTCGAGCTCGGGGGCTCGCTCGAGGACTGGCGGCTCGGTGTCGATGACTTCGAGTTCGGCTCCGCAGGTGGTACAGTCGACGATTTCTCCGACTTCCAGATCGTCGTGCAGGGTCAGGTCCGCCCCACACTCGACGCATTCTGTCATTGTACTCCCCTCTCGGGGACGATACACCTTAAATCCTTCGAACCTACCAAATATATTATGAAACTATACCCGACTCTAAAGGCGCCAAAATACTATTTTCCCGCAAATCTTGTTTCGAATGTCATCGAAATAGTATAGTGTCCCCCGGCGGGGACGGCGGCGATCGCGGCGGCCGTACCGCCCGGCCAGGACTGACGGGACGACGCTCACGCATACGTCATCACCTCGGACCGTAGCTCGTCGTGGGCCGTCTCGAGTGCGGTCTCGAGGTCGTCCACGGCCGCCTCGTGGCTCTCGAGCGCGTCGCGAGCGGACTCGAGCTGCGACTCGACGGCGTCGGGCGCTGGCCCACCCATCGAGTCGCGACTGGCCACGCTCGCTGCGGGGTCGAGCGCTGACCGGACCGCCCCGGAATCGGCGTAGGTCTCGAGCGGTTCGCCGAGTACGTCCTCGGCAGCCGCTTCGATGGCCGCGTAGTCGCCCCCGTTCTCGGCGGCGACGGCCACGATCTCGTGGGCCGTCCGGAACGGCACCCCGTTCGCCGCCAGCAGGTCCGCGACGCCGGTCGCCGTCGAGAAGCCAGCCCCTGCCTCCGCAGCGAGCGCCTCCTCGTTCCACTCGGCGGTGGCGACTGCACCCGCAGCGACTCGGGTCGCCTCCAGGACGGCGTCGACCGTCGACCACGCGTGCGGGGTGGCACGCTGGAGGTCGCGGTTGTACGCGCGTGGGAGTCCCTTGAGCGTCGTCGTCAGGCCCTGCACCCCGGCGGCTGCATCGCCCGCGACCGCGCGGACGAGTTCGAGCGTGTCGGGGTTCTTCTTCTGGGGCATGATCGACGACGTCGAGGAGTAATCGTCCGAGAGGTCGACGAAGCCGCGGTTGGCGAAGAGGATCACGTCCTCGGCCAGCCCCGACAGCGTCGTCGACAGCGTCGACAGCTCCTGGACGGTCTCGAGCAGGAAGTCCCGGCTCGAGGACGCGTCCATCGAATTCTCGATCACGCCGTCGAACCCGAGCAACTCGGCCGTCCGTTCGCGATCGATATCGAAGGTCGTCCCCGCGAACGCGGCCCCGCCCAGCGGCGAGACGTTGATCCGCGCGTAGGCTTCGAGCAGGCGCTCGGTGTCGCGGCGAATCGCCCCCTCGTAAGACAGCGCCCAGTGGGCGACGGTCGTCGGCTGGGCGGGCTGGAGGTGGGTGTAGCCGGGCATCGTCGTCTCGACGTGCTCGCTCGCGACTGCCGAGAGGGCCTCGCGCAGCGCGAGCGTCGCTTCGAGCGCCTCGAGGACGTCCTCACGGAGGCGGTACCTAATACAGGCCGCGACCTCGTCGTTGCGACTGCGGGCGGTGTGCATCTTCCCGCCGTCGGAACCGACCGCGTCGATGACGGCCGTCTCGATGGCCTCGTGGACGTCCTCGCCGTCGGGGAGGCTCGCGTGCCCGTCGACCTCGATGGCGTCGAGCGCGCGCAGAATGTCGCTCGCAGTGTCGTCCTCGACGACCGCGCTCTCGGCGAGCATTACGACGTGAGCGCGGTCGACCGCGAGGTCCGCCTCGAAGATGCGCTCGTCGGCCGCGAGCGAGGAGAGGAACCCGCGTGCGGGGCCGCCGCTGAAGCGATCGCGGCGGACGACGCTGTTGGCGTCGCTCTCGTCGGTCGAACTCGAGCGGGGCGCATCGGTGGCGTCCTGCAGGGAATCCTCTCCGGTCATGTTCACTCGTCGGTCGTCTCGTTGGCTCCGCCGTCAGTCGCCATCTCGAGGCTCTCGCCCTCGCCTTCGAGCGACTTGTTGGCCAGGCGGCGCTGGAAGCCGTGGTACTTCGCGACGCCCGTCGCGTCCTCCTGGTCGATCTTGCCGACGGTTTCGGTGTCGAAGGAGGCGTGGGCCGCCGAGTACGCCGCGTACTCGCTGTCGCGGGCGACGGGGCGGGCCTGGCCGCCCTCGAACTTGATCGTCACCGTGCCCGTGACGCGTTTCTGCGTCTCGGCGATGAAGCCCTCGAGCGCGCTCACGAGCGGCGCGTCGACCAGGCCCTCGTAGCCCTTCTGGGCCCATTGTTGGTCGACTTGTTGTTTGAACTGACGCTCCTCCTGGGTCAGGACGAGGCCCTCGAGCGACTCGTGGGCGTTGAGCAGCGTCGTCGCCGCGGGATGCTCGTAGTTCTCCCTGACCTTGAGCCCGAGCATGCGGTCTTCCATCACGTCCGTGCGGCCGACGCCGTGGGCGCCGGCGACCTCGTTGAGGTGCTCGATGAGGCTGACGGGGTCCATCGCCTCGCCATCGACGGCGACGGGGTACCCGTTCTCGAACTCGATCTCGATCAGTTCAGTTTCGCCGGTGGGCTCCTGGGTCCACTCGTAGATGTCCTCTGGCGGGACGTAGCTGGGGTCCTCGAGTTTGTCACCCTCGACCGAGCGACTCCAGAGGTTGGTGTCGATCGACCAGTCGCCCTCGTTGCCGCCCTCGACGGGGAGGCCCTTCTCCGCAGCGTACTCCTGTTCCCACGTGCGCGTGAGCCCGAGTTCGCGGATAGGCGCGATGACCTCGAGGTCCGAGTCGCGCCAGACGGCTTCGAACCGGAGCTGGTCGTTGCCCTTGCCGGTACAGCCGTGAGCGATGCCCGTACAGCCGTGTTCCTCGGCGACCTCGAGGATCTTCGAGGCGATCACGGGGCGAGCGAGTGCGGTTCCGAGCGGGTAGCCCTGGTAGGTCGCGTTCGCGCGAACGCCCTCGAGACAGAGCTGGGCGAATTCCGCTCGCGCGTCGACGACGTAGTGCTCGAGACCGAGGGCCTCGGCGGTTTCTTTGGCTTCGGCGAACTCCGAAGCGGGCTGACCGACGTCGACCGTGACGCCGATGACGTCGTCGTATCCGTATTCTTCCTCGAGCAGCGGGACGCAAATTGTCGTGTCCAGTCCGCCCGAGAACGCGAGTGCAACGCGTGTCATATCGTACTCGAGTGCAATCGCTTACGGGACTTAAATTCGTTGGTTTGTAGATTGTAAATTAATGATAGAGCGGGTGCTGACCGAGAAAAACAGGAATTCCTGCAAGGTTGAACAATACCGAAATCTGGGGATGAAGTAGTAGTGGGCCTAGAGGCCCGGTCGTCGTCGCGGGGCGACGGCACTCGCGCTACCGAAGAGAACGAGGACGGTAGTGGCGAGTGCGCTCATCTGGACGAACGTAGGATACTCGAGCTATTAAAGGCTACTGGGTGGGCAAATGTTACGTTTGCGCTCCGGGTCACGTATCCGACTCGTTCGCGGCGACGCCATTGGCCGACTCGGCCTCGTCCGCGAGCGTCAGTACGTTTTCCCGACCGATCCGGAACGCCTCGATCGTCCCCTCCTCGCGGAGCCCGCTGACGACCTGACTGGTCTTCGCCTCGGTCCACTCGAGCGTCGAGACCACCTCCTGTTGTTTCATCCGGCCGCCGTGTTGCTCGAGCAGGCGGACGACGCGCTCTTCGTTGCTCAATAACGCGTCCGGCGGCGTCGGCTGCTGGCGCCGAGGCGTCGACTCCGGCTCGGACGGCTCCGGCTCGGGTTGCTCCCTCCAGGATCGGGTTGCAAAGCCATTGGAATCACCGTTGCGCAGGGCGAACCAGCCCACCGCAGCCACGATCGCGAGGGCGAGGAGCCCGAGGGCCGCCAGCCACGATACCGGGAGGGGCGATTGCTCGTCCGATTCGGGCGGTGACGGCTCCGAGGTCTGCACCATGAGTTCGACGAACGGTTCGTCCTCGAGAAAGTCCGTCTCGTCACCGTTCCAGATGGCCGCCTGGTCGCGCCGGTCGTTGGGGAAGGGTTCGATCGTCTGAGCGCGGAAGTCCGCCGGCCAGGTGACGATCAACTGCGTACGGTCGTCGAGTTCGAGGTGGCCGAAGGCGTCGCCGATCCGGATCCGATGGTTGAGTTCGACGTTCGCGAACTCCTCCCACAAGAATTGGACGCGGACGTAGCCGGTTTCCTGAGGCGTCGACGTCTCCTCGAGCGAGACGCGGTAGCCGCTGGCGGTCATGTCCCGGCCCGTCTCCGCGGCGGCAGCGTCGACCCGCTCCGACCAGTTGGACTCGACGTTTTCGAGGTACGTCTCGTTTTCCGCCTCGATCGTCGACCGAACCGATTCCCACCGGTCGCTGGCGTTTTCCTCGCCGTCGAGTCGGTACCGGTACTCGAGGGTCCAGGTGGCCGATCCGTTCTCGTGGACCGTCACCTCGATCGAGAGTTCGTCGTAGCCGGGCGGCGTCGCTCCCGTAATCGCGCTCTCGTTACCGGTCTCGTTGGCCGTGGCACCGTCGGTCTCGTTGGCCGTGTTCTCATCCGTATCGTCGCTTTCGTTGGCGTCTCCGGCGTCGTTTGTGTCTCCGGTGTCGCTCTCGTCGTCGGTCTCGTTGGATTCCTCCTGGAGAGCAGTACTCTCGAGTGAGTACACCGGCAGTCCGGTCAGAACGGTCGCGTCGCTCACCGATCCTGTTGCCATCGCGGCGTCAGTCGAACCGTCCAGGACGAGGCGTGCACCCGCCTCGGCCTCGAGGTCGCCGCCGTCGGCGACAGCGATCGATGGAAATCCCGCGCACAGACACCCGAGCACGACGAGCACTCCGAGGAGCGCCCGGTGCTCCCTCGCATCCATCGTTCTCCATTGGCATGGCCGGACAAATAGGTCTTTCCGACCCGGAACCGGTTGCGTCCACTCGAGCGGCGCTCTTTCGCTCGTTCTCCCGACGGGTTTTGGGTGGGCTCGCGAGCAGTGTGGGACGGTCGACTCCTCGAGTAACTACTATACAAACTATAGTTTGGACGACTGTTCACCGAACACCGCCACGCTCATACCGTCCCAAGAAGTACCTCGAACCAGTGTACAGCGTCAACGTCCCCGTTCCCGGCCGCGTTCGGGCGCTCGCGGCCGACCTCTATCCGTCCCTGGTCGGCTTCGACACCGTGCGGGACGACCACTCCCTCCTACTCAAGCGTCTCGGCGACGCCCCCCAGGTCGACCGCCTCCAGCACCGCACCCACCGCGCCCTGGAGGGCGCCCCTGCAGTCGAGGCCGCGGTCACCGGCATCGACTACTTCCCGGAGCCGCCGCTCGGCTCGGCGCCCGTGGTCTACCTCGCCGTCGAGAGCCCCGGCCTCGAGCAGATTCACCGCGACCTCGCCGAGGTATTCGACCCCGTGGAGGGACTCGAGGGCCCCGACTACGTGCCGCACGTAACGCTAGCCCGGGGCGGCGACCTCGAAACGGCCCGCCGACTCGCCGACCACGAGATTGACCAGGTGACGTGGACCGTGAGCGAACTCGAGTTCTTCGACGGCCAGTATCGCCTGCCGGTGAGTCGGATTTCGTTGCCTGCTTAAGTACGGCCCTGAACCCGCGAGAGAGCACGAAAAACGGCGAGAGGCGGTGGGAGTCCACGCCGCCCTCTCAGGGTGCCGGCGGCTCCCCCGCGTACCGATCGTGGTCGCCGTAGAAGTTCATCATGGCGAACTTGAGCTTCTCGGGGTCCAGGTCCATCAGTTCTTCCCGTTCCTCGTGTGGGAACGTGCCGTTGACGCTGTAGGTTCCCAGGTCGGATTTGGCGCGCCTCGAGTACCGCCGGTCGAGGAGGGCGCGGACGCCGACGTCCTCGGGCGAGCGGATCACCCGGCCGAGCGCCTGCCGGGTCTTCCGAACGGTGGGGATCTCGACGGCGTAGCGCCACCCGGTGTCGGTCCCCTCGAAGGCGGTGTCGTAGGCCTCTTGCACTGCTTCGGCGCGATCGTCGAGGTGCGGGTAGGGAACGCCGACGACCAGCACCGTGTGGGCGTCGTCGCCGTCGAAGCTCACACCCTCGGCGAGGGTCCCCCAGAGCGATGTGCAGCAAACGGCACGGTCGTCGGCGACGAATTTCTGGCGAAGTTCCTCGGCGCCGACGCCCGGTTCGTCCAGGTAGACCGTCGCGTCGGTTCGAGACTCGAGACGCTCGGCGTACCGGGCGGCTTCGCCGTAGTTCGGGAAGAAGGCGAGCGTGTTCCCGGGGGTCATCCGGACGGCGTCGTAGATGGCCTCCTCGACCTCGTCCTGGACGTCGGGGTCGTCACGGACGGAGGCAAACAGCGCGGGCGTCTCGACGGCGTAGGTCCGCCTGCGCTCGGCGGGAAACTGCAGCCCGTAGGCCATCGTCACGCACTCCTCGAGGCCGAGGACGTCCTCGGTGACATCGAACGGCTGGATGGTCGCACTCATCAGGACCGTCCCGGAGACGGCCTCGAAGAGCTGTCCGGTGACGTGGCGGGGGAGACAGCTGTACAGCTCCGCCCGGCCGTAGACCTCGTCGGTGCCCGCATCCCGGCGGACGGAGACGACGGGGTACAGCCCCTGATCGGCCCCCTCGTCCATCCAGGCCGCGACGAACGCGGCCGCCTCGAGGGTTTGGCACTCGGTTCGGGTCGCGGTTTCGCCCTCGCGGTAGGCCTCCTCGTACTCCTCGTCGAGTTGCTGGCCAAGTTTACGCGCGGCCTCGAGGTCGCCCTCGATACCCTGGCCCGAGTACGCCTGCAGGAAGGCGAGCGTGAGGTCGTCTCGGCGGTCCTCGTTACTGATCGAGACGTCCTCCCAGTTGTCGCCGACCGACCCGCGCTGACCGAAGCCGAAGCTGTCCTCGTAGGTCTCGACCAGCGCGTCGCGAAACGCCTCGAGGACGTTCGTGGCGTCGTCAGCCCGCGGGTCGTCCGTTTCGGCGAGTTCGTCCAGCGCGCTGTCGAAGGTTCGCTCCGAGCAGGCGCGGCTGGCGTGGTCGCGCGCGGCGTCCTCGACGTTGTGGGCCTCGTCGAAGACGGCGATAACGTCGTCGGGGTCGCGCCCGAGCCAGCGGAAGAACTGCTCGCGGATCATCGGATCGAGCAGGTGGTGGTAGTTACAGACCACGAGGTCGACCCCCTCGAGGCCCTCCTTCAGCAGTTCGTAGCCACAGAGTTCGCGCTCGTCGGCGTACTCGTAGATCTCGTCGGGCGTGCGGACGTCCTCGAACAGCCAGCCGAAGAACTCGTCGGTGGCCTCGGTATCGAGCAGGTTGTTCCGGTAGTGGTCACAGACGTTGGCCTCCCCGAGGTCCTCGATCTGTTCCTCGAGGTTTTCGAGTTCGTCCATCACGGCGCTGCGGGCCTCCGCGGCCGACTCGCTGCCCGCCTGGCTCTCGGCCAGCAGGTCGCGCTGGCGCTGTTCGAGCTGGCTGTGGTCGCTCTCGGCCTCGACGAGCGCGCGGGTGTTGTCCCGCAGGGTCTGGCACTCCTCGTAGCCGACGTCGGTGTGACACATCGAAGCTTTCCCCTTGAAGACAACCGCGCGGATGGACTCCTCGCGGGTGATCGCCCGGGCCTCGGCGACGAACTGGCGCATCTGCTGGTGGACGTTCGTCGTGATGACGACCGTCTTGTCCTGTTCGCGGGCCACCTCGAGGGCGGGCACGAGCGCCGAGAGGGTCTTGCCGGTCCCGCAGGCGCCCTCGAAGAGAACGTTCTGTCCACGCACGAGGGTGTTGTAGATGCGGTCCATCGCCTCGCGCTGGTTCTCGTAGGGCTCCTCGTACGGGAAAAAGCGCAGGTACTGGCCCACTCCTGGCACGACTGATGATTGGGCACTCATCCGATAAAAGGGTTCGTCTCGCCCGTGAGTTCGTTCGGTCGAGTAGTCCGATGGGCTCGAGTTCAGTCAGGCCGACTCGAGTGCGGTCAGAGTGATACGAGTCCGGTCAGGACGATTCGGGTCCCGTCAGGGCGACCCGAGTCCCCCCGTCTCGGGTTCGATGTAGACGCGCTGGATCTGACCGTCGTGTTCGCGCAGGGCGTCCTCGATGTCCGTGATGCGGTCGTCGATGGTTTCCGTATCGAGAGTCGGATCGAACGCGACGTCGGCGGTGACCAGCAGTTCCTCGGGACCGAAGTAGACCGTCCGGAACTCGACCAGACTGACGACGCCGTCCCAGCCAGCGACGATGTCGCGAAGTTCGTCCTCGGCGGGCTCGGGGAGGCTTTCGCCGAGGATGAGCCGCTTGTTCTCCCAGGCCAGCGCGACCGCGAATCCCATGAGCAGGATACCGATGACGAGGGCCGCACCCGCGTCGTAGATTGGGTTCTCGAACGTTCTCGAGAGGTAGATCCCGAAGAGGGCGATGCCGGCGCCGGCGAGAGCGATGGCGTCCTCAGTGAGCGCGGTCAGCGTCGTCACGTCACTGGTCTTGCGGAAGGCCTCGCGTAGGGTCTCCCAGCCGTGCTCGTCCATCTGAGCGGTGATGCCCTGGTAGGCCTTCCAGAAGGCGTAGGTCTCGAAAACGATCGCCCCGATCAGGACCGCGTAGTTAATGTAGATCGGATCGACCGAGGCGCCGAGTATCGGTACGGGTTCGCTCGCTCGGTGGACCTCGCCCGCTTGCAGCGCCTGGTAGCCGTGTTTCGCGCTCTCCCAGCCGGCGATGCCGAAGAGCATGATGCTCACGAGAAAGCTGTAGAAGAACTGCGCCTTGCCGTGGCCGAACGGGTGCGACCGGTTCGCTTCCTGGGCGCCGTAGCGGATGCCAATCAGCAAGAAAACCTGGTTCCCGGTGTCGGAAATCGAGTGATAGGTCTCCGAAAGCATCGCAGGGCTCCCGGTGAGTGTGAAGCCAATGAATTTGAGGACGGCGATCGCCCCATTTGCGAACAGCGCGGCGAGCACGACGGAAGTGCTACTGGCCATCAACTTCCCTTCGAGACAGGTCACCAAAGAAGTATGCCAGTCGAATCGGGTCGAGTGATTTCGATCGGCCGTCACCGGAACGCCCCTCGAGCCGCGTCCCGAAAACGGACAGACACTTTTATCCGCTCGTTGCCCCGAGAGAGCACAATGGGAATCGGGAACACACGGGTTGCGGTCGTCGCTGCGTTCGTCGCGCTTATCGTCCTCTCGGGGACCGTCGCCGGGACCGTCGGTGCGGTCGCCCCCGCTGCGGACGCCAACGGGACCGACGGAACGACGCTCGAGAGGCAAACGGCAAACGAGATAGCGCTCGAGGGACAGACGGCGGATGGGACAACACTCGAGGGACAAACGGCCTCGTCCCTCGAGACCGCGACCACCCAGGACGACGGCGACCTCGTCCAGGCGTGCGCCGCGAACCCGCCGGACGATTTCGCCGCACCCGCGGACGGAAACGAAACCATCGGCTGGTTCGACGGCTACTGGTACAACCAGCCCCTCGAAGTCGACGCCTCCGACGGTCTGACCCAGGCGGAACTCGAGAAGGTCAGCGCCCGGACGGCCGCCCGAATCGAGGCACTCCGGTGTCTCTCCTTCGAGACGCTGCCGCCGGTCGAAATCGTCGACCGCGAGACGTTCGCCGAGGAGAGCGCCGGTCAGTACGAGGACGTCGACCAGCGAACTCGACAGTTCGACAACGCCCAGTTCGAAACCCTGCTGCTCATCGGAAGCAACGACGACGCAGTCGACGTGCGCCAGGCCGACCGAAGCGCGACCGTCGGCGGCTACTACGACTACGTGAACGACGAAATCGTCGTCATCTCCGAAAACAGCGAGCAACTGCAACTCGACGAGGCCATCCTGGCCCACGAACTCGGCCACGCCCTCCAGGACCAGCACTTCCCGCTCGAGGAGTACGTCCGCAACACCACCGACCGCGACAACGCCGTCCTCGGCGTCATCGAGGGCGACACCCACCGGATGGAACAGCAGTACCTCGAATACTGCGAGAACGACCGGTGGAACGAGCCCTGTATCCTCGACGACGGCGTCGACGGAGGGGAGGGCGAGCAATCACAGGCGCCCCCGAACTGGGGGCTGTACTTCATGCAGTTCCAGCCCTACAGCGACGGCCCCTCGTTCGTCCAGTCGGTCCACGACGAGGGCGGCTGGGATGCCGTCAACGCCCTCTACGACGACATGCCCGACTCGGCCGTCGAAGTGATCTACCCCGAGCGCTACGGCGAGTTCGAGGCGAACGACCTCGATGTGCCCGACCGATCGAGCGACGACTGGGATCGACTTGCGTTCGAGGAAGGGCCGAATTACAACGTGATCGGGCAGGCAGGCCTCTCGGCGATGTTCATGGACCCCGCCTACGACGGGACGCCGGTCGTTCCCCCGGAATCGTTCCTGAATCTCGAGGCCAGCGGTGAGATCAACACGACCAATCCCCTGAACTACGACCTCGAGCCCACGAGCGGCTGGCAGGGCGACAAACTGTACGCCTACGAGAACGGTAACGGCGAGACGGCGACCGTCTGGGCCCTGGAGTGGGAAGACGCCAACGAGGCCGCCACCTTCGTCGAGACCTACGAGCGACTGATCGACGTCCGGGGTGGCGATCGCGTCGACGGCACCGCTCACACCTACGCGTTCGGCGATGGCTCCGAGTTCGACATGGCGCTGACGATCTACCCCGAGGACGACCGGCTCTTGATCGTCACCGCGCCCACCGTCGACGACCTGACGGCCGTCCACGACGACATCGAGGTGCTCGAGGACGGCGAGAGTCCGCTCCTGGACGGCAACGGCGAGACCGACGATTCAAACGACTCGAACGACTCCGAGAACGACGCAGACGGTGACGACTTGAGCGCCGACGAATCGACTGACGACAGCATTCCCGGGTTCGGAATTGGTGCCGCCGTGAGCACCCTGCTCCTCTCGTTCGCCGGGCTCGCTCGCTTCCGGCGGAATCGATAGGAACGCCTTACTCGCTGGCCGCCCTCGAGGGCGACAATGCGAACGCGCGGCCACTTCGTTCTCGTTACCGTCGGCCTCACCCTCCTCGTCGTCCTCGCCGGTTGTGCAGCCCCCTTGACGGCGCCGAGCGACGCGCCCGCCTCCGCCGAGCGCGACCTCGGAACGATCTACGGCTACAACGCGACGAGCACGCTCGACGTCGACGATCCCGCGCGATTGAGCCCGGCCGAACTCGAGGCCGTCACCTACCGCGCGATGGCCCGCCTCGAGGAAATTCGCGGGCTTCGCTACACTGAGAACGTCGAGGTCGAGGTGTGGTCCCGCGAGGAACTTCGCGAGTGGTACGGCGAGAGCGAGCCCGCGGATGCGTTCACGAACGAACTCTGGCGCGCCGCGTTCGTCGTCGACGGCGAGACCGACGTCAACGCGGCGTTCGACTCGCTCTACGGCGATTCTGTGCTGGGCTTCTACGTCGACGATCGAATCGTCGTCGTCACCGACGACCCCGACGCCGACCGTCTCCAGATCGATCGCACCACGCTCGTCCACGAACTCGCCCACGCCCTCCAGGACCAGCAGTTCGGCCTCGAGCGCCGGGGAACGACCGTCGACGCGCGCCGCGCGGAAAACGGCCTCATCGAAGGCGAGGCGACGTTGCTCGCCCACCGCTACGAGCAGCGGTGTCGCGACGATCCAGCGTGGGAGTGTCTCCCCGAAACGAGCGACGGTGGGCTCGAGGGAGACGGCGGGTCGAAGAGCGGCGGCGAGCCATCGGACGGTGACGACGCCGGCGAAACGAGCCGGTCGCTGAACGTCGGGCTCTACCTCTCGATCTACGCGCCGTACGCCGAGGGACCGACGTTCGTCCAATCGATCTACGACGCCGGCGGCTGGGATGCCGTCGACGCTGCGTTCACCAATCGACCGACGAGCACCAGCCAGCTCGTCCACCCCGAGCGCTACCCCGACGACCGGCCGGTCGACCTCGCGGTCGACGATCGCTCGAGCCCCGCGTGGTCGCCGATCACCGACGACAACGGCGAAACCCGAACCGAGACTGTCGGCGAGGCAACCCTCTTTGGAGCGCTGTGGGCCAACGGCGTCCTGGACCACTCGCTGCTCGAGGAGGGAAGCGAGTTATCGCCGTACAACTACTCACATCCCGCCACTGCGGGGTGGGCTGGCGACACGTTCGTCGCCTACGAGGCGACGGACGGTGGTTCGACCGACGACGAGATCGGAGCCACCGGACACGTCTGGGCCCTCGAGTTCCGAACGCCTGCGGCCGCCGACCGCTTCGCCAGCGCTTACGAGCGCGTACTCGAGAACCGGGGTGCGGAGGCGGTCGCGGGGAACGGGACGGGCGAAACGTACCGAATTGGCGACGACGAGCCCTTCGCCGGCGCCTATCGAATAGAGGTCGACGACACCCGCGTCGAGCTGGTCGGGGCGCCGACGGTCGGCGACCTCGAGGCGATACGACCGGCCGATCGGGCGGCTGTGACGGCCAGTTCGAGCCTCGATCGGGCGTCACCCGCCCCCACCGGGGTGCCGACCGCCCTGATCTCGAGGGTCGGGTAGCAGGCGACGGCGACGAAGTTTATAACCGAGCAGGGCATAGGACCGTTCGACCGAATGGAAGAGAGTATTTCGGGATTCAAAGTCCGCGGCGACTGGGGCGACGTCGTCGAACACGGCGAGCGAATTACCCAGGCCCTCCGCGAGGCGGGCGTCGACGATCCCGACCTCGACGCAGGCGCACGGTTAGCCCGCGCGTTCGAGGAGTGGGACGAGTGGCGACCCAAGGCCCACGAGCGCCTCGAGACCGAGGTCAGCGAGAAGACGGCCGAACAGGCCAGCGTCGAAGAGGGCAAGGGCGAAAAGGCCGGCAAAAATCCCGACGAGGACCTGAAAACGGCCGGCGAAAAGCTCTCCGCCTCCTACGAGGCGCTCGAGGCCGACGAGGCCGACGAGGCCGTCGACAGCTGGCGGGAGTCGGTCGATTACGTCGCGCGCGCGGCCGACACCGCCGGTCGAAAGGCGATTCGGCGTGTCGAGGACACCGTCTACCAGAAGGTGATGACCCAGCTCGCGCCGTACTACTTCGACAACGAACTCGTCAGCGCGAACATCCAGCAGAGCGGCCGGGGTAACGCCGATCGGTTCGTCTTCGAGGTGAACGTCAACGACGACGTCCTCAAGTCCGACGTCTCGGAGCTACTTGCCGAGTTCGAAGACGAGGTCGACCGCTGGCACGTCGAGACCGAGAAGGACACGGAACGAGCCGAGGCCGTCGAGGGCGTCGAACCGCCGCCAGAGCCCAGCGACGGGTCCCGGTCGACGACGAACTGACAGCACCGTTCGATCGATTCACCCAGCTCGACCGGACGACCGCTACTGATCACGCCCCACCTTCAGTATCAACACCTGCCAATCGCATCGCTCCGTCCCGGCCGTGTCCGCTGGAAGCGGGCCCGGAGGTCGGCACACACTTGTATCCCCTTCGAGAATACGCGGGCAGATGGTCGAGATTGCGACTCTCCTGACCTTCGCCCTCGCCGCCCTCGCCAGCCTCTTCATGGCCTGGGCGATCGGCGCCGGCTCGAGCGGCTCCACCCCGTTTGCCCCGGCCGTTGGCGCGAACGCCATCTCGGTGATGCGAGCGGGCTTTCTGGTCGGGTTACTCGGATTCGCCGGTGCCGTCTTGCAGGGCGCGAACGTCTCCGAGGCGGTCGGCGCGGAACTCATCGACGGGGTCGTCCTCTCGCCGGCCGCCGCGACTATCGGGCTATCGATCGCCGCCGTCCTGGTCGCCATCGGCGTCTTCACGGGCTACCCCATAGCGACGGCGTTCACGGTGACGGGGTCGGTTATCGGCGTCGGCCTCGCAATGGGCGGGGCACCGGCCTGGCCCAAATACCAGGAGATTGCCGCACTGTGGCTGCTCACGCCGTTCGTCGGCGGCGGTATCGCGTACCTGATCGCCCGGCTACTCCGGGACGAGCCCGTCTCCGAGCGGACGCTCATCGTCGGCCTCGCCGGCCTCATCGGCGTTCTCCTCGCGAACATCGAGTTCGCCGCCTTCGGCGGGGCCGGCGAGAGCGCGTCGCTGGCACTCACAGTGGGCAACGCCGTTCCGGGTCCCGCACTCGTCGGCCTCCTCGCAGTGACCGCTCTCGTCGCCGTCTTCTGGGCGCTCCTCTTCTGGATCGACACGCGCGAGACGATCGAACGTGGGGAGCGACACTTCCTGCTCGTCCTCGGGGGACTGGTCGCATTCTCGGCGGGCGGCAGCCAGGTCGGTCTAGCAATCGGACCACTGATACCACTCTCGGGCGACCTCGAGATACCTCTCACGGCGCTGCTGGTCGGCGGCGGCGTCGGCCTCCTGGTCGGCTCCTGGACGGGCGCCCCGCGGATGATCAAGGCGATCTCCCAGGACTACTCCTCGCTCGGACCTCGTCGCTCGATCGCCGCGCTCATCCCCTCGTTCGCCATCGCGCAGACGGCCGTACTCTACGGCATCCCCGTCTCGTTCAACGAGATTATCGTTAGCGCGATCATCGGGAGCGGCTACGCCGCCTCGAGCGCCGACGGCGGCGGGGTGAGCGCCCGAAAGATGGGGTTGACCGTGCTGGCGTGGGTGCTCTCGCTGGCCGGGTCGGTCGTCCTCTCGTACGCGGGCTTTCGACTCGCTGACTGGGTCATCCTGTGATCGGACGCGGATCGAACGGATTTTGGTCGCTCGGGCCTGACATCGAGTATGGCAGACGCCCAGCCGATCCAGTGGCGGCGGGACGCGACGACCTCGCGCGCGGTGCGAGCGCTCTGGGCGTTCGGCGTCGGGACGTTCTTCGCGGTCATCTCGATCGTCGCCGTCTGGCGGGTATTCGACCTGCTCGGACAGGCCGGATCGACCATCCTCTCGGCGACCGTCGCCGGCACCGGGTTCGATCTGACGAGTCCACAGGCCGTCCTCGTCGCCGGCCTCCTCGGCCTCGCCGCGTCGATTCTCGCCCTCGCCGCAAGCGCCCACAGGCAGGCGCACATCGAGCGATTCTTTGCAGGTCTTCCGCTTCCGGTGTCGACTCCCAGCGAGCGCGGCCTCCAGCGAGCGATAGACGCCGCCCTCGGCACGCTCGCCATGGTCGGCGTCGTGGGCGCACTGATGCTCGCCGGCCGTCTCGTCTCTCAGGGCGACCTGCTCGCCGTTGGGGCCGGCCCGTTCACGTTTCTCGCCGCGTTCACGCTCCCGCTCGCACTGATCGCGCTCGTCGGCTCCTCGTTCCTGCGCTCCGTGGGGACCATTGACGCCGACGAGGGCGCCATCTACCTCCACGATCCCGAGGAACGGATCGCCCTCGAGCACCTCCAGGACGCGTCCGTACGAACGGTAGGCGACACCGCAATCGTCACCCTCGAGTACGCCACCCCCGAGGGGCGGTACGTGCCCGGCCCGCGGCGACTGGTCGTCCCGCCGGTCGTGGCGCAGGAACTCGAGCTTCTGGTTGGGCGGTCGCGGTAGCGCGGGATTCGGTTCCGATGTTCGAGCGTCTTTCCTCATCGCTCGAGTGTACCCCGTCATCGTCCAATGTTCGAGCGTGCCTCATCTCCGGTGTTCGAGCGTGTGCCTCATCTCCGGTGTTCGAGCGTGCCTCGTCGCTCGATGTTCGAGTATGCCTCCCCATCGTTTCGGCATTCGAAGTGCCTCCACACGACAGAACAGGGCCGCTTCGCGGGTCGGGTCCGTCGATCCGACCGATCACTCGTCTTCGATCGGTACGCTCTCGTCCGTGTCCGCGTTCTCGTCTCCGTTCCCGTTCCCGCCTCTGTTCCCGCTTCCATCGCCACCGTCGCTATCGTCACGAGGCTCGTCCCCGTCCATATCGGCCGCTTCTTCGTCATCCTCGAGGCCCAGTTTCTCGAGTCGGGCCTTCATGATCCGGGTGTTTTCGACCTCTTCGACGGTGATCTCGACGCCGCCGTCCTCGTCGTACATGATGGTTTCGCCCTCCTCCACCAGGCGCCCGGCACGGTTGAAGATGAACCCCGCGATGGTCTCGAACTCCTCGCCCTCCGGAAGTTCGATGCCGAGGGCCTCGTTGACCTCCTCGATGTTGACCTCGCCGCGGACGACGACGGTGTCCTCGTCGACCTCCTCGACCGGTTCCTCCTCGCCGCCCTCGAGGATCTCGCCGACGATCTCCTCGACCATGTCCTCCATCGTCACCAGCCCCTCCGTGGTGCCGAACTCGTCGATGACGATGGCCATATGCATCCGGTTTTCGCGCATCTCACCCAGCAGTTCGTCGACGTTCTTCGACTCCGGCACGTGCAGCGTCGGACGAATAACGTCGTCCATCGTGAGATCCGTCGACTCGCCGTAGTTCAGATCCCGGACGAGGTCCCGGATGTGGACGACCCCCTGGACGTTGTCCAGGCTACCCTCGTAGACCGGGATCCGGGCGTGACCACTCTGGATGCTCGTCTCGATTGCCTCGTCGATGCCGGCATCTCGCGGCACGGCCGTCATGTCGAGTCTGGGCGTCATCACCTCCTTGACGATGGTGTTGTTGAACCGGAAGATGCGGGTAAGCATCTCGTGTTCTTCCTCCTCTAAGACGCCCTCGCGCTCGCCGGATTCGATCATCTCCTGGATCTCGTCGCGGGTGACGTAGGGCGTCTCGATAGCGCCGGTCGCCGAGCCGGTCAGGCGGTTGATCTGGCGGGTGAGGTAGTCGAAGAGGACGACGAGCGGGTAGAGCAAGTACTCGGTCGCCTTGAGCGGTTTCGCCGTCCGAACGGACCAGGTTTCGGTGTGCTCGACGGCGTAGGACTTGGGAGCGCTTTCCCCGAACAGGAGGACGATGGCGGTGATGCCGAAAGTCGCGATCAACACGCCCACGAGGCCGCCGAAGTGGATGGACAGGACAGCGGTTGCGATGGACGACATGGCGATGTTGGCCACGTTGTTGCCGACCAGAATAGTTACGAGGAGGCGGTGTGGATCGGATTTGAGCGCTTGTACCCGTTCCGCACCGGGGACGCCCTCCTCGACCATCCCCTCGACGCGGTGTTTCGGCAGGGAGAACATCGCGATCTCCGATGAGGAGAAGAAGGCGGAGACCCCGATGAGCAAGATCACGGTGATCCCACCGAGGATCGTCACGATCGATTCGTCTATCTCCAGCCCCAGTCCTGGGACCGTGTACGCGAACACGACCGCTTCGAACAGCGAATACACCATTAACTCCCTGTGTGTTATCACCGGACTGATTAACGTTTTACCCTTTTGAGCCCCGACACCGTTTTTGCACTCGTCTCCCAATCGGGAGCTATGTCAACTCCGACCGACTCGCCGCGAACGCTGTACCGACTGCAAGGGTGTCCCTACTGCGAACGAGTCGTCTCCCGACTGCAGACATACGGCCTCGAGTACCGATCGCGCTTCGTCGAACCGATGCACTCGCGCCGGAACGCGGTCAAGCGCGAGGCCGGGGTCCGGTCGGTTCCCGTCCTCGTCGACGAGGAAACCGGAGTCACGATGGCCGAGAGTGCGAACATCGTCGACTACCTGGATTCGGTTTACAGTGACGGCGCTGGAGGGACTGTAGACGCTGCAGGCGCTGTGGAAAGCCGGGGTGACGACTAGTGGTCGACTTCGACGTCGTCGACCTCGGCCCGGCCGATCACCCCGAAACGGGAACGGCAGCGCCGGGCTTCACCCGACCGTTCGTCTCGAGTGAGTTCTGGGAGGATCGGTCGCTGTCCGACCTCGCGGCCGAGGAGGGTGGTGCAGTCGTCGTGTTCACCCCAATGATCGGCTCGTTCGTCGCCCAGTACGTCTGGACGGAACTCGCCGAGCGTGAGTGGGACGAACGCGCCCGCGTCGTCGGCGTCTCCGCTGCGAACCCCTACGGCATCGCCGGCTTCCTCGAGGAGCGTGATCTGCCGTTCGAGATCGCCGCCGATCCGGGCAACGACGTCGCCGAAGACTACGGAATCGCCCACGACCTGGACGGCATGGCCGGCCTCGGCGAGCCGCGAGTCGCTTTCTTCGCCGTCGATGCCGACCTCACGGTGACGGGGTCGTGGGTCGCCACCGAGTGGCCCGAGTTCCCCGACTACGACGCTCTCGAGGAGACGCTGGGACTCGAGTAGCGTACGGGCGCCCAGAAACTGTCCAGCAACCGGCCGTACGAACGCTCGAGTGCCCGAGCGCCGCAGAAACCGGTCCGGTACGAACGCCCGAGCGTCCGCTCACCGCGAGTCGAGGCCCGGATAATCCACGATGATCCCGTCGACACCGACCGATCGCAACTGGTCGAACTGGATCCAGGTGTCGACCGTCCAGACGTTGATCGCTCGTCCCTCGTCGCGAGCGACGTCGAGCAGGTCGGCCGTCGGCAGGGTCCTCGAGTCCCTCGAACCCGTCGAATCCGTCGGCAGCACCGTCCCGGCGATCGCATTTCGCGGCGGATGAATCGCCTCGCAGTCGTATTCGCGGGCGATCTCGAGGCCCATCTCGAGGTCGTCTTCGACGAGCGCGCCGATGGGATACTCGGGTGCCACGTTCCGGGTAGCCGCGAGCGCACCGACACAGAACGACGAGAAGAGCACATCGCCGGCGAAGCCGTCACAGACATCGACGACGCGCTCGACGAACGGCTCCCAGATCTCTCGGCGTCCGTCGTGCACACTCGACGACAGCAACTCCGCCGGACGGATCGACGGCGTCCCCGGATTCTTGAGTTCGACGTTGACGCCGACGCCGGGGCCGACGGCCTCGAGGAATGCCTCGAGGGTCGGGACCGCCTCGTCCGTCTCCAGGACGCGAGCGTTCGAGAGGGCTTCGAGAGTCTGTTCCCACACCAGCCCCTCGGAATCGGTGAGCGGACGCCCGTCGCGGGTCCCCTCGAGTCGGTCGTCGTGAATCACGACCGGCGTTCCGCAGGCGGCGGCCTGGACGTCGATCTCGATCATGTCCGTCGAGGGGTGCTCGCTGGCGACTCGTGCCGCCTCGATCGTGTTCTCGGGGGCGACGCCGGCGAATCCGCGGTGAGCGATGACCGCTGGCTCGGGCATGGCTGGCAGGATGGCCGGAGACGTGTTGTAGGTTCCGAGTCCGAACTACTCGCGAAGCGTCGCCAGCGTCGCCGCCGCCTCGTGGGCCGCCTCGAGGCACGCCTTCGCGTACCGTGGGTCGTCGGCCTCGGCGGCCGCCCGCGAGAATCGCTCGAGCGCAGTCACGAGTGCGTCGGTTCCGGCCTCGAGGTCGTTGCCGACGTCGATACCCGACCCAGGACCGCTTGACGAGACGGCCGACGGCGCTCGACTGGTTTCGGCGGTTTCGGGGGTGTCGGCCGTCTCGCGAGGGCCCCCCGGTCCTGGCCCCTCGTTCACCGTGCTGGAAGTGGCACGGGTTTCAGGCGTCGCGTCCGATCGGTCTGCGTCGCCAGCGTCGACGCTCGAGGCCGCGTGCTCGGGGTCGTTCGCGCCTCCCGTCTCCTCGGCAGGTACCTCGCTCGAGGGGTGTTCGTTCACGCTCGTCCCTCCAGTCGACCCCGCTGTCGTGGCGCGGTTCTCGTCGCTTGCACCGTGGTCGACCGACGCTTCAACGCCCTCTGGCCCGCCGTGACAGCTCGGGCAGAACGTAGTCCCCTGGTAGCGAAAGAGGGGATCACCGCAGACGTCGCAGTGGGTGTTGGTCATCGTGGCCCCCTTGAGCAGGAGGTCGCTCATCCGCTGGGTCGCCTCGCGGTCGGCCTCGTCGCGCTCGTACTTCTTTCGAAGCTTCTCGCGTTCGGCTTCCTTATCGAAGTCGCTCATATCCGGTGTGTGGGGGCCAAACGTCCAAAAAGCTACGGACTGGCACCGGATTCGAAGCCGAGTCGCCTTGCCCGCTCACTCCACTCGGCGATACATTCCCTTCGAGGCCGGCCGGGTCTCCTCGAAACCGAACCGCTCGTAGAACCCGTCGACGTCGGCCAGCAGGTTGACGTACGCTGACTCGGGCGCCGTCCCCTCGATGTAAGCCCACAGTCGGTTCATAATGTGCGTGCCCAGCCCCCGCCCCTGGTGATCGGGGTGGACGGCCATGTCTGAAATGTGATAAACTGCCCCATCGTCGCCGACGATGCGACCCATGCCGACCGGTTCGCCCGAGGGGTCGTGGATCACGTGCACCGCGAACACCGAATTCGCGAGGCCGCGCTCGACGGCCTCGAGCGATCGCGGGGCCATGTCCGCGGCCTCCCGGAGGGCGACTAACGCTTCGGGGTTCGGCGGCCGGGGAATGAGGGTGTACGGCCCCGGGAGGCCGGCTTCGAGCCCCTCGACCCACTCGGCCCCTTCAGCCCCCTCGGCTGCCGCGCCGGTCGTCTCACCGAGCACCGCTCGTTCGACCGCGTCGACGGCCGCAGTCGGCGTCTCGACGGTCTCGACGCCGGGAACGTCGTGGGTTTCGAGACCGACGACCGGGCGACCGTATACGAGGGCAAAGCCGATCTCCGAGAGCGTTCCAGGGCCGCCGGAAAGTGCGACAAGCGCGTCGCCGTTCAGCGGGACGAGCGCGTTCCGGGCGTGGCCCATTCCGGTCGCGATAACCGTCTCGACGAAGGGATTCGCATCCGCGCGCTCGCTCGAGGGGAGGATGCCGATGGTTTCGCCGCCGACCTCGCTCGCGCCGCGACAGACCGCCTCCATCGTTCCGCCGCGGCCGCCGCAGACGACCGCGTGGCCGCGCCGGCCCAGTTCGCGACCGACCGTGACCGCCCGTTCGGTCTCCTCGTCCGTGATCGACCCGCCGCCGATGACGCTGACGCGCATACTCGAGGGAGGGGTTCGAGCGACCAAGGCTGGTTCGGTTCCCGACGAATGCCAGCGACTCGAAGCGTGTCCGCCCACGGAGTTCGGCCGCCTGGACGGCTTCTCGAACCCGTCTTTCCGACGGATTTAACGCCCTGGCAGGTGACGAGGAACGTGGTATGACAAAAGTGAGCGTGGTCGGCGCGGCCGGCACCGTCGGGGCTGCAGCGGGCTACAACATCGCACTGCGTGGGATCGCTGACGAACTCGTCTTCGTCGACATTCCGGACAAGGAAGACGACACGGTCGGCCAGGCGGCCGACGTCAACCACGGCGTCGCCTACGATTCGAACACGGTCGTCCGCCAGGGCGGTTACGAGGACACCGCGGGATCGGACGTCGTCGTCATCACGGCCGGCATCCCCCGCCAGCCCGGCCAGACCCGGATCGACCTCGCGGGCGACAACGCCCCGATCATGGAGGACATCGGCTCCTCGCTCGCCGAACACAACGACGATTTCGTGACGATCACCACATCGAACCCGGTCGACCTGCTGAACCGGCACCTCTACGAGACGGGGGATCGAAGCCGGGAGCAAGTGATCGGCTTCGGCGGCCGCCTCGACTCCGCCCGGTTCCGGTACGTCCTCTCCCAGCGCTACGACGTCCCCGTCCAGAACGTCCAGGCGACGATTCTCGGCGAACACGGCGACGCACAGGTTCCCGTGTTCTCGAAAGTGCGCGTCGACGGCGAGGATCACTCGTTCTCGGACGACGAGAAGGAAGAGATCCTGAACGAACTTCAGACCTCTGCGATGAACGTCATCGAGAAGAAAGGCGCCACCGAGTGGGGGCCCGCCGCCGGCGTCGCTCACATGGTCGAGGCCGTCCTCCGTGACACCGGCGAAGTGCTGCCCGCCAGCGTCGTCCTCGAGGGCGAGTTCGGCCACGAGGACACCGCCTTCGGCGTCCCCGCGAAACTCGGCTCGAACGGCGTCGAAGAGGTCGTCGAGTGGGACCTCTCGGCCTACGAGCGCGAACAGCTGGGAGAGGCCGCCGAAAAGCTCACCGACCAGTACGGGAAGATTGCCTGAAACGGCCTCGAATCGCGTTTTGACGACGAATTTCGAGAGTGGACTCGATAACAGGGAGCGACAGGAGTGGAATCCGACTCAACGAGCGAATGAAGGGGACGATCGCGTCACCGAGAGAGCCGAACCAGCCGTCCTCGAGAGACCGCAACTGGCTTCTCAGAACGGGCCGCCGCCACCCATACCGCCCATGCCGCCGCCACCCTGCTGTTGCATCTGCTGCATCATCCGTTGCATCTCCTTGTCCGATCCCATTCCCTGGAACTGCTTGAGGGTCCGTTCCATCATCTTGAACTGCTGGAGGAGTTCCCGAACGCTCTCCTCCGAGGTCCCGGAACCGCGAGCAATCCGGCGAATCTGATCGGCGCCGATCGCCCGCGGGTACTCCTTCTCGGCGTCGGTCATCGAATCCATGATTACCTCGAAGGTCCGCATCCGATCCTGGGTGACGTCCATCGCGTCGTCGGGCAACTGGTCCTTGATCCCGCCGCCGAAGCCGGGGATCATGTCGAGCACCTGATCGAGGGGGCCCATGTTGTTCATCGCCTCCATCTGCTTTTGCATGTCCTTCAGCGTGAACTGTCCCTCGAGCATGTCCTCGGGGTCCCAGTCGTCTTCCTCCTCGCCGGTATGTTCCATCGCGCGCTCGACGCGCTCGGCGAGCTGGGCGAGGTCGCCCATCCCCAGAAGTCGGGAGATAAACCCGTTGGGTTCGAAGCGCTCGATGTCCTGGACCTCCTCGCCGGTCCCGAGAAAGGCGATGGAGGAGTCCGTCTGGTCGACCGCCGTCAGGGCGCCACCACCCTTCGCCGTTCCGTCGAGTTTGGTGATGACGACGCCGTCGATGCCCACAGACTCGTCGAACTGCTGGGCCTGGTCTTTCGCCCCCTGACCGATCGCGGCGTCGAGCACCAGCAGGCCGACGTCGGGGTCGACCACGTCCTCGATGTCCTCGATTTCGTCGATCAGATCGTCCTCCAGGGCGTGGCGACCTGCCGTGTCGACGATGTGAACGTCGGCCTCACTCGTCGCCTCGAGGCCGTCGCGGGCGATCTGGACCGGGTCGTCGCCGTCGGGGTCGCCGTAGAAGTCGACCTCCGCGCGGCGGCACATCTCTTTGGCCTGCTCGTAGGCACCGGGCCGGAACGTGTCGGTCTGGATCACGGCGGGCCGGAGCCCCTTCGTCGAGAACCACCACGCCATCTTCGCGGACGTAGTCGTCTTCCCCGACCCCTGGAGCCCCGCCAGCAGGATGGTCTGTTCCTCGAGGGGCAGGTCGGTCGACTCGCCGATGAGATCAACCAGTTCCTCGTAGACGATGCGGAGGACGAAATCGCGGGCGGGCGTTCCCGCTGGCGGCTCCTCCTCGAGCGCGCGGGTCTTGATGTTGTCCGAGAGCTCCATCACGAGGGAGACGTCGACGTCGGCCGACAGCAACGACCGCTGAATCTCCTTGACGACCTCCTCGACGTCCTCCTCGGAGATGCGTGACTTGCCGCGGAGTTTGTCGAGGGTGCCTCGGAGGGAACTTCCGAGATCGTCGAGTACCATTTGCATGCCGATAGGCGACGATGCGGTTAAAGCCTTGTCCGTTGGCCGCAGTCACAGCGCCGCCAGTTCGTCAGGCGCGCCAAAGGCGTGAATCCGGTCGCCTGCGCGAATCGGTTCGCGGCCCGCCGGGAACGGGTGGAGGCCGTCGTCGCGTTCGATCACCAGGACGGTTCCCGGAACCCACTCGACGAACTCGCCTTCGAGGTCGTTCCCGGGCTCGACCGTTCGCGTCGAAATTGTCTCTGGCGCGCGCTGGATCTGCCGAACCAGTTCTCGTCCGTCGTCGGAGTTCGCAGCCCGGATCGCGAGCCGGTAGCGGTGCTCGTCCTCGATATCCGCCGCCACACTGGCCTCGACGAGGATCGTCGCGGTAGGGCCGTCGACCCCGCACAGAACGCCCGTCGCGACGAGGCGACCGTCCTCGTCCCGGACCTCGAGGGGATCCCCGTCGCTCGCCGACTCGGCGTTCCGATTCTGGGCATTGTCTGCACCCGGTGTGACGCCGTTCCGTCGGGGCTCGAGGCCCGTCTCGGCGTCGAAGCGCTGGGGGCCATTCCCGAGGTGGAGGCGTCCTCGCCGCTGACCGCAGATGCTGCCACCGACGCGTTCGACCGCGTCGTCGACCGATTCGAGCGATTCGGGTTGACGACCGCCGGAAATGCCGACCGTGGACGACTCTCCTTCGGCGTCGACGGGGTCGACCGTGCGCTCGGCGGTGGCGTTCCGGCCGGATCGATCGTGACGCTGATGGCGCCACCCGCGAGCCAGGTCGAACACCTCCTCTACGGAGTTACGGCCGTTCGCGGCACGCTGTACATCGTAACCGATCGTTCGAAGGCGCAACTCGAGCGGGCGATTCGGCGGACGCCCCGGCGGACGGGGACGCCAACGATTCGATCGCTTATGGGCGAGCATACCGAGGACGACCTGGACCGGGTCCTCGAGTTACTGGAGAAGCTACCGGAGGGGGCGACGGTGATCGTCGACGTCGTGGATGCCCTCGAGCGGGCGGATTGACGAGTCTATCGAGAGTTTCTCTCGTCGGTGGCCGAACGAGTGGTCGAGACAGAGAGCGTGGTCGTCCTGTACGGTCTGTGTGACGGCCACGAGCCACGGAACCGGCGGCTGACGGTACAGGTATCGGACGTAGTGTTCGAGGTCTCGTCGCCGAATCGTGGTGGTGTCGTAGGAACCGATCCGCGGGTACGGGTCAGCAAGTGTCGTTTCGGGCGTACGATTGCCGAACCCGCCACCGGTGAACGGGGGTCGCTCGAGGAGCCGACGGCCACTGGAAACGAGGGTGATCCCGTCGAGTCCGATTGACTCTGGGACGGGTGATTCGGTGACTCGAGCGGTGCCGGTGTCGTCGGTCGAGTCCAGGTGGTATCGGCGAGTCCAGGCGGTGCTGGTCGGGTACAAGCGGTGTCCTCGGTCGGAGTACAGTATCAGGCCTCCCGCTCGAGCACCTCGACGCCGACCAGCGTGTCACCCGTGAGCGCCCGAACGTAGGCGCCGCCCGCGATGGAGACGTGAGAGAAGTCGGCCTCGTCGAGCCCGTACAGTTCGATAGCCCGTGAGGTGTCGCCGCCGCCGACGACCGAGAAGCAGTCGGTTTCGGCGATGGCCCCGAGGATCTCGACGGTCCCGTCCGCGAAGCGCTCGTCCTCGAAGACGCCCAGTGCGCCCTTCACGAAGACCGCCTCGGAGTCCTGGACGAGGTCGGCGTACGTGTCGGCGGTGTCGCTGCCCACGTCGAGGTAGGAGGTGTTCTTCTCGAGACCCTCGACGTCGGTTTCGGCGCGGTCACCGTCGTCGCCTTCGTAAGCGAGGTCCGTCGCGAGGGTGAGTCGGTCGCCGTAGGTCTCGAGGATGCGCTCGATGGTGTCAGCCTGGTCGCCCCACTGGTGGTCGAAGAACTCGGTGCCGTCGACGTCGTAACCCACGTCGTGGCCGGCCGCCCGGAGGAAGAGCTCGCCGACGATGCCACCCAGGCAGAAGCGGTCGACCGTCTCGTCGACCTGCTCGATGACCGGGATGAGGTCCTCGGCCTTGGTTCCGCCCAGTACCATCGTCACGGGGCCGTCGAACTCGCGGTCCTGGATGGCGGAGTTGGCGGTGTACTCGGCGTCCATCACCGGCCCCGCGTAGGCGTCCATCACGAGGGGGAAGCCGACGAGAGAGGCGTGGGCGCGGTGGGCCGCCGAGTAGGCGTCGTTGACGTAGGCGTCGAAGTGCGGGGCGAGGGTTCGTACGAACTCGCTGTCGGCGTGTTCCTCGGGGTCCTTCTCGGGGAGTTCGTCTTCGCACATACGGACGTTCTCGAGCACCAGGACGTCGCCGGCCTCGAGGTCGTCGATGGCCTCGAGGGCCGCCTCGCCGTAGGTGTCGGCGACGAAGTCGACGGGTCGGTCGAGGTGGCCGGCGAGGATTTCGGCGTGACTCTCGAGGGAGATGAACGTGTCCCGACCGGGTCGGCCCTGGTGAGCCATGATGGCGACGGCGTGGTCGTCCTCGAGCAGCGCGCGAATCGAGTCGGCGTGGCGAGCGAAGCGACGGTTGTCCTGGGCACGGCCGTCCTGGACGGGCGCGTTGAGGTCGACGCGGACGAGCAGTCGTTGGCCGGGTTCGATGTCGTCGATGGTGTCGAACATATCCGTACGCGCGTCACGCGATCGCTTAAAAGGGACGGAATTACCAGGTGTTTCGTCCGGACCGTCGCGAACGACGACTCGAGTGGGGCTACTGCGTCGGGGCTTCCGCTTCAGCCTCGTCCTCGGCGATCACGTACGTCGCGAGGTCGAGCATGCGGTTCGAGAAGCCGTACTCGTTGTCGTACCACGTGAGGATCTTCACGAGACCGTCCTCGAGCACCATCGCGGACTCGAGGTCGACGTACGAGGAGAACGGGAGGCCGACGATGTCCCGGGAGACGATTTCCTCGTCGGTGTAGCCGAGCACGCCGGCGAGGTCGCCGTCGGCGGCTTCGCGGATGGCGGCCTCGAGGTCCTCCCTGGTGACGTCGGCCTCGAGATCGACCGTCAGGTCGGTGATCGAGCCGTTGGGGACGGGGACGCGAATCGCCATGCCGTCGAGTTTCCCCTCGAGTTCGGGGAGGACTTCGGTCGTGGCGATGGCGGCGCCGGTCGTCGTGGGGATGATATTCTCGGCGGCGGCGCGACCGCGGCGGCGCTTCGATTCGGGGCCGTCGACGAGCGACTGCGTGCCGGTGTAGGCGTGGACCGTGGTGAGCAGGCCCGAGGCGATGCCGAACTCCTCGTCGAGTACCTTGGCGACGGGGGCGACGCTGTTCGTGGTACAGGAGGCGTTCGAGAGGATGTCCTCGCCCTCGTACTCGTCGTGGTTGACACCGTAGACGAACATCGAGACGTCCTTCTCGCCCTTCGGGGGTGCGGAGATGATGACCTTGTCGGCGCCGGCCTCGATGTGCATGGCAGCGTCGTCGTGGGAACGAAATAGGCCGGTCGCCTCGAAGGCGACGTCGACGTCGAACTCCTCCCACGGCAACTCGGTGGGGTCGCGCTCGTTGAGCAGTCGAATCTCCTGGTCACCGACGAATAGGGTGTCATCGTCGCGCTCGACGACGTCGAGTCGACCGTGGACGGAGTCGTACCGGAGCAGGTACTCCATGTCGTCGTTGTCCATCACGTCGTTGATGGCGACGATTTCGATCCCGTCGTACTCGAGGGATGCGCGCAGGACGTTCCGACCGATTCGGCCAAATCCGTTGAGGCCGACGCGAACCACGCCGTCCGTGGAAGTGTCTTCGGCGAATGAATGTTCACTCATATCTGAGTACTAAGCTATCCAGGGTTAAAGTAGTTGCCCTGGCCCTCGACACCGTCCAACGTACCTCGGGATCGATACGAACAGGCAGAGCGTAATTAACACCAGGAGTTTTCGAGCGTTCTATCACACGGGATCGACGTGCTGGAGGGTCGATATCGGAGTGGCTAAACCCCATTTATGAAAAAATTAAAAGATATGTGTTCGGCTGTGAGTGTCGTTACCAACCCGATGCTGTACGTCGATTATTCGCTAGAGTACTCAATTACGAGTTAACATCTATCAGTCTGTCCGAAACAATTATACCCGTCGCCGGTGGAGTGGACCTCGTATGCTCCGCGTCGGAATCAACGGATATGGAACCATCGGGAAACGCGTCGCGGACGCCGTCACGGCGCAGCCCGACATGGAACTCTGTGGCGTCGCCAAGGTCAGTCCTGATTACGTCGCCATCGGCGCCGTCGAGGCCGGCTACCCCCTCTACGTGGTCGACGAAACGCGGATCGATGAGTTTCGTGAGATCGGTGTCGACGTCGCCGGCACCGTCGACGAACTCGTCGAGGAAAGCGACGTCGTCGTCGACGCAACGCCCTCCGGGATCGGTGCCGAAAACCGCTCGCTCTACGAGCGCCACGACACGCCCGCGATCTTCCAGGGCGGCGAGGACGCTACCGTCGCCGAAGTGAGTTTCAACGCCCGCGTGAACTACGACGAGGCCGAAGACGCCGACTACGTCCGCGTCGTCTCCTGTAACACGACCGGACTCTCCCGACTCGTTGCCCCGCTCCAGGAGGCCTACGGCATCGAGAAGGTACGAGCGACATTGGTTCGACGCGGCGGCGACCCGAACCAGACCGGACGCGGCCCGATCAACGACGCCGTCCCCGACCCCGTCTCCATCCCCTCCCACCACGGCCCCGACGTACAGACGCTCTTCCCGAAACTCGACATCGACACCATCGGCCTGAAGGTGCCGACGACGATGATGCACGTCCACGCCATCAACGTCACCCTCGAGAACCCGCCTGCGAGCGAAGACGACGTGCGCGACCTGCTGGCGGCCCAGGAGCGAACTATCATGGTCCCCGAGTACGCCCGCATCGACGGCGCCGGGACGCTCAAGGACATGGCGGCCGACGCCGGTCGACCCCGCGGCGACATCTGGGAGAACTGCATCTGGGAGGAGTCGGTCACCCTCCAGGGTTCGGACCTCTACTGCATGCAGGCGATCCACCAGGAGTCCGACGTCGTTCCCGAGAACGTCGACGCCCTGCGTGCAATCTCCGGTCACCTGTCGGGTCCCGAAAGTCGGTCGCTAACGAACGAGACGCTCGGCATCGGCTTCGGAGGGCTTCGCGACCGTCCGGTGAAGCGACTCGATACGCAGACGGCCGACGACTGATTGCTGGCGGCTGAACCAACGGCTGACGGCTGACAACCCGACGCTGACGACTGCCGACTACCAACCACGTTCCATTCTCCACCACGCCGTTTCACACCGAGTCGCCAGCGACAGCAGAGTCGCCGTCACTCGAGCACATCGATCCCGTTCTCAGGATCTCGCCTCGAGGAATACCTTTTTGCACCTGCCACTTCTAGAGTCCCTCATGCGCCGAGACGACCGCGACGAACCCTTTGACGACCTCTTTCGAGAGATTGAGCGGATGATGAACGACATGATGGCTGGCGGAGACGTCGGCTTCGAGTCGCGGACGGACACCGACGCCGGCTTCGGCGCCGACACCCACGTCGACGTTCACGACACCGAGGAGGAAGTCCGCGTCATCGCCGACCTCCCCGGCGTCGAAAAGCAGAACATCGAACTCGAGTGCGACGGCAAGACGCTCACCATCTCCGCCCGGAGTGACCACCGTGAGTACGACGAGCGCGTCTCCCTTCCCCGCCGGGTCAACGAACACACCGCCTCCGCGACCTACAACAACGGGGTGCTCGAGGTCGTTTTCGAACCCGCCGAGCAGTCCTCGGACATCAGTCTCGAGTAACCGGTCTCGCCAGCGGTCTCGGTACGCAGTCGACTTTTTCTCGGTCCGTGCGATCAGTTCCCCACCAGCGATTACCAGCGGTCACCAGCGGTCGGCGAATCACCTACGGTCGTCGAACGCAGACGCACGCGCAACGATCAGTGACTGCAACTGTAAACAGTTATCCGACTGCGCGCGCAACCCACCCACAAGATGGCCAAGGACGTCAAACCCACCCGGAAAGAGTTGATGCAGATCGAGGATCGCATCGACCTCTCCGAGCGCGGGCACGGGACGCTCGAGAAGAAACGCGACGGGTTAATCATGGAGTTCATGGACATCCTGGACCAGGCCCAGGACGTCCGCGGCGAACTCTCGGAGGACTACGAGCGCGCCCAGAAGACGATCAACATGGCGCGTGCGATGGAAGGCGACGTCGCCGTTCGCGGGGCGGCCGCCGCCCTCCAGGAACATCCCGAGATCACGACCGAGTCGAAGAACATCATGGGCGTCGTCGTCCCCCAGATCGAGTCCTCGAAGGTCACGAAGAGCCTCGACCAGCGTGGCTACGGGATCATGGGCACCTCCGCGCGCATCGACGAGGCCGCCGAAGCCTACGAGGACCTCCTCCAGAGCATCATCCTCGCCGCCGAAGTCGAGACGGCGATGAAGAAGATGTTGCGGGAGATCGAGACCACCAAGCGCCGCGTCAACGCCCTCGAGTTCAAACTCCTGCCCGACCTCTACGAGAACAAGGAGTACATCGAGCAGAAACTCGAGGAGCAAGAACGCGAGGAGATTTTCCGGCTCAAGAAGATCAAGGAGAAGAAAGAGGCAGAGGAAGACGAAGAGGAGGAACTCGCCCGCACCCAGCGCGACGCCGAGGAGCGCGAACCCGCGACCGCCAGCGGCGTTCCCGGCACCAACTGAGGACCAGTACCGTCTCGAAGATCGTCGACACGTGTTTTCATTTCGATGAACTGCTCCTGTGACGTCGACCCGATCACCTTCGTGGTTTCGCCCTCGCTTCGAGCCTACGCTCCCGAAGAGACCGACACGGCGGCAATCTGTCCGCACTGCCTTCGCGTCGAGCCCGCCAGCTCCGGGGCGGGCGATCCCGACTTCTCGCGCGTGAGTGCTTCGTTTCCGTCGGGCGACGCCGGCGTCGCGCTCGCGCTCGCGATCGGTCTCTGTGAGTCACTAGCGACGAACCGCACGAAACTCGAGGGCGTCCTCGAGGCGGTCGAGCGCCACGGGGCCGACCCACTGCTGGCCATCGATCGGGTGCTCGCCGAGCCGTCGGTCGAGCCAGAGGTCGACCTCGAGCGCCGACGTCATCAGCTCGAACAGCTGCTGTACTGATCGGGCGAGCGGCGCTGCGAGCCACGGGGCTCAGGGGCTACAGGGTCTCGAGGCTACAGTGGCTACAGGGCTACTCGAGCGACGTCACTCGGTTCTGGAACTCGTGCACAGTCTACTCCGGCGGCTGCAACGCCGTCGCCGTAGAGCGAACCTGTCGAAACACCTCACGGCCCCACTCGTAGGCCGCCTGCGAGTCGTTCTCGATGACCCCCTGGACGTCACCCTCGTCCGTGAGAGTGACGAACGTGTACGTCTTCGCCGGCGTCTCGAGGACCGCCAGCCCGTACGGAATCTCCTCGACCGTCGCCGCTTCGAACGCATCCACCTCGAGGAAGCGCTTGAGGGCATCAGTGGAGGTCTCGAGGAGAAACGATATGAGGTCGTCCGTCAGAACTACCTCGACCGCGAGGTCGCCGTCGGCCGTTTGATCGGTAATGATGCGACGAAACTGCGGCGTGCGTTCGGTGGCGCCGAGTGCCCAGACCCGGTCCGCGTCTCGCATACGGTCAGCGATCCGTTCGACCGGGGCGTTCGGCACGTGCGAACTGGGTTCGTGGATCGTCGCCCCCTTCAGGACGGCCATCGATAGCGGCGCATCGGACGGGGCGAACTGCAGGACGTGACTGGCCGCCGTGATACACTCGAGTGCCTGCTGGCTCCGTCGATGCTCCTGGAGGGCGAGTCGACCCGCGCTGGTCAGCCGTACTGACCCGTCGCGACGCTCGAGGAAGTGGTAGGTCTCGAGTTCGCGGATGGCTCGGTCGAGCGTCGACGACGAGCAATCGACGGTGTCCTGGAGGTCGCCTTTCGCCCGCGGTCCCGGTTCGAGCGCTGCCAGCAGCGAGTGACGGCGGGACACCACCTCGAGCGGTTCGGCGGGCGAAGGTACGGTCATCGTTCGTCATCGACTCCTCTGCTCGCGGTAAAAAGTCTCTCGGTCGTTCACAGCTCGCGGTTCACGGACTCGTGCCCAGTGGCTCGAAACTCGTGATCCGTCGTTCCAACTGGCAACGGGTCGAGAGAGAGCTATTGGCGGCTACCGCCACTCGAGGAGGCGACAGGAGGGTCGGATCGCTAGCCGTCTAGAGGTAATTGCCTAAGCCGCCTAGATGCCCGTATCGTACCGGAGGATGCCCGCAATGCCGCCGAAGGCGTTATAGAGCTGTTCGCCCTTCTCGAAGTCACTCGAGATGAACTTGGTCTCGGTGCCGCGCTGTTCGGCGATGGTGATGAGGTGCTCGATGGAGTCCTCGCGGTCCTCGTCCGTGGCCTCGACATCGGTACCGCACTCACTGCACTCGTGAGAGGGCGTGGCCTTCCGGCGGTCGATCAGGTCGTAGTCGGTATTGTCACAGGCTTCGCAGTCGAAGGTGACGACGTCCTTGCGGAGGTCTTCGCTGATCAGAAGGGTCTCGACCGAACCCATCACGAGGTTTCGCCGGGTCTGGTCGAACCCGTAAGTGGCGAGTTCCCCGCTGTGGAGTTCCTTGAAGAAGCGCTCCATGTGCTTCTTGTCCTTCATCACCTCGGCGTCGGCCAGGGCGTCGGAGGCGTTGTCGACCAGGTCCTTCAGGCCGGACTCGTCCGTGTAGGAGACGTCGAATTTTCCGAGTACCGTATCTTGAATCTCGTGGTGGAGGTAGTCGCCGTCGAGGAACTCGTCCTTCGTCGGGGAGGGACCGCCGACCAGGACGCCGTCGAGTTCGTGACGCTTGGGGACGAACAGGTCGTTGGCCATCCCCGCGACCTCCTGGTAGAAGTTGTCGATGGCCTCGAGGCGCAGGCGGGCGAATCGCTGGGCGGACTGGCCACCTTTCCGCTGCTTGCCGGGGACGAGCGAGGAGGCGGACTTGACGGGTTCGATGCGCTTGCCCTTGAGCCAACCGACGTTGGCCTCCCGGCGGTCCAGGACGATCAGCCCGTAGAGGCCGTGGTCCTCGAGCATGTACTCGAGCGGGTCGGTCAGGAAGTTCGAGTCGCAGTGATACCGAAAGGACTCGACGGGATCGGGCGGGCTCTCGAGGACGCGCGTGATCATCTCGGTCTGGCCGCCGCCGGAGTCGACGGCGCCCGAGAAGAGGACCATACCGTTCTCCGGCGGAAAGGTGTCGTAGTAGCGGAGGCGATCCTTGATGCTCTTGAGGGCGTCCTGGACGTTCGTCCGGGTCTGTTTGGACTTGATGTTCGCCGCCTCGCTGTGTTCCTGGGTAACGTGGGCGACGACGTCGCTGACCTGGCGGTCCTCGGGGACGTAGATCGTTACGAGTTGCGTGCCCGACCCCTCGTAGTTGTCGAGGTCCTCGATGACCTTCCGGAACTCGTACTTTTTCCGGTCGGAACTGGCCTGCTCTCCCTCCTGACTCATTGTCTCTCTAGAACGGAGCCGCAGGTAAGTACCCTTTGACACGTCGTGGGATGCAGTGTCACCGGCTATCGGTGACGCCACCCGAAGCAAGCGCCACCACCCGAAACATTACGTTCAAGCGTGCTGTCACGACAGCCATGCAACGCCGCGCCCTCCTCACCGGGTCCGTCGCCACCCTCGTCGCCGGAGTCGCTGGAGTCGCCGGCTGTCTCGGTGAGATCGGACCGACCTCGAGCGCCCGAGCGAAGGGCATTGAGCGCGAACTCGCGCTGGTCGAACAGGATTCGGTCCCCGGCGAGTACGGGTTCTCGATCGAAGCGACGCTGCTCGAGGAGACAGTAACGGAAGATCGACCGGCACGGCTCGAGGTACGGACGACGAACGAGGGCGACGAACGGGCGCTCTCCGTGGGCGAAGCCGGGTGTAGTCTGTTCAACCGGTCGCGTGGCGGAAGCGACGACCCCGAGGGATTGTGGCTCTACAGGCACACCGACCACCTCGAGCGCGTCGACGGCAGGTGGGTCGAGAACCGCGATGCAGAGGAACTGCGAGCGTTCACGAATCAAGGCTGTCCGCCTCGAACGTACGACCCCGACGAGTCGGTCGTCACCGAGTACGAGGTGTGGCACGACTTCCAGGTGGAGGGCTACTTCGAGCCCGGAACATACCGCTGGAGCCAGCGCGTTTCGGGGTGGGACGGCCCGGACGTGAGAGGAGACGCGGACAAAGCCTTCTCGCTCGAGTGGGGGTTCGCGCTCCGGGTTTCGAACCGAGACTCGTGACGACAGCCGCACGAAGGGACGACAGCCGCACGAAGGGACGAACGTCTCCACCCACGAGCGAACGGAGTGAGCGAACGGCCTCTTTAACTACTGTGTACGTCCCGAAGCCGCTTTACCCCTCGAGACGCTTCCTCCGGTAATGAGCCAGCCGACGCCCGAGGTCTACGAGCAGGGCAAGGGCATGGACGCCCACAACCAGGTGATGCGCGAGGTTCGCTCGCGCAAAGAGAAGAGCTACGACCCCCACGAACCGACGCGGGTCTGGCTCGACGAGGACAACACGCCCAACGGCGTCAGGGAGAGCCTGACGATCATCCTCAACACCGGCGGCTGTCGCTGGGCGCGGGCGGGCGGCTGTACGATGTGTGGCTACGTCGCCGAGAGCGTCGACGGCGGGACGGTCCCCCACGAGGCGCTGATGGACCAGATCCAGGTCTGTCTGGATCACGAAGCCGACGAGGCCAACGAACCCGCGCCGCTGATCAAGATCTACACCTCCGGGTCGTTCCTCGACGAGCGCGAGGTGAGCGCCGAGTCCCGCAAGGCTATCGCCGAAACCTTCGGTGACCGCGAGCGCATCGTACTAGAGTCCCTGCCCGACTTCGTCGACCGCGAGAAGATCGGGGACTTCACGCAATACGGCCTCCAGACCGACGTGGCGATCGGGCTCGAGACGGCGACCGATCGGGTTCGCCGCGATTGCGTGAACAAGTACTTCGACTTCGAGGCGTTCGAGGACGCCTGTGCGGAAGCGGTCGCGGCGGACAAGGCTGGTGGCGCCGAAACCGATGTTGATGCCCATGTCGATGTCGACGTCGAACCTGACGCCACAGGCAACGAAACTGACAGCACAGGCGAAACCGGTGAAACCGGCGGCGCCGGCATCAAAGCCTACCTCCTCATGAAACCCCCCTTCCTCACCGAATCGGAGGCCCTCGAGGACATGGTCGCCTCCGTCGAACGCTGCCTGGCCGTCGACGGCTGTCACACCGTCTCGATGAACCCCTGCAACGTCCAGCGCTACACCATGGTCGACGACCTCTACTTCCAGGATGGCTACCGCCCGCCGTGGCTCTGGTCGGTCGCCGCCGTCCTCGAGCGGACGGCCGACGTGGCGGGCATCGTCGTCTCCGACCCCGTCGGCCACGGCACCGACCGCGGCGCCCACAACTGCGGGGAGTGCGACGACCTCGTCCAGAAGGCGATCAAGGACTTCGACCTGCGACAGGACCCGTCGGTGTTCGAGCAAGTTTCGTGTGAGTGTGAGGCGACCTGGGAGGCCGTTCTCGACCTCGAGACGGGGTTCAACCAGCCGCTCACAAGGTAGCGGGAAAGCAGAGCGACAGTGTCAGAACAGCGGGTAGAACAGGCCCCGACTCGAGTCCCAGTAGACGGTGTCGCCCTCGATGGGCAGCAAGTTCTCGAACTCGACCAGTGACTCGAACTGCACCCCCGACATGGTCACGTGGAACGGATTGCTACAGAGTCGGGGTTCGACATTGAGCGGCCCCGGTCGCCAGATGAAGCCAGCCTCGGGAATGTAGGGATAGGCCTCCACCTGGTAGGTGAGCGCGTCACGGGCTTCCACGACGGCGGGGACGCAGTAGAGGTTCAACATTCTCGCGAGTTGCTGATGGGCGTCGCCGAGTGCGATAACGTCTCCTCGCTCGTCGGCAGGGAGAGCGGCGTATCGAACCGTCTGGTCGACGGTGAGTCCCTGGGCAAACAGTCCGAGCAGTCGCTCGCGGTAGGCCGGATTCAGTTCGCCCGTTCCCCGGACGAACCCGCCGACGCTCCCGCGTTCGATGCAGGTCTCGCCTGCCTCGAGCGAATCGTACCCGTCGAGGAAGAAGAGCCGAACGTGTGATTGGTCGAGGGTCTCGAGTCGTAGCGTGCCGTCTGGACACGACAGTCCGTCTCGACAGTCGCCGACGAAGTGCAGGAAGTCGGCCCCCCGTTCGAATTGCTCGCGCAGGTCGGCACACGAGAGGTCGGTGCGAACCTCGAGGTCGATGTCTGCGGGGCCGGTGGCGCGGTAACGATTCACGGCAGCCCCACACTCGTCGGTTCGACTCGCGTCGTTGCAGACGACGACGACGCTTCCGGCGGTTTCCGCGCGGTCGACGTACTCGGGCCGGTTAACGAAGCCCGCCGGCGATGCGCGAAACAGCGTCGGATCCGGCGGCGCGCCGTCGGCCATCCAGACCGCGGCGCTCCCGTGAGGACCGCCCTCGACGAGTCGCCGTGGAACGGTGTCGGGTGCCCGTTGCCAGCGTCGATGTGCCTCGCCGCCGGACGTCGATCCCGGCACGGCCGCAGGATGGTAGATCGTCGCCAGGTACTGGAGCAGGTATGGGATCGCCTCGACGTGATCCAGCGTTGGCTCGACGTAGCCGACGAAGTGCCAGTCCGGCAGGGCGTGGCTGATTCGCTCGAAGTCGGCCTCAAGGTAGTACGCGAGCTGGGGGCCCGGTTCGAGGTCGACGCAAGTAGCGGGATCGAACTCGAGGAGCGAGAGCAAGTCGAGTTCCTGGGATGGAGTCTCGGTGTGCTGATCGCTTCGCACCAGCATGTCGAGCAGGAACACGCGTCTGAGCAGGGACGCACACTGGTACTGGAACCCCGGCATCGACTCGAACCGGTACCGTTCCGTACCGTCGATCGAGAGGACGGGATCGCCGGGTTCGAGGCGAATCCTGGCCCCCAGATAGTAGACGAGCGGGGCGGCAGAAAACAGGTACTCGAGACTGGATGGAACCCGCAGTTCGATTCCGGTTTCGGGGGTTCGATTGCGAACGGCATCCGGTACCTCAAGCGAGTCACCGTATCGGATTCTCGGCGGGTGAGGTCGGTTCATGGCCGTGACTTTTTGCGAATTAGACGCTCGAATCGACGCCGACATGTGTGAGAGTCCCGTCGCGATCCCCTCGGGCGTTCGTGGGACGGTGATCGTCTCTCGCGGGCGTTTGAGCCAGGTCGTGAAGCCGACGCTCACTCGCTGTGGGTGGGGAAACGAAATCGTGAGTTCGCCGTCGGTGGACCTGATCGTGGCCTCGCCGTCGAACCGGATCGTCACCTGGACCGGCGTCTCGATCAACATCTGGTACGAGCCGGAATCGATATCGAGTCGGCTTTCGTCGTCGATGGCGGCGCGTCGACGGGAGGTACCGTCGGCGAAGACTTCCGAGAGGAGTGGAAAGTTCGCTGGCAGCGTCAGTTCGGATACACGAGCAGAGATCACGTCGTCGACCGGTTCGACGAAGGTGTAGTGATTGTCGATGCGATCCCAGCCGACGACGTCGAGTTCGACGCTGTTGTCGGCCGGGTCGGTCGCACGGATAGTCGTATCGATCACCGAGATGTCGATCATTAGTTCCGATCACCAGCCCCGCCGGTCAGCGACTCGAGGCCACCGTGTCGACTCTCGTCAATCGAAATCTCGAAGCGAGCGCCGCCATCGGTGCCGTCGACGACGTCGACGCGCCACCCGTGTGCCGCCGCGATTTCGGAAACGATCGCCAGCCCGAACCCGTTTCCGCCCTGTCCTTTGGCCGTCGAGACGCCCATCTCCAGGACCTCGTCTTTCAATGCGTCCGGAATGCCCGGGCCGTCGTCTTCGACGTAGAAGCCGCCCTCGCTGGTCCCGACAGTAACGGAGACCTGGTCGCCTCCGTGAAGGACCGCGTTTCGAAACAGGTTCTCGAAGAGGTGCTGTAAGCGGTCGGCGTCGCCCTCGACCACTGGCACCGACTCGATCGACAGGGTCGCGTCGGCGGTGTCGACGCCGTCCCACGAGCGCTCGGCGACGGCCTCGAGGTCGATGGGTTCGATGTCGCCGATCGAGTCGCCCTGGCGAGCCAGTTGCAGCAGGTCTTCGATCATGTCGTACATTCGTTCGTGTTCCTCGGCGACGACGTGAAGGTGCTCGCGGTTCCCCGTGTCCAGGGCCGTCTCGAGGTAGCCGCTGGCGATGGACAGCGGGTTTCGCAGGTCGTGACTGACGACCGAGGCGAACGTATCGAGGCGTTCGTTCTGGCGCTCGAGTTGGCGTTCGCGCTCGACGAGTTCGCCGATGTCAGTGTAGATGAAGTAGCCGCGCTGGTCGTCGCCGTCGGTTCCTACGGGGGCGCTCCGGAGCAAGAACGGGGCGAGTCCGTCGACGCCCAGTCGGGTTACCTCCGCCTCGAGGCGTTCACCCTGGGCGACGGTGTTGTAGAGCGACCGAGCGGCCTCGAGCGCCTCGTCGTCGTCCGGGACCAGCAGGTCGCACGTCGACTGGCCGATGGCGTCCACCGGCTCGTAACCGAACAGCCGCACGAACGCCGCGTTGACGGCTTCGATGATGGGTTCGGGCTCGCCGGACTCGTCCGTCTCGACGACGTACTGGACCGCTGCATCCGGCACGTTCTGGAAGAGTGCCGCGAAGCGGTCGCGTTCGCGGGTGATCGTCCGGTCGTAGCGAACCCGTTCGATCGCGTGGGTGGCGTTGGAGACGAGCAGTTCGGCGAGTTCGCGATCGGTATCGCTGAAGGCACGAGGCTCGATCGACGCCGCCTGGAACACGCCAAACTCGCCGACCGGGATCGAGAGCCCAGACCGGTAGCGATCGTCGGTCGATCGGGCGACCGGGTCGTCGCGAATGTCGTCGACGACGATCGATTTACCCCGGCGAAGGGTCTCCCCGGCGATTCCGTCGTCGGCGGAGCGGTATTCGAGTGACTGAGATGGGTCCGACGCGGCCGCCGCGAGCGGGACGAGTTCGTCGTCCACCCGTTCGGTGATCGAACACGCGTCGAACTCGAGGACCTCGGCAGCAGTTTCGACCGTCCGTCGACAGATGAGAGACTCGTCGTCGTACTCGTCGAGTTCCGAAGCGATTGCCGAAAGGCGATCGAGTTTGTCCCGGGTCTCCCGGGGGGTCGTCTCCGGTACCGGTCGGTATCGGGCGATGCCGAATCGCCCCTCGAGGTCCGGTACGGGCATCGTTTCGACCGCGTACGGCCGTCCACGGAGTCGAAACTCCCGCCGACGAGCAGTTCCCTCGAGTGCGGCGACGTAGTTGGCCTCGAGGTGGGTGCAGGCCCCGGGGTCCAGGCCGGTCTCGGAGCGGTCGTCCGAGTCGACGGACCCGTCGGCTGCCAGCTCGTCGATCGCAACGCCCTCGAGCGACGACGCCTCGAGGCCGCGACCGAGCGCCCCGCCGACAGCGACGACGTGTCGTAACTTCGCGTCGAACAGGCAGTGAAGTGCCGCGTCGGTTCCGTGAGCTCCGTCGTACAGGGCACGCGAGGCGATCCGTTCCAGGACGTGGTCTCGAGCCACCTCGAGTCGCCGGCAGAGGAGCGGACCCCACGCCTCGATCGGTCCCGCCTGGACGACGTAATCGGTGGCCCCTGCCTCCAGAATCGCGGCCGGGTTGGAAGTGGGCTTGTTGGCGGGGTCTGGGTCTGGACCGGGGTCGGTGATGGGATCGGTGGTGAGGGAGGAATTGGAATCGAAATTAGAATTGGAATTAGAATTAGAATCAGAATCAGGAAGCAACGCCAGAACCGGAACCAGTGGTCGAGCCTCCTCGAGCGTCGAAACTGTCTCGTGGGGCGAATCCGTCGCCACGAGGAGACAGTCGACCGAGTCCGACGAATCCGCCACGAGTTGCGCGCGCGCATCCTCGACAGTCGATTCGGTTCGTACGGACCACCCCGCCTTCGACAGTACGGACGTGAGGTCGTCCCTGCAGGGGGGCGAACCGACCAGCAGGAGCGACATATTGGGGGTATCCATGATAATAGCGATCGATTCCCACTTACTAAAGCCGTTGTGGCTCTCGAATCGCCGTCGTGGCCCCTCGAATCAGTCGCTCGTCGCCGTACCGTCGATCGACGCTGACCTCGTCGGTACGTCTGCCGTCGGGATCTGCATCCTGACGACGGTCCCCCGGGGATCGTTCTCCTGGAAGGTCAACTGCCCGCCGGACTGGGTGATCACCCAGTTGACGAGCCACAGTCCGAGCCCGCTGGCGTGGCGGAGCTGGGTGATCTCTTCGTCTTCCTGCAAGAGCGCCCGTTCCTCCCCGGGAATGCCGGGGCCGTCGTCGGCGATTGTGAGCGTAAGCGTGTCGTCGTCGTCCACCTCGAGACCGATCTCGATCGTCGGTTCCGCCCGGTCGCTGTGTTCGATGGCGTTCTCGAGGACGTGAAAGATCGCGTCCCCGAGGAGTTCGTCGGCGCGAGCGTGCGCCCGGTCGGGGAGCGCACAGCCGATGTCCACGGCCGGGTACTCCGCGTCGATTCGGCCGAGGGCCGTTTCGACGCAGTCGACGACGTCGACGGGGCCGGCCGCTGCGCCGTCACGGTCCAGCGTTCGTTCGACCGCTCGCGTCTTTTCGGCGAGGCTGATGAGTTCGCCCGCCCGTTCCTGGATCGCTTCGGCAAAGTCCCGGTCGTCCTCGTCCTCGACGGCTTCCGCAAGCATCTCCGCGCAGCCGTTGATGATGTTCATGCCGTTTCGCAGGTCGTGTCGGAGGACGCGGTTCAGGATCTCGACGCGCTTTTGGTGCTGTTTCTGGGCCGTGATGTCGGTGTAGAGGCCGAAGGCTCGGTCGGTCGAGCCGTTCGTGTCCATCGGGACGACCCGCATCATGAAGTCGCGAAGCCCGTCGCTCGTTCGACGCTTGACCTCCGCCTCGACGGCTTCCCCTCGCGTCCCGCGTTCGTTGATCTCCTGGGCGTGCTCGAAGCGATCGGGGGGTACAATGAACGAGTCGAGCGGTTTCTCGAGCAGTTCGGACTCCTCGTACCCGAAGATTCGCTCGAACGCCGGGTTCACCTGCTCGACGATCGGACCGTCGGGGACGCGCTTCGTGCTGACGATCGCATCGGGGACGTTCTCGAAGAGCGCGGCGAAGCGGTCGCGTTCCGCCTTGAGTCGGGTTTCGAACGCGAGGCGGTCGAGCGTGTCAGAGACGTGCGAGAGCAACAACTCGGTCAGTTCCTGGTCGGCCCGATCGAACGCACCCACGTCCGTCGAGACCGCCTGGAAGATGCCGCGGTCACCGATCGGCGCGCTCAACACCGATCGGTAGGAGTCGCGTTCGGGCGTCGCCTCCTCGTCGGCTCTGAGGTCGTCGAGCCGGTACGTTCGGTCGTTTC